>NZ_JBTOOE010000016.1:0-98180 GCF_054786815.1 Pseudoneobacillus rhizolycopersici | reverse complement strand
ACAGGCTCTCTATACCATTTCCAGCCTTTTTTTTCGGTCATTTTGGTATTGAGACCAGATCTCTATACCATTTCCGGCCTTTTTTACAGTCATTTTGGTACAGAGACCGGGTCTCTATATCATTGCCGGCTTTATTTATTTAACACTTTGTAGCTTCAGCATCGAAATAACTCCTAAAATCGGGCCAATGCTCAAAAAGATAAATACTCTCTCCCATCCAATGTAGTTTTGGATAACGGGTAATAGGTTAATAGAGACCACAGTAATGATAAATCCTATCGCCATTTGAAAAGTTAATGCTGTCCCAACATAGTCATCCTCGGAATGTTCTGTCACCAATGCCGAAAACTGGGCAGAATCCGCTATAACCGATAGACCCCAAATCAATGCCACTATAAGAGTTAACCATAAAGAAATAGCACTAGCAAACCCGACGAATATAGCACAACCTGCACTAATTATCATCGCAACTATGGTAAGCCTTTCTTTTCCTATTTTCTCTCCTAAAGCACCACCTGCGATACAGCCTATGGCACCAGCTATCCCAATGATAATAAAGGAAGCTAAGGCACTATACCAACCCACTTGTTGCGGGTAATCGTTCTTGAAAATTCCTGTTAAAAAGGCAGGCAGCCAGGTCCACATAGCATATAGCTCCCACATATGCCCGAAATAGCCATAGTTAGCCAACATCACTTTCCTGTTCTGAATAACTTTCCTAATTAACCGAATATTAACTTTCGACTTTTTAGATACAATGGAGCAGTCGTGAACGAACCAATACATTATTCCTGCAGAGAAAAGGGATAATACTGAACTCGCCATGATAACCCCACGCCAATTAAATCCTCCCAATAGCGACACAAGAAAGTGAGGAAATGCTGAGCCGAGAGTCAAAGCTGCAATTAATACTCCAATGGCCATTCCTCTCTGATTCGGATAGAGCATAGAGATTAATTTAACCGCTGTCGGATATACCCCAGCAAGTGTTACACCCGTTAAAAATCGCATCATAATCCCTAACCATGCCTCTGAAACAAAGAAAAGAACTCCATTAAGCAATGCACCTAGTAAAGCTGAAATGGCAAATATTTTACGGCTGTTGTATCGATCGGGGAGGCCCAAAAAGGAACTACCTAAGGCACCAACAATAAAACCGATCTGAACAGCGGAGGTAACCCAAGCTGAGGAAGCCTGATTCAAGTCCCAAGCTTCCGTAAGCTCAGGCAAAATAGCAGATGCGCTAAACCAAAGACTTAATCCGAATAATTCCGCTAATGATATCCAAATTAGCGCACTCCAACGATTAATCCACATTTATTTTACCTGATCTCCCAATCGAGATTGGCCAACTCATAAATGGCCCGTGCATAAATGGCAGTCGCCTTTAATAGGTCCTCCATTTCAATATACTCATCCTTTTGATGGGCGGTCATCAATTTACCCGGGAAGCAAGCTCCAAAAGCGACGCCATATTCCATAAATTTTGCATAGGTAGCTCCACCAGTTGACAGAAGCGTCGGTTCCAAATTAGTTTCTTCTTGATATACCTTTTGCAAAACCTTTATCATTGGGTGATCTGCCTCGACATGATGGGGTTGCGACTCTCTTAATCCAGCTATGGTGAAGCCAGACGTTGTTAGGCTATCAGCCAGTTTCTGTTTGGTTAGCTCATAGCGGGTTGAAACCGGGCAACGAATGTTTAATTGTACAGTTCCACCATCTTGTTCAAAGGAAAACACCCCTGGGTTAACCGTTAATGGACCAGTGATAGAGTCTTCATAATTAATGCCCAAAGATTCTCCATAAAAGTCCTCGTGTAGTAGAGTACAGAACGCTAAATATTGATTAGCTGTTTTTTGAAATGGAAACCTTGATAAATAGTTCGCTAAAGCAGTAGCAGCATTTTCACCTTTATGTGGCTCCATTCCATGCGCAGATAGACCAAAAAGTTTTAGCTCCACTTGAGCATCTTTAAATGAGAGTTTATATGGATAGCCATTTTCATGACAAAACAATTCAAAGCCTTCAATAAATTCTTTTTCAATATCTCCTTCTACAATAGCCACTGCACTTTCCGGAACCATATTGATTCTATTTCCCCCTTTAAAGGAATGAAGCACTAATGGACTCTGTGGATAAGGAGAGTCATCTTTTATGGACAACGTAACGTTAATTTGTCCCTTTTCAGCATGAATGATTGGGAAATCTGCATCGGGAGCAAATCCCAAAGCAGGCATCCTTTCAACCTCGCGATAATGCTTGATGCAGCTCATTCCACTTTCTTCGTCTGTTCCGAAAATGATGCGAACGTTATTTTTCATGGGAAGTCCAAGCTCTTTAACCATTTTCAAACCATAAAAAGCTGCGATGGTTGGACCTTTATCATCAATAGCGCCTCTTGCAAAAATTTTCCCATCGCGGATGGTAGGTTGAAAAGGGGGACTCGTCCAATCGCCAGTTGCCGGGACAACATCAAGATGGCATAGTATTCCAATATAATCATCGCTTCGGCTATTTTTATCCTCTAAATAACCGACATAACCATCTAAATTTTTGGTGGTAAAACCGGCTTGAAGAGAAAGGTTTAACATGTAGTCAAGGGCCTCTCCTACTTTTTCGCCCATCGGACGAACTGGTGATTGACTGCTAACATCTTTCACAGACTCGATTTCTAATAAACCAAATAAATCTTTTATAATAGCATCTTTTCTTCGTAAAACTTCTTCGTACCAATTAACCAAAGTATTTCACCTCTCCGTTATCTTTCTTCTCTATATAACTTACCACAGTTTTTAAGGCAGAAAAAAATTCAATCACACGTTTGATTGAATTTTTTGCTAACTTATAAGACTTTACTTAAAAATGATTTAGTACGGTTATGCAGCGGATTTTCGAATAGTTGTTTCGGGACATTTTCTTCAACGATAAGGCCATCGTCCATAAAAATCACGCGATCACCAACTTCACGTGCAAAGCCCATTTCGTGGGTGACGACGACCATCGTCATCCCTTCCTTAGCAAGTTGTTTCATGACTTCCAGCACCTCTCCAACCATTTCGGGGTCGAGAGCCGAAGTTGGTTCATCAAATAGCATCATTTTCGGTTCCATCGCTAACGCCCTGGCAATTGCTACTCGTTGCTTTTGTCCACCTGATAAGGATGCCGGGTAAGTATTTGCTTTTTCCTCAAGTCCAACCTTCCTTAATAATTGCAGCCCTTTTTCCCGCGAATTTTCTTTAGAGGCTTTTCGTACTTTGAGTGGAGCCAACATAATATTATCCAACACGGTCATATGCGGAAATAAATGAAAGTGCTGAAATACCATTCCCACTTCCGTTCTAACCTTATTGATATCCGTTTTCTTATCAGCAACATCGACATCTTCGATAAAAATATGACCATCCGTAATTGTCTCTAACTGATTGATACAGCGTAGGAAGGTTGACTTACCTGAACCCGATGGGCCAATCACGACCACAACCTCTTTGGGCTGGATGACAACGTTAATGTCTTTTAATACTTCGTGTGGACCAAATGATTTTTTTAACCTTTCGACTCGAATCACTCTGTTGTCAGCCTCCTTTCAAGCCGATTTAAGAAGTAGGTTAAAGTA
Source organism: Pseudoneobacillus rhizolycopersici (assembly GCF_054786815.1). Lineage (NCBI taxonomy): Bacteria > Bacillati > Bacillota > Bacilli > Caryophanales > Bacillaceae > Pseudoneobacillus > Pseudoneobacillus rhizolycopersici. The sequence continues at coordinate 94,564 of NZ_JBTOOE010000016.1, read as the reverse complement.
ACCGTTAATACTAAATAGATGATAGCAGCGGTTAAATATGGCTCCCATACACGGTAGTATTGCCCTTTGGCTAGTCCAACGTAATACATTAATTCAGGAGCTGCCACAATGGAAATTAACGAAGAATCCTTTAATAAGACGATAAATTCATTCCCGAGTGGCGGGATCATTCTTTTAAAAGCTTGAGGCAAAATGACATAACGCATTGCTTGTACATGAGTCATCCCTAGTGAGCGGGCGGCTTCCATCTGCCCCTTTTCAATCGACTGAATCCCCGCACGAAAAATTTCTGAAATATAGGCTGCCGCATTTAGCGATAAGGCAAGGATTCCTGCGAGAACAGCATTTGTCCCATCCACAATGAGCGTGACCACCCCAAAATGGATAATGAGAATTTGAACAAGCAGTGGTGTACCGCGGAAAAAGGTAATATACGCTTTAAACGGGAAAGCTAGCAACTTATTCTTCATCATATTTCCTAACCCTATAAACAGACCCAAAATAGTCCCGATTACAATACTAGCGATTGATAGACCAATGGTAAGTAAAGTACCCTTTAACAGCAATGGTCCATACTAAACAATGATGTCAAATCGAAAATCCATCATGTCACCTCCACTATTAAAAATTGCGTAACGCATCTCTGAGTTACGCAATCTTGCCGTTTCATATTATTCCGATTACTTATCTTGCTCCGCAATGATGGTGTCTAGGTCTGGCTCTTGACCGAACCATTTTTTATAAATGTCCTTATAGGTGCCGTTTTCAAAAATAGTTTTAATTGCCTTATTAAAATCAACTACAACCTCACTACCTTTTGGAAATAACATTCCGTAAAACTCAGCTTCAAATGTATCACGATCACCACGAACAACTAGCTTTTTATCTGGATTATTTTTTGCATAGGCTTCGATTACACCGTTATCGGCCACAACTGCGTCAGCCCCGCCATTGATTAATTCCAAGATTGCTAGATTGTTATCATCAAATTTCTTGATATCCTTATGATTTTTCCCAAGGATTCCTTCTACAGCAGCGTCACCAGTTGTTGCCTTTTGAACGGCTACAACTTTACCAATCAAATCTTCAGCACTTTGAATAACACTGCCTTCAGGTACTAGAATCTTGTTGGTTGAAAGGAAATATGGCAGAGAGAAATCATAGGATTGTTTTCGTTCGTCAGTGATGGTAATCGATGAAATCCCCACATCGGCACTTCCCTGGCCAATTTCAATAAAAACCGGGTCCCACCCAACATGGGCAATATCAAGTTCGTAGCCTGCTTCCTTCGCAACTGCATGAATGATATCAACGTCAAATCCTACAATCTTGCCTTTATCCTGGTACTCAAATGGAGCATATGCCGCGTCCGTTACTACACGAAGAGTTTTCTTTCCCTCTCTATTTGAACCATTTTTGTCATTTTCCTTATCGCCGCTAGCCTGATTTGTCCCACATGCAGATAAAATGAGCATTAGGACAACCGTCATCACAAACATAAAACCCGATATCTTTCTCATTGCTTTCCCCCTACTATTTTTATTAATATTTTTATGCTGAATATTCTGTTTTTATTAGTGATAGGAAGATTATCTTACTTACAAACTGAAACATTATTTTTTTATTAATTAAAAAAGGTACCGAGATTTTTCTTAAGGTACCTTTTTTAGAGATGATATTTTATTCATATACGGGACTATTTTCAACTAATAGCATCCACTCGAATTGTCGCAGCCTCAATTCAAAAATGGTAATTGGGTCACGGACAATCTCAGGATTTTCCTGATGTTCTAGAAGTGTTGTTTCATCTGTTCTTTTGAGTTGTTTGATTTCATCCATTTTCTGTGATAAGACTTCATATGGCTGTTTAAAGAATAATTTTAAATCTCTATCTAGGCCTTTTTCAAATAAATTAAATTGAACGAGAAACTTTGCAATCATTTCATCTGTTACTTCTTTAAAATCATCTGTCTCAATTAACGTTCTATATTTGCTAGATAACAGTGAGTTTTTCGTAAAGGCACTCAAAAGCTTTCCGGCATTGCTTATCAAAAATTGCGTAGTCTTGAATTTGCGTAAAACATTCAATTCATCGATTGAAGTACCGCTTGTCATTCGTTTAATATCTCTATGCCAATCTTCTATTATCGTAAAATCACAATCTAACGGCAATTTTTTATCTAAAAGAACGTGAAAACCATCTCTCCTATCATGGAGCCATGCTTGACATGTTTCTAACTCTTCCTTTGAAAAATCAAGCCAATACTTTAGTGATTCATAATAATCCGGTAAAATCTTTTCCTCTATATATTGCTGAACACGCCTATTCATTTCTTCGTTTAAAACATTGTTTATTTTTCCAAAATCGCTATCGTCTTTAATAACTTCTGCGCATTCCTGAAGTAGCTTTGGAATTCTCTTTATTAATTCAGACTTGACGATATCTTTACTTTCAAAGAAAACCTTTTTAATTGTTTTCATTTTTTCATCTTGCAAATCCTGTAGTTGATGATTTGCCCCATTTAATTTTGTAAGGATCTCTTCCAAACTACTAATGGAATCCACTAATCGATTTTCCACTTCTATTCTTTTCTCGGACAACTCTGTTATTACTTTTCGCATAGTGGATATGAGTTTTTCAACCGGTTCAGTTTCGGAATATAGCTGGGTTCCTTCGACATCCAGCATGCCCTCATGTTGGATGATCCCATTTGTTTCTGCCCAGTTTAAGATTAATTCAAATAGCGGGAAAATTTCCTTTTCGCTTAGTTGTTGGCCTTTATTGTTATGAAAATGGTACTCAGCCTCATTGACCGTCTCTGATTCCAAGCTAGTTGGAAACAGGTCCTTCCAAGCTAAAATAGCTGACGCAGCAAAATGCGATTGAGTTATTTTAAACCAGTTGCTTAAAAACAAAGGAATCACACGATTTAATTGTGATAATAAATATTGCCCATTCAGCAAATGATGATAGGTATCTTTAAAAAGGTAAGCGATTTTCGGTGATGAAGTTTGGCCATCTTCTACAAGCTCAGCAAATAGCTCATTCATTACGGTTACCCATGCTAAATCATTTCGATAGCTTTCCGAGAGTATCGTAATCAATTCCTCAAAACGATGGCGATCCAATTTATATAATCGCTTTAAAACATTCATAAAAAACGATGGTGCAAGACCCTCTGTGTAGCCATCTTTCACATAGTCTTTCAGGTGATCGAACCAAGACATGCTTTCGGTTCTAAGCGCTTCACTTGCAGCAAGCTCGGCTGCACTCAACCAATCCTTTTGGCTCACAAAAAAATCAAGTGCGATTTTCGTCACATTCGAATAGTTTGGATTTAGCGAAACCACTTTTTTAATCACTTTAAAAGCCGAATCCATCTGCTCTAGAAGCGAGTATAGTGAGAAAAGTTGCAAGCCAATCTCGGTATTTAGCAAAACGGAATCGGAGATGATCGATTTATACCGTTCTTCTGCTTCTTTAAATAATTTCAATTGAACGAGAGCATCCGCCATATTCTTTTTTGCCCAAGGCTCCAATTCGTTTTGGATGTGTTCCCATTTGAAAATTGCTGTTTCAAAATCTTTATGATGAAAATATACTTCTCCCTGAGCAAAGCGAATCGTCGTTAAATCGGGGACCTCTGTACTCTGTTCAGTGATAAAACATTCACCAAGCACCCGAATGGGGTGAGCTAATTCATTATCTTTTATATAATTTTCGTAATAACGCTTTTGAATCAATTGGTTCTCAGACATTTTCTTCCCTCCGAAGCTTAGACTCCAAAGCACTACTTCTCAATATCATTCGTTGAAACATCTCTTTTTCTGCCTGTACAATAAAAAAAGATTAACCATTTGGCTAATCTTTTTTATTATGATTGAGTTCATCCATTAATTGCTTTGTTCTTTTTGCATTTCCTTCGGCAAAATTTTCAAGGCGTTCTTTTAATTCGTCATCATCGTGAATCCGTTCTGCGGTAATCAAGTATGTACGCATCAAGTCCTCTTCGAGCTCAATGGAATGAGAAAGTACTTCTTCAACCGTTTCTTTTTGGTCATTATTTTTATTAAAAACGGACATTTGTAGCCCCCCTTTAACAGTAGATTTCCCAATCTTTCTACCCTTTTATGCAAAAAAGACCGCTTCAAATGGGAGCGATCTTTTGTATAACCTAGGGTTAGCTTTTGACCATTTTAATCACATCTGCAATCGTTGTCTTACTTGTGTATCTCATGACTCCCTTTAAGTAGATTCGATTGGAGATTAGTCCGATTACGAGAATAGAAACTACAAGGATGACTATCGATAAAATAATCTCGAGCAAATACGCTTCACCTAGCACAATTCTAGAGAATGTCACAATCGGTGAGAAAAATGGTATGTAAGATCCAATTAACACCAGCGTATCATTCGGATTTAACATCGATTTCATTCCGAGGAAAAATGCCCCCATTAATAAAAGCGAAATCGGAAAAATAATGCCACCAATATCTTCAATTCGACTAATCACCGATGAAATGGCCGCAAACAATAAGGCGTAAATCATATAACCTAAAGCAAAATAAACGGCTAGGAATAGAAAAATTTTCGCATTCAGGACGGATAAATCCAACGGCATTCCGAATAGAGTTAGCTCGTCTGAAGTCCAGCCAAGGATTCTTGCAATGATATATCCAAGGGCGACCATTCCGATTTGGGTAATTCCCACAAGCATGGAGGAAATGACCTTAGCATATAGCATGGTAATCGGTCGGACCTTTGTAATCATAATCTCCATCACACGGGTCGTTTTTTCCCCTGCAACACTCATCGCTACCTGTTGACCGAACATGATGATGAACATGTACATTAAGAATAGAAAGAAATAGACAAGTCCAGTCGATTCAATATCTTTTAATGGAATTGGCTCTATCGCAACCGGAGTTAATATAGCTTTGACCACATCAGGTTGAACCTGTTTTTCAGTGATGACTTGTTGTAAATATTGTGGTTGTATTTGTGATTTTAATAAATCGAGCAATTCAAAGTTTGGGTTTCGTCTGAAAAAGTATTCGACATTTGGTTGGCCATTTTTTTCACTAATGACCACTAATGCATCAAGCTCACCATCTTTAACCTTGTCTTTTGTTGGGACGATATCATTTTCCCCTACGGAGGTAAATTCAGCAAATTCGCTTGTTTTATTTAGTTCTTCTGCATTAAATTCATACTTGGAACTTGTATTCGCCACGGATACAGTGAGCTTCTCTTCTTTTCCAAAGAAATGGGTAAAAGCAAAGAATCCAAGGATTGCTGCCAGCAAAATAGCTGTAGTTATTCGAAAGCTTTTTGAAGCAAATCCTTCCTTTAAATGAAAACCCAAAACGATATTAAATTTGTTCATGTTTAGCTCACCCTCTCAACGAAAATTTGGTGTAAGCTTGGCTCTAATAAGGAATAGTTTTGTACCGTAATATTTTTTGCCGACAGGGCATTAAGGATGCTCAAACCTTCTGAATCATTATGCACCTTAGTTATGTAAACATTGGCTTTCTTTTCAAACGTTAGGTTCTGTTCTTCAAAGAATTTATCAAGAGAGGCTTCTGAGGTGATGGAAAGATTTTTATAGCCATAGTCGTCTTTTATTTTTTGTAATCGGCCGGAAACAATGATTTTCCCATCTTTCATCATGATAATATTTTTACAAAATGCCTCAATCTGCCCCATTTGGTGACTGGATAAAATAATCGTTTTACCTGCATTGACTTGTTCTTCAATAATTTCGCTCAAAAGAGTGGCATTTACCGGATCTAATCCGCTGAATGGTTCATCTAAAATCACGATTTCCGGATCATGTAAAAGCGTGCAGATAATTTGGATTTTTTGCTGATTTCCTTTTGATAGTTCGCTGGCTAGCTTATTTTTGTACTCTGGAATTTGAAATTTTTCAAGCCAGTAATCGATTTTTTGGTGAATATCCTTTTTACTAATGCCCTCTAGCATCCCAAAATAGCTGAGCTGGTCGACAATTTTCGATTTTGGGTATAAACCGCGCTCTTCAGGTAAGTAGCCCACTGAAAGCTGATCCTTTTTGAATGGTTTTCCTTCCCATAAAATGGTGCCGTTATCAGGTTGGATTAATCCGAGCATCATCTTAATCGTCGTTGTTTTTCCGGCACCATTTCGCCCGAGTAAACCGAGAACCTCACCTTTAGGCAATTGGAGTGAAATATTGTCGACTGCCTTTTTTTCACCATACGTTTTTGTAAGGTTTTGGATTGATAGTGTCATAGTTATTCCCTCCTCTTTTTGTTGAATTTTATTTTTCTAATATAAATTATAGCATTACATGAAATATTTCCCAATAAGTAAGTGTGTAAAAAGTCACAAAAAAGCGGAGATATTGCATCCCCGCTTTTAGTTAGATGTTATATATAATGTTTCTTCCGCTAATTTGATTTGCTCTATCACTTGGGTAGGAGCTGTCCCACCATAGCTGTTTCTTGCTGAGACAACATGTTCAGGCGACAAGATAGTGTAGATGTCCTCTTGGAAAAGTGAGCTAAACTGCTGATATTCTTCCAGAGTTAAATCTAATAAGTATTTGTTATATTGAATAGAATATAAGACTATTTTTCCAATAATCTCGTGGGCATCGCGGAAAGGTAAACCCATTGTGACCAAGTAATCTGCAATATCAGTAGCATTAGAAAAGTCTTGATTAAGCGCCTTTCGCATGACGTCTTTATTGATGGTCATCGTTTCAATCATCGGTGCTAAAAGTTTCAGCGATCCTTCTAGCGTTTCCACTGTATCAAACATGCCTTCTTTATCTTCTTGCATGTCCTTGTTGTAGGCAAGTGGTAGGCCTTTGAGAACTGTTAGCAGTCCGATTAAATTGCCGTAAGTACGGCCGGTTTTCGCACGAAGCAATTCCGGAACGTCCGGATTCTTTTTTTGCGGCATGATGCTTGAACCCGTGCAAAAGGAATCATCTAACTCAATAAATTGAAATTCTTGGCTCGACCAAATCACTAACTCCTCGGAAAGTCTTGAGATATGGGTCATGATGAGTGCACCTATGGATAGGAACTCGACGATAAAATCTCGGTCGCTAACAGCATCCATACTATTTGGGTATATCGTTTGGAACCCGAGGTGGTTTGCGACGCTTGCTCGGTTAATTGGAAAGGTCGTACCAGCGAGGGCACCGGCGCCTAAAGGGAGCCAGTTAATTCGTTTTAGGCTATCTTGGAGCCTTTCCTTGTCACGCTCAAACATCCAAAAGTAGGCCATTAAATGATGGGCAAAGGAAATGGGCTGTGCTCGTTGCAGATGTGTGTATCCAGGGATAAGTGTTTCGATATTTTCCTTGGCTTGGTTGAGAATCGATTGTTGGACTGTTTTGACTAGCTCAATGATCTCAGTCGTTTTGTTTTTTAAGTATAAATGCATGTCAGTGGCGACCTGGTCATTTCTGCTGCGTCCAGTGTGCAGCTTGCCTCCAACAGGGCCAATTTTATCAATTAACAACTTTTCGATATTCATATGAATGTCTTCGTGTTCGATTTTGAACTGAATTTCGCCATTTTTGATCTGTTGTTTGATTTCGAGTAAGGCATTTTTAATGGTCAGGGCATCTTCGGTAGGAATGATGTTACATTCCCCCAGCATTTGGACATGGGCTAAACTACCTTCGATATCTTCGATAGCTAGTTTTTGGTCGAACTGGATTGATGCGGTGAATTCTTCAACAAGTTGGTTCGTCTCTTTGGTAAAACGACCGCCCCAGAGTTTGGACATAGTATGATGACCTCCTTAAATTGTGGGATTGCATATGCGTTTGGCTTGATATTTGGAAGTTAGGCATTTCGTGAAAAACTTGGGCATATGTTCTAAAAGTTGGGCATTTCGGAAAGAACTTGGGCATTTGTCATAAAAAGTTGGGCATAAATCTTGAAAGTTGGACATATCGCACCAAAGTTGGGCATATGTTGAAAAACTTGGTCATATCCAAGATTCATTTTTAGTTAATGTTGAGCTTTTTTATGAAAAAAGGAGAAAATTCTGTTCCTACTAGCGGTTTTTTTTAAAAAAACACCATTAATTACAGTAAAAGTGACTTTTTTCTAGGCTGATTTCCGGTTTATCTTCTAAAAACTCTTAAAATGCAATTATTGGAGAGCCGCTTCCTGAAAAAGCGAGCTCCCTTCTTCAAGCTAGCGTTCTATAATACTTCCTGGCCAACTAAAGTTTCCTTTTTTTGGTTCACTTCGGAGTAAACCTTTGTTGTTAATCCCCATAACTTGATAAAACCTACAGCTGCATTATGATCAAACGCATCGCCTTTTGAGTAAGTCGCTAGTTCTTCATTATAAAGGCTGTGTGTTGATTTACGTCCGACAACCATATGATTGCCTTTGTGGAGCTTTACACGAATTGTTCCGGAAACAACTTTTTGCGTTTCGTCCACAAATGCATCTAATGCTGCTTTTAATGGAGAATACCAAAGTCCGTCATAAATCATTTTCGCCATTTGTTGGTCGATTTGTGTTTTGAATTGAGTGACTTCGCGTGGTAAGGTTAAAAACTCTAATTCCTTGTGGGCATTGATTAAAATTAATGCTGCTGGATTTTCATACACCTCACGAGACTTAATTCCAACTAGACGGTTTTCAATATGATCGATACGGCCGACCCCATGCTTTCCACCTAGGGCATTTAGCGCCTCAATTAGTGGTACAAGATCGACCTTTTCGCCATTTAGTCCGACCGGTACACCCTTTTCGAATTCAATTTCCACATATTCCGGCTCTTCCGGTGCTAAATGAATTGGATTCGTCCAGTCAAAAGCTGCCTCAGGTGCTTCTGCCCATGGGTCCTCTAGCACACCCGCTTCGCAGGCGCGTCCCCAAATATTAGCGTCAATTGAAAACGGATTATCTAAATCTACTGGAATGGGAATTCCCTTTTCGGCTGCATAAGCAATTTCCTCATCACGAGTCATTCCCCACTCACGAACTGGAGCAACAACTTTTATGTTTGGATTTAGCGCTTGGATCGAAACCTCGAATCGTACTTGATCGTTGCCTTTTCCAGTACAACCATGGGCAACTGCCGTCGCCCCTTCCTTTTCGGCAATATCAACTAGAATTTTAGAAATTAATGGACGCGATAATGCAGAGGAAATCGGATATTTCCCCTCATAAAGGCAATTTGCTTTTAATGCAGGCAGGATGTATTCCGTAGCCAACATCTCCTTCGCATCAATCATATAAGATTTAATAGCGCCAACCTTCAATGCCTTATCTTTAATCGCCTCTAGATCCTTCCCTTCACCAACATCTAAACTAACCGCAATCACATCATACCCATACTTTTCTTGAATCCACTTCACTGAAACCGAAGTATCCAGCCCACCAGAATAAGCTAAAACAATCTTCTCCTTAGACATCTAAACCATAACCCCTCTCTTCGCTTTAATGCTTTAGCGCTTTAAATAACGTGGGGACTGTCCCCACACACTTCACCGCGTTAAAGCATAGCGGGACTGTCCCCACATGCTTTAATGTGGTGAAGTGTTTGTTTATTTTTGTTGTATTAATATATAATAATATGAATTTTTATACATTATTTTCAAAAAAAATTTTTAAGACATTAGTAATTTCAGAATAGCTTTTTGAGCATGAAGGCGGTTTTCAGCTTCGTCGAAGACGACCGAGTGCGGTCCGTCAATGATTTCCGCTGTTACTTCCTCACCACGGTGAGCTGGTAAGCAATGCAAGAATAGATAATCATTTTTTGCTAGTTTGCAAAGCTCTTCATTCACTTGGAAGGGTTTAAACACTTCTAGGCGCTTAGCCGTTTCAGCTTCCTGCCCCATGCTGGTCCAGACATCTGTAACCACTATATCAGCATCCTTGATCGCTAATACAGGATCCGCAGTAATCTCTACTAAACTACCACTCAACTTTGCTTCTTCGATCACAGCAGCCGTAATCTCAGCATTCGGCTCGTAGCCAGCAGGACTCGCCACACTAATATGCATACCTACCTTTACAGCACCTTCCATTAAGGAATGCGCCATATTGTTATTTCCATCGCCAACATAGCACATCTTTAGTCCAGCTAATTTCCCTTTATGCTCAAGTATCGTTAATAAATCAGCCATAACTTGTGTTGGGTGATGAGAGTCCGTTAAGCCATTAATGACTGGAACAGTGGCATACTTAGCGAATTCTTCCACAGTCTGATGTTCAAATGTTCTTACCATAATTCCATCCACATATCGTGACAACACTTTCGCAGTGTCCTCAATCGTTTCACCCCTACCTAATTGGATATCCTTCGAGCTAAGAAATATGGCGTGTCCGCCAAGCTGCAGCATCCCAACTTCAAAAGAAACTCGCGTCCGTGTTGAGGATTTTTCAAAAATCATCCCCAGTACTTTTCCAGCCAAATGAGGATGGGCCTTTCCTTGTTTTTGTTGCTTCTTAAGATCCAAAGCCACATTTAATAAATGATGGATTTCTTCAGATGTAAAATCTGACAAGCGCAAAAAGCTCTTTCCTTTTAGTGTAGACTCTACCGAACCAGCCTGACACAGTTTTACAACATTCATCCCATTTGCACCTCACTTTTAGTTAATTCCGCAATAGTGTTTACCGAAACAGAATACTCTTTTAAACCTAACATTGCTCTCACCGTATCTAAATGGGTAAACATAGGAACCTTGTAACGAATCGCCTGTTCACGAATGGCGAAGCCAAACTTATCGTTATTTCGTCCTTGGGTGGCAATGTTAATTACAGCTACTATTTGATTCTTTTTTAGCAAAGAATTCAACTGAATTTCATTGGAAATGACTCTGTCAATAGGAATCCCATTTTCCCCCAGAAATTTTGCAGTACCGGTAGTTGCCATAAGCGAGACATTCATTTGCCTTAGCCTTTTAAAAATCTCCAAACTCTCTAATTTTGCACGATCCGAAATAGAGCATAAAATCGCTCCTTCTCTATGGAGCAGAGGATTCTTCCCATCCTCTAATAGTACCTTCCCTAGTGCCTCCTCTAAAGAAAACCCTATACCAAGTACCTCCCCGGTCGATTTCATTTCTGGCCCTAAGCAATAATCGACGCCTTTCAACTTACTGGAAGAGAAAATCGGCGCTTTCACCGAAAAATATGCGGGTTCCGCTAATAACCCCAATCCCTCACAAAAATCCTTCAGTGAATCTCCTAATTGAACCTTCGTAGCCCATTCAATCATTGGAATTCCAGTAATCTTACTCATGATCGGTACAGTTCTCGATGATCGCGGATTTACCTCTAGAACATAGACCTTATCCTCATGAATGACATATTGAATATTCATTATCCCGATGACCGGCAATGCCTTAGCAATTCGCTCGGCATATCCTATCAAGGTAGTCTTGATCTCCATCGATAAGGACACCGAGGGAAAAATCGAAACACTGTCACCCGAATGGACTCCCGCTTTTTCAATATGCTCGAAGATCCCTGGGACAACAATATCAACCCCATCACTGATGAGATCAATCTCACATTCTAGCCCAGGAACAAACCGGTCAACCAATAATGGCCACAACGCCTTATTCGTCTCTACCTGCTTCGCGTACGCCAAAAGCTCCTCTTTTTCATAAAACGTAAACATGGATTGCCCACCAATAACATAGGATGGTCGAACCAACACCGGAAGGCCAATTTTTTCTGCCACAGCCAATAATTCACTAGCGTCGCTAACTGCTTCACCCTCAATATGCGGAATATCCAATTTCCTTAATAATTGATAAAATTGATCACGATCCTCTAATTGATCAATCGCGTCAACTGACGTTCCTAATAGAGGTACTCCTTCCTCCTGTAAAGCAGCTGCCAGATTAATCGCCGTTTGGCCACCAAACTGAATCAGAACACCGTCTACCTGCTCCTTTTCAATCACACTCAAGACATCCTCGGCAGCTAAAGGCTCAAAATAAAGCTTATCAGCAACCGAATAATCGGTACTTACCGTTTCCGGATTGTTATTTATCACAATCGCCTCAAGACCTTTTTTCTTGATTGCCTCTGCGGCATGAACAGAACAATAATCGAACTCAATCCCTTGCCCGATACGGATTGGTCCGGAGCCGATAACTAATATTTTCCGTTTCGATGAGGTTTCCACCTCATCAGATCCCTGCCAAGTAGAATAAAAGTAGGGTGTTATTGCATCAAATTCGGCTGCACATGTATCAACCATTTTGTAGCCCGTCCTCAAGCCCCATTCCTTCCAGCGGCCACGAACCTTTTTCTGTTTTACTCCATAAACTTCTGCGATGAATTGATCGCTTATATTGTATCGTTTCGCTTTTATTAAAAGTTGTTGCGGGACACTATCCCAGGACCACCTTATCAATTCCTGCTCTAATTCGACAATTGCCTTCATTTTATTTAAAAACCATTGATCAATATCGGTGATTTGGTGAATCTTTTCCACTGTCATCCCTTGAAGCAGCCCGGCCACTATCGCAAACTGTCGTTGATCATTAGCTTGCTCTAAATCTTCGATGGTAAAGGACTTTAACGCAGAAGTACTGAGCCCATATGCATTTATTTCTAACGACCGAATCGCCTTATTTAAAGCCCCTTCAAATGTTCGGTCAATCGCCATTACTTCTCCAGTTGCTTTCATTTGAGTCCCGAGTGTCCGGTCGGCTTCAGGGAACTTATCAAACGGGAACCTTGGCAATTTGACAACGATGTAGTCGAGTGCCGGCTCAAACGATGCGAAGGTATTGCCCGTAATAGGATTCAAAATTTCATCAAGGTGATAGCCAATCGCACATTTAGCAGCCATTCTTGCAATGGGATAACCAGTAGCTTTTGAAGCAAGTGCGGAGGAACGACTCACCCTTGGGTTAACCTCGATAATGTAGTACTGATTGGAATTCGGATCTAACGCAAATTGAATATTACAGCCCCCGATAATGGCAAGCTCGCGAATCACCTTCACGGACGAATCACGAAGCAGTTGGTACTGCACATCAGTTAACGTTTGCGATGGAGCAACAACGATCGAATCGCCTGTATGCACGCCAACCGGGTCGATATTTTCCATATTGCAAACGATGATACATGTATCATTTGCATCACGCATGACCTCGTACTCGACCTCTTTCCAGCCCTTAATGCTTCTTTCAACCAAAACCTGACCAATCGGGCTGGCCGCAAGTCCTTTTTTCAAAACAGCCTCAAATTCCTCATCATCATAGGCAAAACCACCGCCATCGCCACCAAGCGTGTAAGCCGGGCGAATAATGACAGGGTAACCAATCTTCCCTACAAACTCGTATCCTTCATTTACACTCTCCACAATCGTTGATTCCGGAATGGGTTCACCAATCTCAAGCATAAGATTGCGAAATAATTCGCGGTCCTCCCCTTTTTGAATCGAGGCTACCGATGTTCCAAGGAGCTCAACTCCATATTTCTCAAGAATGCCCTGTTCATATAGTTGAACGGTTAAATTTAAACCGGTTTGACCACCAAGCGTGCCAATGAGGCCATCAGGCTGTTCTTTTTTCAAAATTTCCTCAATCGAAGAAAGTGTCAGCGGCTCGATGTAGACCTTATCCGCGATTGCCTCATCGGTCATAATCGTTGCCGGATTGCTGTTGATGAGAATGACCTCGATTTCTTCTTCCTTCAAAGCAATACAGGCTTGCGTTCCTGCGTAATCAAACTCAGCAGCCTGACCAATCACAATTGGACCGGAGCCAATCACTAGAACCTTTTTCAAATCTTTACGTAGCGGCATAATGAAGTTCTCCTATAGAAGTTAATCCTTTTACAAAGTTATTGAATAAATAAACGGTATCATTTGGTCCTGCATGCGCTTCAGGATGGAATTGTACTGATTCAATCGGTAGCGAAACATGCTTTAGGCCCTCAATCGACTGATCATTTACATTACGGAAGGTCACTTGAAACACTCGTTGATTAATACTTTCATCTACCACTACATACCCATGATTTTGCGAGGTGATTTTCACTTTTCCGGTTAATAACTCTTTCACCGGATGATTAGCCCCCCGATGGCCGTAAGCCGATTTACTCGTTTTTGCTCCGTAAGCTAAGGCAATTAACTGATGACCTAGACAAATTCCAAAAGTAGGGTACGCTTGGGTGATTTTTTTAATTTCTAAAAACCAAGGCTCTAATTCCATCGGATCCCCAGGGCCATTGCTTAAAAATATCCCCTCCGGATTTAATGTCTTAATTTGCTTTAGAGTCGTATCGTACGGGACAATGGTTACCGAACAGCCTTCTGCCAACAACGCATTCAAAATTGACTTCTTGTATCCATAATCAATCAACACCACATGGGGTCCTTTACCTGGATAGTGTTTCACTTTTTTCGTTGATACTTTTTCCACCCAAAAGGTTGGTTTTTCTTCACTCTTTGAATAGATTTTTTCCCGACTGATTATTCCTTTAACCGTTCCTTTTGAACGAATTGTTTTCACTAATAAACGGGTATCAATTCCAGTGATTCCCGGGACACCTAACTGTTTAAGATATTCCGATAGACAATGAAGCGCCTGATAATGACTTGGCTCCTCACATATATCACCAATGACAACTCCGGATAATGGTGGATTTTCACTTTCATTATCTTGTGAGTTAATCCCGTAATTCCCGATAATCGGATAACTAAAGGTAATGATTTGACCTGCATAGGAAGGGTCGGTGATGATTTCCTGATAGCCCGTCATACTTGTATTAAAGACGACTTCACCGACAGACTCTTTGATCATCCCGATTAACGACCCGCAGAAAACTTCCCCAGTCTCCAAAACAAGGTACCCCTTTTCCATCTTCATCACTCCTTTAGATCTTCTTTAATACGTTTTCCAAGACAGCAACGACTTTTAATGCTTCCTGTTTTGTTGCTGTTAATGGTGGTAAAATACGAACTACATCTGGCCCCGCTGTCAAAATCAAAACATTTTGGCTCATGGCTTGTTGAACAACCTCCATTGCCTTCCCGGGTACGACTAAACCAATTAACAAGCCCTTGCCTCGAACAGCCTCAATCATTGGGTACTTACCCTTTAAAATCTCTAACTGCTCTAGGAAAAAATCAGCCAGATCATTTACATGAACTAAAAGATTACTAGAAAGAATATGTTCAATGGTTGCCAGCCCCGCAGTTACAGCTAGTGGATTCCCTCCGAACGTGCTTCCATGGCTACCCGGTTCAAAGGCTTGAGCCACTTTTGCTTTAGCAATAATTGCCCCTATCGGAAAACCAGACCCTAATCCTTTAGCTATACTAATCACATCCGGCTCAATCCCATATTGCTCATAGGCAAATAGTGTTCCTGTTCGCCCGATTCCTGTTTGAATTTCATCAACCATGAACAAAATGTCATGTTCTTTACAAATTTGGGCTAATTGGCAGACCCATTCCATGTTTGCCGGAACGACCCCACCTTCTCCTTGAACTAGCTCTAAAAGCACAGCACATGTTTTGGATGATGGTAATGTATCTAATGCGGCAACATCATTAAAAGGTAAATAGCGGAACCCCGGCATTAACGGCAAAAAGCCTTGTTGGATTTTTTCTTGACCAGTTGCCGATAATGTCGCTAACGTTCTGCCATGGAACGATTGTTGAAATGTGACGACTTCGTAGGCATCCGTGCCCTTTACTTTTTGGCTATAGCGGCGAGCTAATTTAATGGCTGCTTCATTTGCCTCTGCACCACTATTACAAAAGAATACTCTGTCGCCACTGCTATTTTCGACTAAAAGAGCGGCAAGTTTTTCCTGGTTCGGGATGTTATACAGATTCGAGCAATGCCAGAGATTCTGCAATTGCTCTTCTAATTTTTGTTTTACACTCTCAGGTACATGCCCTAAATTACAAGTGGCAATTCCAGCCGTAAAATCGATATATTGATCCCCTTGATCATCCCAAACATAACTTCCTTTTCCTTTCACTAAGGTTACCGGGAATCGGTTATAGGTTGACATGACTGGAGAAATTCCTGAACTCACTGTATTATTTGACATAAACAGCCTCCTTGTTTAACACAATTCTCGTACCAATTTGTTCGCCAAGGCAATATTGGAGCAAACTGTCTTCCTTCAGGCCGTTAATGATTGAAACCTCTGGTACAGCGTGAACGAGCCCGTCAAGAGCCGCCCTTACCTTCGGAATCATTCCGCCGTAAATTTGCCCGCTTGCAATTAACGATTCAACCTCCATATTTGTAACGGTCGTTAACACTTCCTTTTGCCCCGCTTTTTCTACATAAATCCCTTCAATATCACTGATATAACAAAGCTTTGCAACTAAAGCGCTAGCGACTGCTGAAGCTGCTATATCACCGTTAATGTTATAGTGCTGACCATTTTCGGCGATTCCGATCGGGGAAATGACAGGAATAAAACCTTGTTCTATCATTCCTCTGATAAGCTCTGTATTTACGTCCACCACCTCACCAACAAGGCCCAACTCTTCGAAACATTTTATTGGTTGGGCTGCTAACAAGGAACCGTCAACACCACTAACACCAAGGCCTCTTCCGCCAACTTCAATCAATCGACGAACTATTTTTTTATTAACTGCCCCACTTAAGACCATTTCGACGAGGTCGAGCACCTGCTCATCAGTCACACGCAAACCGTTCACAAATTTTGGTTCAATGTTCAAAGTTTTAAGCAAAGAATTAATCAGTGGTCCGCCGCCGTGAACAATAATTGGAGTCCACTGTTTCGATTCATGTAAGGCAACGATATTTTTATAAAAGCTTTCCGGAAGTTGTTCCATTACACTTCCACCAAGCTTAATCACTAAACACTTCATACCACTTCCCCCTTAGGTGCGATAGGAAGCGTTGATTTTGACATAGTCATAAGATAAATCGCAACCCCAGGCAGTAGCCTTTTCTTCACCTTGATTCAAATTCACGTAAATTTGTACATATTCTTGCTCTAAATATTTTTTTACGTCTTCCTCAACCATAAAACTAGGCAAACCCTTTTCAACAACAGAGAAAGGTCCAATGGCTACACTAACCAATTGAGGATCCAACAACACACCACTGTATCCTACTGCACACACGATTCTTCCCCAGTTCGGGTCCGTTCCATAGATGGCGGTCTTGACTAGGTTAGAAGAAATAATCGCCTTCCCAACTGCACGTGCCCCATCAAGAGTTGGGGCTCCAGCAACATTCACCTCAACTAACTTCGTTGCCCCTTCACCATCCCTAGCAATTTGCTTGGCAAGAGATTCGCTGACAATCTTGAAACCCTCGATAAAGGTTTCCCAGCCAGGATGCTCTTTCGTTAGTTTCATGTTTCCGGCCATTCCATTTGCTAAAACTAACACCATGTCATTCGTACTAGAGTCACCGTCAACCGATATCATGTTAAATGTTTGATTGGTGATTTCTTTAAGTAATCCCGAAAGCTCGGAATAATCAATATTGGCATCGGTTGTAATAAAGCCAAGCATTGTCGCCATATTTGGATGAATCATTCCAGAACCTTTGGCTGCACCACCGATACTAATGATTCTCCCGTCTAGTTCCAGTTGAACGGCAATATTTTTAACCCCAGTATCAGTTGTTAAAATCGCCTGCTGGAATTGACTTGCACCGCTATATTCTTCTTTGAAAATCTCACCGATTCCCTTTGAAATTTTATCCATTGGCAACGGAACACCAATCACACCGGTAGAGGTTACCGCAACATAATGGTCTTTAATCCCTAGTACGTTAGCAAACTCCTTTTGCATCGTGTACGCGTCATGGATGCCTTGAGTTCCAGTACAAGCATTGGCATTTCCGGAGTTTACTAGAACCGCTTGAATCTTTTGTTCGATTCCAATACTCTTTTGCGTGACGACTAACGGTGCTGCTTGAAATAGATTGGTTGTATAAACCCCAGCAGCGGTTGCCGGAACATCAGAATAGATAAACCCTAGGTCCAGCCTCTTGCGTTTTATGCCTGTATGCATTCCCCCGGCGCTAAATCCCTTTGGTGTTGTCACATTACCTTCTTGTAATATGGTGATTTTCTCTGATGCTAACACCTGCATATTTCTCCATCTCCTTTTATTTTTTATGGATAGACCGGTATTTCTAACAGCCCCGTTCGCACATTCCAACCATTCATTATATTCAGGTTTTGTATCGCCTGGCCGGAAGCTCCTTTTACTAAGTTATCAATCACGGATATTATCGTAAGCCTGCCTGTTCGCTCATCAGCATGCAAACCGATATCACAGAAATTACTGCCTAATACATCTTTCGTTGAAGGGAACTTTCCTTCCGGTCGGACCCTAACAAAAGGGTGATTTTGATAAAATTCAGAGTACAACTCTACCAGTTCACTTGTCTTCATTTCCTTAAGCAAACTAGCATGAATTGTACACATAATCCCCCTAGTCATCGGCACTAAATGGGTCGTAAAGGTAATCGCTTGCGAATCACCAGACTCATCCTCAAGCACCTGTTCAATTTCCGGAATATGCTGATGGCTACCAACTTTATAAACTTTTAAATTCTCATTTATTTCTGAAAAATGTGTTGACAGAGATACGCCTCTCCCCGCCCCAGAAACACCTGACTTTGCATCGATGATAATCGATTTGGTGTCGATCCATTGACTTTTTACCGCCGGGATAAGTCCAAGTAGTGTTGCAGTCGGATAGCAGCCAGGATTGGCGATGAAGGAGGCGGTTTTAATCTTTTCAGGATAAATTTCACTTAAACCGTATGTAGCTTTTGCTACATACTTCTCATCTGCAGCAGGATGCTTATACCAGGCTAAATAGGTGCCAGCTGACCTCAGACGGAAATCACCTGACAAGTCAATACATTTCACACCATTTTCTAGTAATGTAGGCACCAGATTTTTACTTACCCCTGATGGCGTTGCCAAAAATACAACATCGACTGCTTGAGATAATTGTTCAATATCGAAGGATCGTAATGTTTGGTCAATGATGCTTACGGTATGTGGAAATATGTCATCTAACAAACTTCCCGATTGGGAGTTTGAAATAATCGTAGTTACGTCTACAAATGGATGTTGATTCAGTAATCTTAAAAGCTCAATGGAGCTATAGCCAGTTCCACCAATAATGGCAGCTTTCATTTTAATCTTCACTCCCATAAGTATAATTACTGGATTATTATACTTATAGTTTTATAAATATACAATATCTTTTATGAAAAAATATTATCACTCGATAAAACCTACTATTTTTCGCCCTATATATTTATAAAAATACAAAAGGCTGGATTCTTTAGAATCCAGCCCCGAACGATTTCCCCATATTTCATTGTTAAAACCTAGATGTTCCTTTTTCACTAGTATCAATTTAATAGTTTCCTTAATTCTTCATTCGGTACTGGTTGACTAAAATAATAGCCTTGACCAATCCGGCATGTATATTGCGTTAGAAAATTGACTTGTTCTTTCGTTTCAATTCCTTCGGCGACCACAGTATAGTTTAAGTGATGCCCCATGTCGATGATCGTTTTTACAATCGCCCCTTGGCTAGAATGGTGAATAATACCATCAACAAAGGATTTGTCGATTTTAATTTTATCGATAGGGAGGTAATTAAGATAATTTAACGATGAATAACCAGTGCCAAAATCATCGATAGAAATCTTTACCCCAAGCTTCTTTAAATCATTTAAAATAGCCGTTGATCGCTCAATATTAAACATAATACTTTCGGTCATTTCCAATTCTAAATACTTGGCATCCAGTCTAGTCCGATTAAGAATTTGCGCTACTGTCTCAACAAAATGATCATCTTGAAGTTGGCGGGCGGAAATATTAACAGCAACTGGAACAGGTGGAAGACCCTCCTTTTGCCATGCTTTGTTTTGTTCGCAAGCCTTTTGTAAAACCCATTTTCCCAATGAAACTATTAATCCTGTTTCTTCAGCTAAAGGAATAAATTCATTTGGGGGAATGTAGCCAAATACAGGATGTTTCCAGCGAATTAATGCCTCAACCCCGGTAATTTTTCCTGAGGTTAATTCCACCTGCGGTTGATAGTATAGCATTAATTGATTCTTCTCTATCGCCTTTCTTAACCCATTTTCAAGGTCAATTTTCCCTACGGATAGACGATTCGGCTGTGAAGAATAAAATTGGAAATTATTTTTTCCTTTTTCCTTCGCCATATACATCGCAATATCTGCTAGCTTGATTAATGTTTCCTCATCTGTAGCATCAGTTGGATACAGACTGATGCCAATACTTGGTGTTACATAAAACTCTTGCTGTTCTAACTGAAGCGGAAGTGAAAATACCTCCAATATCTTTTCCGTCACGACGGTGACTTCTTCTTTATTCATATTCTTTAAAAGGATGATGAACTCGTCCCCGCCGTGGCGTGAAACAATCCCATCCTTTTCGACTATTGAAACTAAACGTACAGCCACTTGCTTTAATAATAAATCTCCTATGGTGTGCCCCTTTGTATCATTAATAATTTTAAAGCGATCAAGATCCAAAAATAAAACAGCTAGTCTTTCGACATCTGATTGGGTCATTAGTTTATTTAATTCTAAACTAAATTTATTTCGATTAGGAATTCCAGTAAGCGCGTCATAAAAAGCCATTTTTTGAATGAATTCTTCATTTTCTTTTCGGTCTGTAATATCAAATAGCACGCTTGTAAAATCAATTAATTTCCCATGACCATCCAGGGTAGGAATTCCCCTGTCTTGTATCCAGCGAATTTGTCCATCTGGCCGAATGATTCGATAAATGCTAGTAACCGGCTCACCTGAAGCAATTTTCTCTGCTCTTTTATCCAATTCTTGTAGATCATCCGCATGAATCACTTTTTTCCAAAGCTCATTGTCGCGATAAAAGGATTCCGAAGGATAACCATATAATTTTTCAATACCCGGGTTGATTAACAACGTATTCGCTCGTAAATCATGTGACCATATGGCTACATCTAGTGTATCAAATATATTATTTAACCTTTGTTTACTTTTCTGCAATTCGGCCGTCGTATTTCCCATTCCTTTGAGCATGAGGTAGATAACCAAAAGCTTAGTCATGAGAAAAAGTACCTCAATTGTAACCGCCATCACATCATTTGCTTTAAAGGACATAGATGAGGTTTCTTCAAATAATTCGATAATCACAATAATCAGAAAAATATAAGTCCAATTATGCCTGTATAATTCAAATTTTCTTATCAATGAAATTGGCTCCTATTTTGACTTTTTATGATATTCACGGAAATCCTTTAATAATAACATATCAAAAAGGGAGATCCTTTTACAATAAAATTGGAAATAAAAAAAACTGGCCCTACAAGTAGGGTCAGCCTTGTCTATTACCAAAGTGGTACAGGAGGGTCGATAGCTAATACTCTTTCTCCATCAACTGTTAGCCAAATATAGTAATGGTTAATCTCGGTTTTTGTTAATTTTTCAATTTTTGCAATAAGTTTTTCTTGCAGTTCAAAAGAACGCTGAGCTGTTTCTGAGCCTAATGGAATACTTTTTAATCCCATTAGATCGGCAAGTTGGCGTGCTTCTTTTGCTGAAACCTCAAGTTCATAATCGTACTGACTTACGTATGCAGCCTCAGCTGGTTTTACTACAAAAACCACACTTAACAAAAATACCATTAAAACTAAACCAACCTTTTTCACCTTTTCTCCCCCTTATTTCAATAATTTTATTTTATCTTTTAATGCAATGAACACATCGACAATCTTTGGATGATACATCGTTCCTTTACACCTGATAAGTTCCTGGAACGCTTCATCAGTTGTCATTGCTTTTCTGTATACTCGATCGGTAGTCATAGCATCAAAAGAGTCAACCACCGCAATTATGGATGCTTCAATAGAGATTTCTTCCCCTTTTATACCTTTAGGATAGCCTTTGCCGTCATATCTCTCGTGATGTTGCTCTACTACAGGTGCAGCCATTACTAGTAAAGTATTGGCAGATGATTCTAGTATTTCCTTTCCAAAGGTGGAATGCATCTTCATGATATTCCATTCTTCATCCGTTAATTTCCCAGGTTTTTGTAAAACCTCTAAAGGAACTTTTAACTTTCCGACATCATGTAAAAAGGATGCTAAATTTAATCTCATCATTTCTTTTGTTTTTAATCCTAAGGTTTCTCCAACTAGCATCGAAAGTTTATTGATTCGATGACAATGGTCGACCGTATATCCATCCTTTTCTTCAATCGAAACAGAAAGTTCCATGAATTCCTTTGTAATTTGACTATAATGGTGGAAAATCGGCTGTGAAGTTACATATAGAAATTCCGTTATTCCAATGGATTGAAAAATATGATGTTCCTTTACCGGTACTCGATAAAATGAATCCCCACTTTTAATCATTTTAAATCCATCATCGGTTTGTAACTTTAACTCGCCATTCAATACATGCAAAAATTCCATGGCGTCCCAACCTTCAGATGGTTCTAAAGCCCATCTTGTTCCAGGTTGAAGTTTATGATAAATAATCTCTGTACCATCACCGGAAGCAATTAGGGACACTTGCAGCCCTTTCATGTGGACTGTTTCGATGAAACTTGCTTCATTAATTAAGCCCACTTTTCTTTCCCTCTTTCTGTCGAACGAGCAATACTAGGTAGTCTTTCGCCATAATTCGACTTTTACCTATACCATTAGTATAGGGAGAACTTCCTTAAAAATCTAGTAAAATAATACGACAATGCGATTTAAGCATTCTACTTGCTAGAATTGGGGCAATTGATCAAGGTTGTTCTCTTTGATCCCATCCGGTTCACTTCTGATAATCTCTCTTCCATACTTATGAAATACGTCCACATGGGCAATTTTTCCTGATTTTGCTTCAAATAATGCTGTTACATAATCAAGCTCACGGTCAGTATTCGTTTTGAAAGCAATGATATCTCCATCATCGTTTTTTCTTACCGCAATGAACTCCTCCTTACCATCTGCTACGAAATGACTTTTTTCAGAAAGAGCCTGCTGTTCCCCCTGCTGCTTGTACTGCTCATAAATTTTTTCAAAATCATTATTTTCCACATTTTCACCTCCGAACATACGTTTAGTATCTTCGGTTGTGAAGGATTTATGTGTTATCCAGTCCGGAACATCACAAAATTGTAGGGTTGTCTCTGCTTTTTCGTTTTAAACTAATTTGGACAAATATTTTCATCCTTTGTCTCATATGTTTATAGAGACTCTAATTGTACAAGGGAGAACAGTGATGAAGATATTTATTCGAGCGACACTTGTTTTAGCAATAGCCGCTTTTATGGGAGAATGCCTTGAATTTATAATTAATATGGTATTGGCGAAAGAGTTAGGGGAAAAAGGCTTGGGGATGTATATGTCGATTCTGCCAATGATTTTCTTGATCGTTGTCCTAGCAAGCTTAGAACTGCCTGTATCTGTTTCAAAACTTGTCGCCGAAAAGGATGAAAAATACCACCGCAGCATTTTATCGCAAGTGACCAATCTTGCCATTATATGTACCACTTTTTTTATCGTTGTTACAACCATTGCTCTACCGCTCATTCCAGTATTTGATGAATATCATCCCTATGTAAAGTGGCTTGTTTTAGTACTAATCCCTATTGCCACCTTTTCTTCCATAGCTAGAGGATTTTTCATGGGTACGCATGCAATGGGTAAAATCGCCGTCTCAAACTTTTTAAGACGCACTCTGCAGTTATTAGTACTGGTTTTTGTCTTTCAGTGGTTTGAATTTACAATCGAAACCGCTATCCTTCTGTCCCTTTGTGCCATCGTTGCTAGTGAATTTGGCGTGTTTGGTTATTTAATCATAGAGTATATGATTAAGTTACGTTATTTAAATGGCAGACCGGGCAGAGCTTTAAATAAAAAATTTGTACGTGATAGTCTCGTTTCCGTTTCAGTACCGACAACTGGATTAAGAATCTTTCATTCATTAACTCACGCCATTCAACCTTTTCTAATCAAAGCAGCACTTGTGCAAGCCGGGTTAACTGGGGACATGGCTACGGAACAATTTGGTTTATTGGCTGGAGTGGCGATGACAATCGGTTTCTTCCCTGCCTTTATTGCCCATTCCTTGTTGGTGGTGTTGATTCCAACTGTTTCAAAGGCCTACGCCCAAAAAGACCATGTCCTTTTGCAATCCTTATTAAAGAAGGTCATGCAGTTTACTCTTATGTACGGAACACCAGCTGTCGTATTATTTTACTTCTTCTCCGAACCATTAACACAACTATTTTTTGATTCTAATGAAGCTACCTATTATTTACAAATGCTCTGGCCGTACTTTTTATTTCATTTCTTTGTTATTCCGTTGCAGGCCATTCTAATTGGGCTTAATTTAGTTAAGGATGCTTTTTACCATCAAATTTTAGTGTCAGTCGTATCTTTTGGGCTCATGTATTTTCTAGGTTCACTGCAAATCTTTCAAATGGATGGGATTATTATTGGAATGAATACTGGAGCAGTGCTACTTATGTTATTACATTATTTATCAGTTTGTAAGAAAATTGGAGTTAATATGTTCATTACGAAGACTGTAAAAGAAACATGAAAAAACCTGCCCCTATTTATTCGGGCAGGTTCTGTTTATGTCTTTTGTAAAGACCTATTGGCCAATATACTGATCCAAGAATTCCGCTACACCAGTGTAGGCGGTAATATTATTCTTTAACTTAACAAAGAAATGCCCCTCGTCTTCAAAACGGATGTAGCTTACTGGGTGATTCCGCGCTCTCAGCTCTCCTACGATTTGCTCGGCTTCTTCAATTGGCACCCTTGGGTCGTTGGCACCATGAAGGACCATCAATGGACTAGTAATTTTTCCGACATGATGGATCGGGTCAATTTCATCGAAGAAGTCGCCATCGTTTTCGATGCTGCCATATTCAGCTTCACGAAGCTTACGGCGCCATGAACTTGTTTTTTCAAGGAATGTCCGGAAACTTGAGATTCCGACAATTTCAATGGCAGCTGACCAAATATCCGGATAATGAGTAATAGCAGCCAACACAGCGAATCCACCATAGCTACGCCCCATAATCGCGATTTTATTCGGATCAGCGATTTCTTCCTTCTTCAACCATTCAGCTAAGCTGACTAAGTCTTTAATCGCATCCATTCTCTTACGGACATCATCTAAGTGAGAATAGGTTTTTCCGTAACCTGTACTCCCCCTCACATTCGGCGTACACACCGCATAACCGCGATTTAAGAAATATTGTAAGAAAGGATTATAAACAGCACGGATTTGGCTTTCCGGACCACCGTGAACAAAAACGACAACCGGCAGTTTGCCTTCTGCATTTTTCGGCCTATAAAGGAAAGCTGGCACCTCTAATCCATCAAAAGAGGAGAACTTAATTAGTTCCGGTTCAACCAACTGTTCCTGAACGACAGGTAGTTGGGACACATAGGTTAATCTTCTTGTTTGCTCAGATTTCACTTCAAGCTCCCATACATCAGATGGGTTTGTAGCCCCATTAAACACATAGGCAAGCTTGGAGCTATCTGGTGAGAAGGCTAGCTCCGTAATGACACCTATTGGCGTTGACCAAGATTGTTTGATGCCACTATCAAGATGATAGATAATCCCTTTCGAAATGCCACCTTCATTAATCGTGTAAGCAAGCATTCTTTTATCAGGGCTCATCGTCAAGTCTTCCAAATCCCACTTGGAATCGTCTAACCAGGTGATTTCCTTCGTAGAAAGACTAAGCGATGCCAGACCTGTAAATTCGCGATCTCTATTTGTTAAAAAATAAAGCTGTTTGCCATCAGCACTAAATTGTGGATTATCGAAGCTAGCCTCACCGGCATGCTCGGTTAACCATGTAACTTCTCCTGTTTCAATTTCTAACAATCCAAGGTCATTATCCAAATTCGTATTTGACTTTTGAATCAGAAGTGCTTTGCCATCCGGCGTCCATTTCCGTGGATAATAGGAGCCATCATCCTCGAAGACTTGACGAATTTCAAGCGTTTCTAGGTTTTGGATGTATATATCGAAATAGGTGTTATGACGACGATTGCTCGACCAGGAAATCCATTTACCATCAGATGAGCTGCCGCCATAATGATGGATATGGTCAGGCGAATCGGTTAATGGGGCTACATCGCCATTTTCTTTTAATAAAAATAGCTGTTGTCTTTCGTTGACCCCTTCATCCATCCCGAAAATTCGGTTGTTTGTTCCAGCTATGTATTGAATAAAAATAATACGTTCTTCTGTGTAGGTTGCTTGTGACGGCCAAGCCAACTCACTTAAGCCGAGGTCCCAAACCTGAGGTAATCCAGTGTAATCAGTGATAAAGCTTAACTTTTGCCCCGATGGATCGTAAATCGGATTACTTGCCTTACGCACATGTAAATATGGTGCAATTCCAACAGCTTCCATTCGCTTTCACATACCTTTCGTAAATATTGACACTCTAATAGTTCGATAGACGAAAGAAAAACTCCTGCTTAAATTTTTAAATTTTTCAAAAAATAAGCAGCCCTACATGAGCTGCTTGCTTTTTCGATCGGGTAAAATTTCCGAAAGCGAGAATTTTTTTACAAAAGAAAGATTTACATTTCCAAAACAGATTCCGACCAAAATAACCAGAACACCTAGCCATTGGGAGGCGATAACCTTTTCTCCTAATACGAGCATTGAGGCAATAACAGCAACCGGTAGCTCGGAGGCTGTTAGAATGGTTCCCAGACTTGGTCCGACATGAGGCATACCGATTGAAAATAATAGCGGCGGAACAACAACACCAAATAAACCTAAGAAAATACCGTATGGTGTTACAGCTACTAAAACATCCATATTGATTAGGAACGTTGGCGGAAAAAGAAGCATCACGGTTATAAGGCCACCTGTTGAGAGGATGGCGCTTTTTTGCACCGGCGGAAGTTCATTTCCTACTGAACTACTAATATAGATAAATGCTGAAAAAGATAGTGCTGATAGCATTCCCCAAACGACGCCATTTAAAGGAATGTCAGACATCCCTTCTGTTAAAACTCCCGCCGATAAAATCGTGCCGAGAACAAGGACAGCAACTGAAATGAGTTTGCCGAACGATGGTTTCTTTCTAGCAATGACCCATTCTAGTAGCGTGCCAATCCAAACAAATTGAAATAAAAACACAATTGCCAGTGAAGCATCCAGGGTTTGGAGCGATTTATAATAAAATACACCTGTCAACCCAACCGGAATACCGGAGATTAGTAATTTTATTGTTTGCTTTATAGTTAATTTTTGCTTTTTAGTAAAAAGGACAATAAGCCATAGAATCATGGTCCCCATCAATAACTGACTGCCGGTCACCTGTGACATCACAAACCCAGCGGAGTAGGCCAGTTTGACCACTGTCGACAACACTCCGTAACTACAGCCACCTAAAAAAACGATTAATGCATAATGCCAAGCTTTCATTTTGAATCTCCCTTCTTAGATAGAGCTTTACTACCTCAAAAAAACGCAAAAAAGCCACACAAATGTATGAAACATTTGTGTGGCGAAAATAGAGTATCTCTAGAAAAGTCCACGTTCCTATAATAGGTTTTAGTCAATATTTTAACCAAATTCGATTATAGTTTCGTTTATCTCTACTGTCAATACATTTTTAAAGCAGTGGTTTTGTGACTTCCTTTAAACCAACTAATCCTACAATTGTTAAGAGGATTTTCTGAACACCGAAATGGGCATCTGTTGGATTAAAAAATTCTTGAAGTGTATGGCATCCGCCATAATCGCCGCCCCCGCCAAGGGTAACGGCAGGAATTCCTAAACTAATCGGCACATTAGAATCTGTACTGCTTGGATTGTTTAATTTCGGCTCAAAACCTAGTACAGTTGCGGCCGCTAATGCAGATTGAACGATAACCGCGTCTTCTGACTGGCTACCTGCAGGGCGGTCACCGACTAATTCAAGCTCGACCTTAATGGATTCCTTACCCCAGCGTTGGTTTTCATCTTCTGCAGCTTGATGCAATAGATCGATTACTTGTTGTTCTAGTTTTGCAAGTTCAGCTTGGGAAGTGGAGCGCATATCAAGAACCATGCCTGCACGGGCTGCAATCGTATTGACGGAAGTCCCGCCCTCAATCGTACCGACGTTAAAAGTTGTCTTCGGATCCTGGGCAACCTTGATGTCGGCTATTGCCGCAATTGCCCGACCCAGGGCATGAATGGCACTTGGAACTCCAAAATCACCGAAGCTATGTCCACCTGGTCCTGTATAGGTAATTCGATAACGGCGGCTGCCCGTTGCCAAATAAGTAACCTCATTTGGGGTACCCGGTTCGATAGAGATAAAGCCGTCTATATCTTTGTGGTCAGCAAATAACCCTTTCACTCCACGTAGGTCGCCTAATCCTTCTTCTCCAACTGTTGCGACAAAAACAATGTTACCTACTGTTTCGATTCCGGTTTGATTAAAGGCTCTAATAAGAGTTAGTAGCGCAGCAAGCCCACGTCCATCATCAGCAATTCCTGGTGCATAAATTTTTCCATCGATAACCTTCGCAACAACATCAGTCCCCGCAGGAAAAACGGTATCCAAATGGGCTGATACTACGAGTTTTGGTCCGTTTTCTTGGCCACGGCGATAACCGAATATATTTCCGTGCTGGTCGGTACTAACATCCTGTAATCCCAATTCCTTAAAGCGTTTTTCAAAATATTCTCCACGCACCTGTTCTTCAAAGGTTGGTGCCGGTATAGCGGTAAAGTGAATTTGCTCCTTTACCGTATTTTCATTATCTTGCTTTAGAAATTCCAATGCTTCCTTAACAGGTTCTGTTTTTAAAAGCGTTTCAAAGACGGGTAAAAGTTCAGCCGAAATTTGTGTATTAGCGCTCATCTTATGTACTCCTTATTTATTTAGATTGTCTAAATAATAGTTTATAAGAAATTATCTAAAAATTGAAGAAAATTTTAATAATAATATTATTTTCTAGACAAAAAAGAGGCTAACTCTTTCGAATTAGCCCCTCTCGTTCTTTATGCAGTTATCTTTTTAGCATTTTCTTTTTTACCAATAGTCTTACGAATGAACGGTACAACATAGCGGTCAAGTCCGTATCTACCAGCGTTGTAACCAGCTACCATGATGATCATTCCCATTATAATATCTGTAGGGTTGTGAGATACAGTACCTGATAATAAGAAACTGAAGTTCATGACAACCGCGAAGAAAGCAGCAGCAGTAGTTAAGCATCCAAGGATTAATCCTAAACCAATTAAGAACTCACCCCAAGGAACTAAAACGTTAAAAATATCAATATTCGGAAGAGCTACACCTTCAAGGAATGATGCCCACCAGCCGTAAACAACTCCATCTGGTCCAGTTACCGGGTTAGCAACTGCTCCTTTTAAAAACCCACTTGCGTCAAATCCGCCTGTTAATTTATGAAATCCTGCTGTTAACCATGCATAACCTAAATAGATTCGTAGGACTGCAAACAGTGCAGCAGAAACTTTGTTTTCTCTTAACCAATTGACTAACATGTGAATCGCTTCCTCTCGAAAAAGTGAATGAATGATTACACTATTAATATACTACTTCGGTGTTAATAAAGGTTGAGAATGTGATAACGTTCACAATGCTGTAAAAACAATTTGACAAAAATTTGAACTGCCAACTTCTAGGAGTCAAAAAAAAACAGCCCATATAGCTGTGGTAAGTAGATTTATACTAATCCTCATCCTTAATATCGATATCTTCAGGAATTGGTTCATTCAGAACTTCCTCGACAAGCAACTTGTACTTTTCCAACTGATTTAAGTGTGTGTTGAATTGTTCTTTATAAATGAGGTACTGTTCACCGTCGTATAAGGCTCGAATCCGTTTTTGTTGAATAAGCTTTTCGATGGTGGCCTCACTAATTGATAAATATTCCGCTGCTTCTTTTACAGTAAGGTACATGTAGACACTCTCCTCTAACAAAAAAGGCTGGCTTTATTCGCCAACCATTGATCATGTGAATAATAGATTATAATTTTACTACGTTAGATGCTTGAGGTCCACGGTTTCCTTCCACGATTTCGAAAGAAACTTCTTGGCCTTCTTCTAATGATTTGTAGCCATCGCCTTGAATTGCAGTGAAATGAACGAACACATCGTCTCCACCTTCAACAGCAATAAAACCAAAGCCTTTTTCGTTGTTAAACCATTTAACTTTGCCCGTTTTCATGTTCTTCCTCCTATTTAAAGCAAGTGTTAATGTCAAGCAGAAACAACTTAAAGAGTCTGAAAATTTAGTTATTTATACATGACGCTATAAATATACAATAATGGAAACTTCTAGTCAAGAAATTAAAGCTAATTGTATAAAAAACCAAATTCTTACAGACTGTTTTTGTTGACAATGATACCTGTACCATAATAATCTTGAAATCATGTGTATTCTCCCAAAAGTGAGGAAGAGACACGGAAAGAGAGGTTAACAATGACGAAAGATCAGCAAAAAAAGATTGTCATTCTTATGATAAATATGTTTATTGCAATAGGTAGCTTCGGAATCATCATACCGATTTTACCTGCCTATTTAGAATCGATCGGTCAAGGCGGAACGGCTGCTGGATTATTTATTGCGATATTTGCCGGCGCGCAATTTCTGTTCTCGCCGATTGGCGGAAAATGGACCGACCAATATGGCCGTAGAAAAATGATTATTTATGGGTTAGCTGGGCTAACCTTATCCATGTTTATATTCTACGCTGTAAACTCTATTTGGCTTCTATATGCGTCTCGTGCTATCGGTGGTATCGGCTGCGCGCTACTTGTACCAGCGATTTTCGCCTATGTTTCAGACATTACCACACCTGATCAGCGAGCGAAGGGTAATAGCTATGTATCAGCGGCCATGTCGTTAGGAATTGTCATCGGTCCTGGAATTGGCGGGTTTTTAGCAGATTTCGGCCTGAAGTTTCCATTCCTTATTTCAGCCATCGTATCCCTTGTGTCAGTTATTTTTTCCATCTTAGTTTTAAAAGAAAGCGATACAAGTCGAGATGGGGCGAATCCAGCTCTAATCGATAATGAATCGATGGTTCAAAAAATGGCTCGATCCGTCAAAATGCCTTACTTTATTCCATTAATTATTGCACTCGTAATGAGTTTTGGTTTAATTTCCTATGAATCAGTAATCGGCCTTTACCTTGACAATCAATTTGGGTCAACTGCAAAGGATATTGCGATTATGATTACGGCGACCGGTATTGTTAGTGTGATTGTCCAACTATTTGTTGTTGACCGTATTGTCGCCCGATATGGGGAAAAAGCGGTATTGAATGTATTTATTGGGGTAGCTGCAATTGGATTTCTTTTATCCATCTTTGCTACCAGCTATGCATTTTTCTTTGTTATTTCCCTCATTATTTTCTTAGCAACTTCGATTCTTCGTCCAGTCTTAACTACCTTAATCTCGAAAATGGCCGGGAATGAGCAAGGTTTTGCTATGGGGATGAATAATGCTTATCAAAGTATCGGAAATGTTGCTGGACCAACACTTGCTGGAGTCCTTTATGATGTTCGTATAAATTATCCATTTATCTTGGGTGTAGCTCTATTAATATTTACTTTAGCCATTACTGTTGCTTGGCAAAAACGGTCGATGAAAGTAAAAACAGTTGCATAAAAATTCAGTTAAGACTGTGCGAGAAATTTTCGCCCAGTCTTTTTTTTACATTTACCATAGGAATTAGTATTGATTTTTTGTAAAATATTGTTTAGTACATCGAAATATATATAGATTACATAATAAAATTGGAGAGGATTCCTATGAGTGCACCATTAACAAAAGAAGCACAACGGATTGGTCAATCAAAAGAAAAAATTTGGTCCCGCGATTTTGTATTAATTTGCTTATCCAATTTTTTCATCTTTCTAGGTTTTCAAATGACCTTGCCTACGATTCCGTTATTTGTAGAAAAATTAGGCGGGAATGACCAGCTAATTGGGGTTGTCGTCGGCCTTTTTACGTTTTCCGCTTTATTGATTCGTCCGTATGCTGGGCATTCATTGGAATCAAAAGGAAGAAGGTTTGTTTATTTAACTGGCTTAGCGATTTTTGTCATTTCCGTAGGATCCTTCGGAATTTTCGCAAGCCTTTACTTCTTGTTTTTAATGCGAATTATTCAAGGAGTTGGCTGGGGTTTCTCTACGACGGCTTCTGGAACGATTGCTACTGATTTAATCCCGGCAAAACGTCGTGGCGAAGGGATGGGTTACTATGGATTGTCAGGAAATTTAGCACTTGCCATGGGACCAACGCTTGGATTGGCATTAGCTGGAATCTTAACCTTTACGCAACTATTTGTCATTTGTGCTTCACTCGGTTTAATGGCGTTGTTTTTATCATCAAGAATTCAATTCAAGAAAACAGAAAAGCCTGTAAATCTAGTGGCTCGAAAAAAATGGGATTTCTATGAAAAAACGGCTTTACCACCGTCGATTTTGTTATTATTCATTACTGTTACCTTTGGTGGGATTGCTTCCTTTTTACCATTATATACAACGCAAAAAGGAATACAGGGATTAGAATGGTATTTCTTGCTATATGCTCTTGCTCTTATGATTTCACGGCCATTTTCGGGTAGGATTTATGATCAAAAAGGGCACCGGGTGGTATTTCCGATTGGCGCCGGCTTAATTTTGGTTTCAATGGTGCTATTAGCATGGCTGCCAAATAGCTTAGTTCTTTTTATTGCAGCATTTTTATACGGATTAGGATTTGGATCTGTTCAGCCAGCCTTACAAGCTTGGTCCGTTCAAAATGCTCCGGCAAATCGCAAAGGAATGGCCACCGCTACCTTCTTTTCATTTTTCGATTTAGGTATAGGTGTTGGTGCCATTATTTTTGGTCAAATTGCCTATTGGCTTGATTATCATTCGATTTACATCGGTTCAGCCATTTCGGTTTCCATCTGTATCCTGTTATACTACACCATGATTGGTAAAGGGAAGGTTAGGTCTGTTGGATGATTTTACAAGAAAAGTTGCGCAATCTACCCCTGACCCCAGGTGTTTATTTAATGAAGGATTCCCTTGGTGGAATCCTTTATGTTGGTAAGGCAAAAAATTTAAAGAATCGTGTGCAATCTTATTTTCGGAGTTCCGCGAATCATTCTTCTAAGATTCAAAAGTTGGTGAGACACTTAAAGGATTTCGACATCATTTTAACCGATACGGAATTTGAGGCTTTCTTATTGGAATGTAAGTTAATTAAGCAGTTAAAGCCACCGTACAATCGCCAAATGAAAAATCCGTTGTCGTATTGCTATATTGCCATTGAGCCTGTTGGGTTGCACCGGAAAATAGAGATCAAGAGTCACCGCGTTGAGAACGATGGCAAGCTTTATTTTGGACCTTTTACTAAAGTTAAAACGGTTGAAAAGACGCTGACTGATATAAAAGAGACGTTTCGTATTCTTTGTAGCAATCCGGTTGGAAAGGGTTCAGCTTGCCTGAATTACTCATTAGGTATGTGTTGCGGGATTTGTTTAGGTGATGAAAAGGCTTTAGAGCAATATCATATGGTTTTAGATAAGTTCATCGCATTATTGAGTAGAAAGGATTCTAGGCTAATGGATGAAATGATAGAGCTGATGGAACAGGCAGCGGAGAATTTTGATTTTGAGACGGCTGCAAAGTTGCGCAATCGGATTGAGGCGGTTCAATTTCTTTTGTATAAGGAAAAGGTCATTGATTTTACTTCGGAAAATAATAAAGTCGTTGTGATGGAAAAGTTGGATGAGGATCGTGTAAAACTGTTCCTCATTCAAGGAATTGAGGTTGTGTTTAGTAAGATTTTTCTTGAAGAAAACTTACAGGTGGATGCATTAAAGGGTGCTGTTTTAGCAAGCTTTAAGCGTTGTGAAACTCCTCGTTGGTTGACTCGAGATGAAATGGATCAGGCGCAAATTATTTATCGGTATCTCAATAGTAATGAGGGGGCTTTTCTCGTTATTTTGGATCAGTGGCTTTTTTCCGATTATCACGATGAGCTACATTTGGCTCTAGAAGGTTTTATTAATAAAAATTTTAAGGCAAATCATATTAGGCACTGAAATTGCAATGTGTTGGAGAAATTGTCCAACACATATTTTTTTGCTAAAGACCGAAACTAAAAACCTGTTGCTATTTATTCTAAGGGAGCTGGTTTGGGTGAGATGGCAAAAACGAATTTTATCGATGATTCAAGATCGTCAGGACAAAAAAATAGCGCTAGCCGTTGATACCTCAAGTGTTGAGGTTCGAACTATTCTTATCAATAATATTGTGAAATTGTTTGAAACAGTAAAGCCAGATACCATTTTAGTTCAGGCAGACTTTAAAATTCGCAGTATTGCCCCTGCAAAAGCTGATACTATCAAGTACTATTCGCATGGAAAATCATCCTATACGGAAGTGCTTGAATGGGCTGAGAACGAAAACGTCGATACCTTGTTTTACATCACCGATGTGACAGGTTATATCTATGAAGAAATTAAAAACGTTGGATACGAACTATTCTGGCTAGTCCCAGACGAATTCCTCCCGAAAGTCCCATTCGGAAAAGCCATAAAGGTAGCCTAATAATAACGTAAAAAACCCAAAACTTTAGTGCTTTAAAGCATGTGGGGACAGTCCCCACATGCTTTAAAGTGCTAAAGCGGCAGCTACATCATAGTTTCCAGGATCTAGTTCGGTTTGTTCTCCAAGTACTAGTTTGGCTAGTTCAGCACCGAGGTATGGGCCACTGGTTAGTCCTGAGGCACCTAGTCCGTTAGCTAGAAATAAACCTGTAAATCCCGGTACTGATCCAAATATCGGGAGAAATCCTGGAGTAAACGGACGAAAACCAACTCTTGTTTCAAGGATACTCGCTCCTGCCAAGCCAGGAGCAATCTCGAGTGCTTTGGCTAATACTTCATGGACACCACCAACGGTAACACGACCATCAAAACCTGCTTCATCTTCGTGGGTGGCACCGATTACCACTCGTCCAGTTTCAAATCCCAATAAATATTGGTCATTAGGTGGCATTACAACTGGCCAATTCCCTGTGTCCTGATCCTGCACCTCTAAATGAACAATTTGTGCCTTTTGAGGTTTTATGGAAAAATTCAGGCCTAGAGGGTTTAAGATTTCTGTAGCCCAAGCCCCCCCAGTCACAATGACTTTGTCTGCTTGTATCAATTCATCATTTAACATGATTCCTGTAACAGCAGAATCAGGAGCAACAACACTAGCCGAAGCCTCTATAATCAATTTAGCACCGTTTTTCAGCGCCCCATTCACTAAAGAATCGCGCATAGCCCGACCATTCACTCGTGCTCCACCACTTACATAAACCGAGCCATATTCAGAGGTTAATGGCGGAACCAACAAGTTTGTTTCTTCTGGAGTTAAAATTTTTATATCTCCGATTTCAGGAGCATCCTCCCTACGTTTAAATGCCCGCTCCGCCATTTGCTCCAGTTTGCTTCTGTCCTTATGAAGGCTGATGGCTCCTACTCGCTTATAGCCCGTATCCGTTTCACCATCTTCTCTTAGTTTTTCAACTAACAGCGGATAATACCGTGCCCCACCTTTTACAAGCTCATACCAAGCTTTGTTTCGGCGCTGAGATAGCCAAGGGCATACAATCCCGGCAGCGGCATCTGTTGCTTGCCCCCGATCTCCTCTATCCACTAACAGCACATCTCCTCCAGCCTTAGCAAGATGGTAGGCAGTCGATGCACCTAAAATCCCAGCCCCAATAACAACTACTTTCATATAAAGCACCTATTTCCTATTAATTTATCTGCCTATATCATACACCAAAATAAAATTGGTAGGAAATAGGAGAGTGGTGACAGGCACCACCGTTGTCATAGTCTGTCCATTTCATTCATATGGTTTATAAAGGGGGGATTATCATTTATTCGTCGTTTTCCATTATGAAGTTGTTGCGTTATGTGGTTGCGTATGTGTATATTACATCTGGTTTAATGAAGTTGATTAGTGTGGATTTACAGAATTATTTTATGAGTTTGGGGTTACCTTCTTCGCTACATTTGATGTATATCGTAGCTATCATTGAAATTGTATGTGGGGGATTACTTATATCCAATAAATGGATAAGGCAGGCGACGATTCCGTTAATTGTGATTATGATTGCAGCAATCCTTTTAACCAAGGTCCCACTGTTACACACCGGATTTATGCACTTCGCCTTTAATGCAAGGTTGGACATTGTCATGCTTGTTCTGCTGGTTATTCTTTTTACAAATAACAGAAGATAACTAAAATATGCCCAGATGGTAGATCCAACTGGGCTTTACCTATATTTTGGTTGAATGCTCCTTGGTCGTTCTAATTTCAACTGTTAATGTTCCGTCTTTTACAATTGCCTTGATTAATAATGGTATCCCGGTTGTATTTTCAAACCGATAATCAAGACCTCCGTACGATACAGTGGCATCTCGCCCCTTTGGAACATAGCCGACACTGCCCGAATGATGATGCCATTCTACATGTTTCACGCCGAGTTGGTCAACGGCATTAAACAAGGTTGATGATGTCTGACAAATCCCTCCACCAATTCCTTCTACCAGTTTCCCATTCAAATACTCCGGTGCTGGCTGGTAACCATGAGCTGCATCGCTTGGACCAACTGTCGTATTAAATGAAAAGATGTCCCCTGCCCCAATAATCACATTGTTGATGGCCTCCGCAGACAGTTCAATATTCTTTGATCTTCCTGTAACTGAGCTATTAAACTGGGTTGTAAATTTAGCCACTACTTCCTCATCTAAAATTTGCGTTTCTTCCGGTTTATAGCCGCTTTCGGTTACATAAAGAGGAAGTACCACAATTCCGCCTTTTTCTGAAGAACTCAACAATTTATCAATTAACTCTTCTTCCTCTAATATTATCCTAGGGCTACCTTTGATAATTTGACCGTTTGCACCGATTCTATCTGGTATCATCCTTTGGTCATAGCCTGTTGTTTTGTCTGTTCCGCGAGCAATTTCTTTAACCCATTTTTTTAGTTCAGCGCGATATGCATCTTTATTTGTTTCCCAACCCATTGCTAATGGTTCAAAAGTTTTAATAACTTGTTTTGTGGCTGGGTCTACGACTGACACAATAACGGGTTCTGTTTCCTTCATCACTTCTTTACTTGCCTCATATTTTTGAATCGCCTCTTCCTTCGCTTTCCTTTCAGCTTCTAACTGCTTTTCGAGCTTGGAAATTTGGTCCTCCAACTTATCTATTTTGGTTGTATTTTCTGAGCAACCGGTCAGTCCGATTAAACCGACAGCTAATACTGAATAAATCCATCCCTTTTTCCCCATTGTTCTCCCATCATTTCAATTAAATTTTCACTTCACCTCATTCTATTCGTGGGGAGATTGACATATGCGACAAAATCACTAAAAAGCCAGTAAACAGCATAATTCATTTTTCTAAAATATTATATTAATAAAATTATTTATATTTTTTAATCTATTCAAAATACATTTTCTTCTTGAGAAAAAATGTTTAAAACCTTGATTTCTCAACACACTTTAATACATATTTTCAATTTTACCAAAAATAACTTTTGACATACTTTTACTATTAAAAGTATTATGGAATAGTTAAAAAGGAGGAAGCAACATGTCAAACATTAATAGACAGAAAATTGTGGATAGTGTGCCTCAGAAAGGATTTTTTGGACATCCTAAAGGATTATTTACTTTATTCTTTACTGAGTTCTGGGAGCGTTTCTCTTACTATGGAATGAGAGCCATTCTTGTATTTTATATGTATTATGAGGTGTCTAAAGGTGGACTAGGGATTGACCAGAATCTTGCGCTCTCCATTATGTCCATTTACGGTTCACTCGTTTATATGTCCGGAGTTATCGGCGGTTGGCTAGCAGACCGGATATTTGGTACTTCGAAGGCCGTTTTTTACGGTGGAATTCTGATTATGATAGGTCATATTGTTCTATCCGTTCCGGGAAGCTTCACTATGTTTTTGATTTCAATGGTATTAATTGTTTTAGGTACTGGGCTATTAAAACCAAACGTGTCTACAGTTGTTGGAGAATTGTACAGTGAACAAGACGAACGACGTGATGCTGGTTTTACGATTTTCGTAATGGGTATAAACATGGGGGCATTCTTTTCCCCATTAATCGTTGGATCTGTAATGGACTATAGTTTCCACTTAGGTTTTGGAATTGCTGCTATCGGGATGTTTCTAGGATTAGTTATGTTCATGCTAACTAAAAAGAAAAATCTAGGTTTAGCTGGAACAGTGGTTCCTAACCCATTAGATCAAAACGAAAAGAAAAAGGTATTTACTATTATTGGTTTAGTTATTGTTGTGCTTGCAGTAATAATTGCCATTTTAATTTCAACAGGAATGCTCACCTTTGGTAGATTTATTAATTTAGTAACGGTTCTAGGTATTTTGATTCCAACCGCTTACTTCTTCGTTATGTATCGCAGTCCAAAAACAACTGCGGTTGAGCGTTCACGAATTATCGCTTATATCCCGCTATTTATTGCATCAGTTATGTTCTGGGCCATTCAAGAGCAAGGTTCTACGATCTTGGCAAGCTATGCGGATAACCGTACTCAATTAGATTTTGCTGGAATTCATATCTCACCTGCTTGGTTCCAATCCTTAAATCCATTATTTATTATCATTTTAGCGCCAGTTTTTGCTTGGATGTGGGTTAAATTAGGTAATCGACAACCGACAATTCCACAAAAGTTTTCTTTAGCGCTATTATTTGCTGGTATTTCATTTATTGTTATTTTATTACCAGGATATCTTGGCGGGTCGGATTCATTAGTAAACCCATTATGGTTAGTACTTAGCTACTTAATCTGCGTATTTGGGGAATTATGTTTATCACCAGTTGGGTTATCAGCAACAACCAAACTTGCACCAGCAGCGTTCTCAGCACAAACGATGAGCTTATGGTTCTTATCTAGCGCAGCTGCTCAAGCCATTAATGCTCAAATCGTTAAATTCTACTCGGTGGATACTGAAATAACCTACTTTGGCGTCATTGGTGGAGCTTCGATTGTACTAGGAATTATCCTTTTCATCATCTCACCAAAAATCCAAGGATACATGAAAGGCGTAAAATAAGTTTAAATAAAAAGGACAACTCCCTAAGGAATTGTCCTTTTTTGTAGTTTTACTAAAAGCTCTACAAAGAACTAATTTCCTCGTCCCTTTTCACTACCATATTAACAAAACAGTTCCTATAGTTATGACAATGCCACCAATAATCGTATGCTTATGCACCTTTTCCTTTAAAAAGATAAAACTCAATACCATCGTCAAAACCACACTAAATTTATCAATCGGAGCAACAATCGATACTTTTCCCATAGCGATCGCCGCAAAATAGCATAACCACGATAACCCAGTTGCAACTCCCGATAAGATTAAAAATAGATAACCTTTCTTTGAGATCCGTTTCATATCCTTTTGAGTCCCTTTAAAAAATACAAGCACCCACGCAAAAATCAAAATGACAATCGTTCGCAAAAAAGTAGCTAGATTTGAATCGACATTCTCCATTCCTATTTTCGCTAAAATCGATGTTAATGCCGCAAAAACTGCCCCTATAATGGCATACACAATATAAATTTGCGAGCCGGAAAGTCGTTTCTTTTCTTCATTTTTTCCAATTAAAATAAAGGTTCCAATGGCAATGATTGCTCCTCCAGACAAAACCAAAGAATTCGCTGGCTCACCTAGGAAAAATACAGAAAAAGCAATCGTCAAAACTATGCTTGCCTTGTCGATGGGTACTACCTTTGATACATCTCCAATCGCCAAGGCTCGAAAGAAAAAAAGCCAAGAAAATCCAGTCGCCAATCCTGAGAAAAAAATAAACCAAAAAGCACGAATTGATATTTGTGTAATCATATCAAGTTGGTCCGTTAACAACACAACAAAAAATGCCATGATTAATACAACTACTGTCCGAATAGCTGTAGCTAAGTTTGAATTAACATTTTCGATGCCAATTTTGGCTAAAATGGCGGTTAGCGAAGCAAAAAGTGCCGCTAATAAAGCTAATACTATGCTCATTTATTTGCTTGCTCCTTCCAAAAAAATTAGCTCAGTTTATAACTGAGCCAATAGATTTATTAGTTCAACCAATTATCCTATTGCGCATTCGCATCCGGCTGATGAACCCCAAAGACATTTCCTTCAGTATCTAAATAATATCCTTGCCAAGCCATCCCTGGAAGGGCGTGCTTAGCCAATGCCACTTGACCGCCATTTTCAAGTATTCTGGCTTCGGTCGAATCATAATCTTCGACGCCCATTGTACAAGCAAACCCATTCATGGCTTGCCCAGGTTCTGGGGCAGGACCTTGACGCTGCATCAACGCACCGTTAATTCCAGGCGTATTTTCATCACCGGTTACTGCTCCAAAGTACGGCATGCCGGCATACTCGCTCCAATCCTGAAACGTCCAACCGAATACCTCACCGTAAAACTTCTTTGCCCGTTCCATGTCACTAACGTGGATTTCAAAATGAATTAATCTACCCATGGTTCTCCTCCGATTTTCCCAAAATATATTACTCTTAATTCTTCTGTAAGATGTTCTAATTCCCCTCCTATTATCGGGTCTAATTTGGTAAAATATTCGAAAGCCTTTAACATTCTTACATATATGGAGGAGTCAACATGAACAAATTTATGGAAAGAGCAATAGAATTAGCCGTTAACAACGTTAAAGAAGGTGGACAGCCATTCGGTGCAGTCCTTGTGAAGGATAATCAAATGATCACGGAAGGTGTAAATGAATTGCATAAGACATTTGATGTTAGTGGACATGCCGAATTACTCGCCATTAGAAGGGCACAAGAACATTTACAAACAAATAATTTATCTGGCTATACCATGTATGCTAGTGGTCAACCATGCCCAATGTGTCTAACCGCGATGTATTTCGCTGGAATCGAAGAGCTGTATTACTGCCAATCAGTGGAGGATGCTGTTGAGGTAGGATTAGGACGGTCCCAATTTATTTACGAGGAACTAAAAAAGGAGAAAGCCGATCGAACGATCAAAATGACTCAAATGCCACTAAATGAAAAACAAGAAAATCCAATGAAACTTTGGAAATCGCTTTAGCGCTTTAGCGCTTTAAAAGATTCAGGGACTGTCCCCACACGCTTTAAAGCACTAAAGCATGTTTAAAATAAAAGGGCTGACATTTGTCAGCCCTTTTCTTTTTTAGTATACGTCGCGTTGGTAGCGTCCTTGTTTTTGTAGGTCTTTTAGGTATGCTTCAGCATCTTCGCGACTCATTGCGCCTTCTGTTTCAATTACGCTAATAAGTGCATCGTTGACGTCTTTTGCCATCCGCTCTTTATCTCCACAAATGTAGAAGTTGGCACCTTTATCAAGCCACTCAAAAAGCTCTTTGCCGTGCTCGAGCATTTTATGCTGAACATAAACTTTTTCAACACCATCACGGGAGAATGCTGTATCAATTTTTGTTAATACACCATCCTGTAGGTATTTTTCCAATTCATCCTTGTAAAGGTAATCAGAAGCTTCATGCTGGTCTCCAAAGAATAACCATGCACGACCAGATGCTTTTGTAATCGCACGTTCCTCGATAAAAGAACGGAATGGAGCAATCCCTGTTCCTGGTCCAACCATGATAATATCTTGATCCCCTGATTCCGGTAAATGGAAATGTTTATTGGCTTGAACAAATACCGGTAGTGTATCCCCTTCAGCCACACGTTCTGCACATTGTACAGAGCAAACCCCTTTGCGGTCGCGGCCATGTGCTGTGTAACGAACAGCACCAATAGTTAGATGCACTTCTCCAGGATGAGCTGAAATGCTGCTAGCAATCGAATAAAGACGTGCCGTCATTTTTCTTAACATATTAACAACATCTTGTGCCGTTGCTTTCCAAGGACCAAAGTCGCGTAACATATCAAGTAAATCGCGGCCATAGCAGTATTCTTTCAGTTGTGCTGCATTTTCGACTAATAATAGCGTTTTCAATTCTTCATTATCTGTAAACTCAGCTGCCTGTTGCAAAATCTTTTTTGAGATTAAGGTAATTTCGAAGTAATTAGTTAAGGCTTCCTTCAGCGTAAGTGTTTCCCCTTGTTTTCCAACAGTAACAACCGTTTCTCCATCCCACTGCATTACCTCAAGAAGAGAAGCCACAAGTTCAGGATCGTTGGAAGGAAGAATGCCAAGAGCATCACCTGGGTTATAAGAAAGGCCTGAACCTTCTAATGAAAACTCGATATGTCGAGTTTCTTTACTGGAACCCGCCCCGTTTAAATTAATATTTTTAAGGATTTTCGCCTGAAACGGATTAGTTCTTGAATAAGTTGGAGCCGGGTTTTCCTTTTGGGTATTATTGGAATTTTCCAAAGTGGTTTGCATGTTGTTTACCTCCAAAAGTTATATATAATTAGCATAACACTGTAACAGGAGAAAGGATGTGAACTTTTTCTCACAAATTAAATAATTTAATCCCATGTCTAACAGTATTACCCAGAAAAGCGTCATTTCCAACCTCTATTTTAACATTTACTTCCTTGGAATGAAATCCACATAGTCGAATATTGTCAATAAA
This sequence comes from Pseudoneobacillus rhizolycopersici, assembly GCF_054786815.1. Taxonomy (NCBI): domain Bacteria; kingdom Bacillati; phylum Bacillota; class Bacilli; order Caryophanales; family Bacillaceae; genus Pseudoneobacillus; species Pseudoneobacillus rhizolycopersici. Next base: position 51,926 of record NZ_JBTOOE010000016.1, on the reverse strand, counting down.
ATATAGCACCTACCCCATGGTAAGTGCTCCATTCAAATTCATCTCCAACTTCTATCTAATGGCAACTCCACGATAAAAATGGTCCCTTGATTTTCAATACTGGTCACATTAATCTGGCCCTCATGAAGTTGGACGATTGTTTTTATAATGGCTAAGCCAAGACCAGTACCTTCGATTGTTCTTGAACGAGATTTGTCCACCCGGTAGAAACGATCAAATATCTTTTCTAATTCAGTACTACTCATCCCTATTCCCGTGTCCTTCATTGTCACAAAAACCGATTGTCCTCTTTCCTCCATCGATATGTCAATACTACCATTTGGATGATTATATTTAATTGCATTCGATAAAAGATTATCCCAAACCGTATATAACAAGGATGGATCACCAATCATCTCGATATCGGCCAAGGAGTAACTTAACATAATCCCTTTTTCACTTACCGCCCATTGATAATTTCGAACCAGTTCCTTTATTTGCGCTCCAAGGTTAAACGGCTGTTTCTTTAAAATATTCTCATTTCGATCTAAAGACGCGAGAAGCAATAATTGTTTAGTTAAGTTCGAAAGCCTTTGAATCTCACTATTGATAATGGAAACGTACTGTTTCTTTTCTTCTTTATTTATGGAGTCATTTTCCAACAAATTTGTATAGCCCTTTATATTAGACAATGGGGACTGTATATCATGTGAAATATTGGAGATAAATTCCTTTCTCATGTCATCAATTTGCTCTAATTCTTTGGCCATTTTTAAAAAGCTATGGGATAATTCACCAAGCTCATCACGGCGCTTCGTATTCAGCTTTACCTTATAGTTACCTTTTGACAACAATTTTGTTGCCCGGGTAAGGTTGGATATCGGTTTTACTAAATAGTTTGTATTAATAATGACCATAACCATCGTTAATGTAAACGATAATACCATGATCCATCCAAATAAAACATGCATCTCGCTAAAAAGAAATTTGATGTCCGGTCTGATAAAAAGGGCAAAAGTTTTCCCATTATGTTGTAGAGGAACACCAATACTATTCTCCAGTTCGTTGGCAAAAAAACCTGTCACAAAGGTTTTTTTCGGGTAATGTAGGATGCCGTGGTATATATCCCCTCCCAATACTTGCTTCTCTGCCCTTGTTGAAAGACTTTTGTCTCTAAACGTTTGACCGAAAAATAATCGGTTACCATATTGATCAATAAGGCATATCTGATATCCAACTTCAGAGATGCTAATTAAATACTCAGTCAAGTTAGCCTCTGGATGTCTCTCGGCAAAAGAAGCAATATCGAGGGCAACTTCGGTATTTTTTTTATCATTAAGAGGCTTTATTTTTTGTTGATAGTACCAATTTGAGGCAATAAAAGCCAAGACAAAGCTGATGAACATCATTCCAATTGTGATGACTATAAATTTCACATAAAGTGTTTTCATTTACCTTTGGCCTCCAGTAAATAGCCAACACCTCTGACTGTTTTGATTTGGAAATCATCCGTTAATTCAGAGAACCGCTCCCGCAATCTTTTAATATGGACGTCCACTGTTCTCTCGTCTCCTTGATAATCCAACCCCCAGATTTGCTCAATGAGATGCTCCCTAGTAAACACTTGCTTAGGATTAGCAATTAGATAGGATAATAGTTCAAATTCCTTTAAGGGTAAAAGATAGGTCCGTTTGCCAATCTGAACCTCATAACTCTTTTTGTTAATCGTTGTTTGACCAACCCGTAATATGAATTCATCCTCATGATGATCGTATCGCCTCAATAGCGCTTTTATCCGGTAACTTAATTCCTTAGGCTCGAATGGTTTAACTAAATAATCATCCGTTCCTGCTTGGAATCCCAGTTCTTTATCTTCGATTTGACTTCGTGCTGTTAAAAGAATAACAGGAATTTCATAAAGCTTTCTTATTTCTTTCGTCAGTTGGTATCCATCCATATAGGGCATCATCACATCCACTACCGCTAAACCACAAGTTTCCCTTTTAAGTATTTCTAATGCTTCCATCCCGTTTTTTGCTGGAAAGACATGATAGCCTTGTTGCGATAAATGAATTTCAACTAGTTTTAATATATTTAAATCATCATCCACGATTAAAATATTTGTCATCAATCATTTCTCCTGTATTTGTAAAATCTGGCCATCACTCATTTTTATGATTCGATCCACAAATGTTAGCATTTCTTGATCATGTGTGACGATTAGAGTTGAAATGTTTAACGTTTTCGTTAGAATTCGCATTAAGTTCATCACATCTTTAGATCTTTTTGAATCTAAACTCGCTGTAGGTTCATCCGCAAAAAGAACTTTAGGTTTGTGGATTATAGCGCGGGCAATGGCCACTCTTTGTTTTTCTCCACCCGATAATGACGACGGATAAGCTTTTTTCCGATGTTCCATTTCAACCAATTCCAAAATGTAGTCAATCTCTCGCTTTTGTTCTCGTTTGTGTAGCTTCGATTCAGAGACTTCCAACATAAGCATCAACTGTTCTTCTACGGTAAGAAACGGAACGAGATGGGCGAATTGAAAAACGAATCCAAATTTTTTGGCTCGGATTTTTCGAACTTGTTCTATATTTAGTTTTGCGATATTTTGGCCTTCAAAAATAATTTGTCCATCAGTTGCAGATTGAAGCCCTGCGGCTATCGTCAAAAGGGTACTTTTTCCGGATCCAGATGCGCCAACTAATGCGGTTACTTCTCCTTCTCTAAGAGAAAAATTTACCCCTTTTAAAATTTCTTCTTCCACTTCGCCGTTTGAAAAGGTTTTTTTTACATCAGTAATGGTAAATAGGATCATTTTATACCTCTCCCTGCTGAATCGCTTGTAATGGTTCAACTTGTTTCATTTGCATACCCGAAATGGTAGCTCCAATAAATCCAATCAATAAAAAAGTGAGCGATAATTGTGTGACCGTTTCAAAAGTTAGACTGAAAGGTAGCCCTTCTGGAGCAACCCTATTAAAAACCTGACTGACGGCAACGGACAAACTAAGGGCGATCACAGTGATGAAAACCATTTGTACCCACATCATTTGAAACAAGGCACTGGTTTTGACCCCGATTGCTTTAAGAATACCGTATAATCCAATTTTTTGGACATTCATCATATAGAAAAAAATCGCAAACAGCATTCCGCTAATAACCACTAGAAACCAAACAATCATATTCAGAGACATTTGTTCTGCTTTATAGCTTGAAATCGTGTTTAGGAATTGCTTTTTTGAAAACGATTGTAAACCTGAGATTTCTAGGGCGGAGTCTTTATCAGGTATAAAAAGCAATTGCATTTCACTAGCCCGATAAATTGCCTTGTAATCTTCTCTATTGATATAAGCAACCGGTGCATGACTGTATTTACTTTTTTCAACAAAACCTTTTACAAAAAATGATTGATTTGATTGATTGTTCATCAATGTGTCTCCCACTTTTATACCGTCATTTTTTAGGGAACTATCCAAAACAATTGAGCCTTTTTCAACCTTTGTGAACATCCTCGAATCGGTTGATGTGACAAAGGCGACACTCCTTTGCTTCCCATCCTGATCATTTACAAATCCCATCTGGATCGAAAATGCCACTGCATTTCGGTGTTTGCTTAAAAACTTCTCCTCGGTTCCTCTATCTATTGTGGACAAATTATGAGTTTGGTCCGCCTCTTTGGTCATATAAAATTGGCCTTCCGGCAAGTTTTTGATTAAAGCCGCATTATCCTGTGATAATCCATTTGCCAGCCCTGATATGATAAAGGTTAATAAACTGACGAGAAAAACAATTGAGCCTAAAATGACAAATTTACCTTTATTTTTCTTCATTTCTTTCCATGCCATGTTCATCTTCATTCCTCCAATCTTGTAACAGCTTTAGTATAAGATTGGAATATGAACTAGATATGAACAAGATTATGAAATCTGGCAAAACAAAAAGCCCATTCCGTTAGAAGGGCTCTTGTTCCTTAATGTTTATTTTGAAAATATAACACCAGTTCAGTGCGATTGTTAAGTTCGAGCTTATCAAGAATCCGGGAGATATAATTTTTCACTGTACCTTCCGTTAAAAATAAGCTACTGGCAATTTGTTTATTGCTTTTTCCCTCCATAACGAGTTCGACTACCTCGATTTCTCTTGCCGTCAATACGTTATCCAATTGTTCCTTAACCTTGTTTTCACTTGTAGGAAAATGATTCATCGCATGCAACACTTTGGAGATTTTCGAGCTCACTTCTGAGTGAAGCAGCATGACCCCTTCACAAACTGCCTTAATTGCTTTGATAATCTCCTTAGAATTGGAGTCTTTGAGAATGTAACTATCTGCCCCATATTTGAGTCCATTAAAAATGAACTCATCTTCATTAAAAGTCGTTAAAATAATTACTTTTACACTCGGATAGGTCTCCTTCACAACCTTTAACGCCTCTATCCCATCCATTACTGGCATCCGAATATCCATAAGAATGACATCAGGAAGCTGCCCGGTCAACAAGCCAAGCAATTCTTCACCATTTTGCGCTTCACCGATAATCTCAATTTCCTCATGTAGGCTCAAAATCATTCTCAGACCTTCTCTAACCATTGCTTGGTCGTCAACAATCATAATTTTTGTCATCTCATACATCTCTCGCTTACTGGCATATTTTTTATGCAGGGATTTCAGCTACTACTTTAAAGCCATGACCATTCTCTGAGGTAAAACTTACCCTTCCATTCATTAAGGCAATACGATCTTCAATTCCAAGAAGACCATTGGATTTCTTGATTTGCCCACAGCCTTGGCCATTGTCTTCCACTACCACACTAACCTTTTCTCCATACTTGCTAATCGTGATGGCAAACTCCTGTGCCTTGCCGTGCTTTAAACCGTTCGTCACTGCTTCACGCACGGAAATATAAATACAATTTTTCATATCTTGATGGCATGATTCCACAGCTTTATCAAAATTCAAACTAAACGATAATTTTTCGGAAGTTTGCAAGCTTTCAATCATGTCACCCAGTAATTCCTCAAGCTCGATTTGGCTGGTGACCGATTGATCTTTTAATACAGCGACCGCCTTACGAAGCTCCTTTATCGATTTTTGTGAAAAAAGATGCGCCTTCGAAAGGGCTTCACTCGCCTTTTCTGGATGAGTCTCAAGCGTATTTTCAGCAAATTCCAAATGCATCCGTAAAGCAATAAGAGAATGCCCAATTGAATCGTGCATTTCCTGTGCGATTCTCGTCCTTTCCTTAGTTATAGTGACTTCTTTCAATTTGGCATGCACCTCTGCCAATTCAGTACTTAGCAATTGTCCTTTTTGCCTTTCTATACTAATTTCCCGAAACAAATAGACTAATAACAACGTAGCCAAATAGGAAAGTAAAGCATTTTGAACGTCCGTTTTGGCCATGTACACTGCAGTCATATAAACAAACATATGAAAGCCTACAATTATAAAGAGGATCTTTCTACCGGTTAAAAAAACCTCAACAATCGGATAAATAAAATAAATACTTATTGCACCAATGTCAAACAGCTCCAAGTAAATACCAGTTGCGGCAATATTAATAATCATCGAGACTATGTATAAAATCCTATGTCGTTCCCTTAAACGATAGTAGGTTCTTAACAGATCATTCCCTTGCATTAGCACAATGCCACCTATCGCAAACGATTTCATTTCCATCGAAAGACTAGCGTAGGTCACAATTTCATACATAATGATAGAAACAAGCACCGCTTTCAAGGCCCACACCATTTTCATAGACTTGCTGCTCAGCATGGGCATCACCTCCAAAGCTATATAATTATGCTCATTATACTATGCCGTTTCTGGAAAGAATAGGTTACAAAGTTAATTCCTAATAGTGACTAAAGTAACATGAAAACTGTTTACCATGGTTACTATTTTTAGTCTAACAAAGGGGATAAAATCAAAGTGTAATCGAAAAACGAGACTAAATCGTCTTAACCATACACTAAAGAATAAAGGGGAATATAAAATGAACGGATCAAATGGATCAATTATTTTCGGTATTATGTTTTTAGTTTTCGGACTGATTATTTGGAGACGAATAAAGGAAAGTCATCGACCAATCAAAGGGTCGGGGATTAGAATCCTACTCCCAATCCTTTCTTTAGTACCGGTGCTTTATATTTTTTCACAACCTCCTTTACAATTAACCATTTGGGAAATTGGTGTAGCCGCTTCGCTTGGGGTTTTGCTAGCCATCCCGCTAGTAATGACGACTAACTATGAAATTCGCCAGGACGGACAAATCTATGCACAAAAAAATAAATCCTTTTTTATCGCATTAGTCGCCGTTTTGGCCATTCGAATCGTAGCTAGACAGTATATTTCCGAAATGGACCCTGCAAGTTTATCCATGCTTTTCATTACAGTCGCTTTTAGCTATATCACTATTTGGAGAACTGCTTCCTTTGTGAAATTTAAAATGGTAAAACAGTCACATGCTATTGATAAAGTCATGATACCAATAAAAGCATAATTGTAAAAAGCCATTCGTGTTTAAAAAGGGAAACACAAATGGCTTTTTTATAAATTTGGTTAAACCACACTATTATAGGGACAAAATAGTTGAAATGAGTAGTAGTCCTGTTCCGCCACCAAGTGAATAGACCATTATTTGAAACGTAAAACACTCCTTCCATTGAATAATCTCTTCATTGGCTGCCATCTGTTTATCAATTTCCAACATAGCTGTTGACCTTTTCATCATTACTCCTTTTATTTTCGTAAATCCTGATAAAAACAGATCCAAAAATCCGCTTCTAGCTACATAAAGGACAGCACCTAGAAGTAATGTCATTAAGCCGGTTAGAAAGATTTTATCTATCAGAATAGTAGATTGGAAGTTATCATAACCAAAGGTGCTCATTATCCCAAAAGCAATCATAACCAACAAAACAGAGCAGAGATACTTTTTCAACGTTTATGTCTCCTTTAAATAAATTCCCTATTCCTTTGTTGAGAATCGGAAATCAGGGTTACTTAGTGGATCAAATCGAATCCCTTTTACATTACTTTTTACTAATGAGTTTTGTGAAGAGAAGTAAATCGGAATGATTGGCATGTCCTCCATTAGTACTGTTTCTGCTTGATGCAATAACTCAAATCTCTTTTCTTCATCTTGTTCAATTAAGGATTGCTCTAATAACTGATCAAATTCTGGGTTTACCCAATTCGTAAAGTTACTGGAGCTTTTGCTGCTATAGAGATTTAATACTGGGTATGGATCAAGGAAGTCTCCAACCCAGCCCATTCTTGCGATTTGGAAATTCTTTTGTTTAAAGGTGTCAATATACGTTTTCCATTCTTGGTTTTCCAATTCTACCGTTACACCAAGGTTTTCTTTGAACATTTCTTGTAGTGCTTCTGCAATTTTCTTATGGTTGCCTTCTGAATTATATTTTAAAGTAACAGTAGGTAGCTTGGACCAACCTTCTTCCTTTAATCCTTCTTCTAGCAATCTCCGAGCTTCTTCTTTATCAAATTGATAATATTCATCTGCATCATCTCTGAAATCATTTCCCGTTGGGGCTGGTACACCGTATGCTACATAACCGTATGCAGGCTTTTCTCCACCTTTTGAGATAAACTCTGTGATGGCTTCTCGATCAATCGCTGAGGCAAAGGCTCTTCTGATTTTCGCGTTGGTAAATGGTTCTTCTTGGACATTGAATGAGTATGTGTAAACACTGAACGAAGGATTGTTATGGTATTCCTCGTTGTTTTTTTCCTGCTCAATCGCATCTGCTTGAATCGATTTAACTAAATCAAGCTCCCCCGATTTGTACATTTGATATTCGGTTGTCGCATCTGCCACCATTTTGAAGGTGACTTTATCCATGGTGATGCTTTCGTTATTCCAATAAGACTTACTTTTTTCAAGAACTAGTTCATTATTGTGATCCCATTTCGCTAGTGAGTATGCTCCATTTGTTACAACTGTTTCTGCATCAGCAGCCCAGTCCTTATTCGCTTCCACAACCTTTTGGTTTACTGGCAGGAATCCTTGGCCAAGTAGTACCTTAGGGAAAAACTTGATAGGTGTTTTTAATTCAACTACTAGCGTTTGATCATCTGTTGCTTTAATTCCTACTTCATCAATACTACCTTTTCCAGTGTTATATTCTTCAGCACCTTTAATATAGTAGAAACTTGAAGGGTCATAGGCAGCTGTCTCCGGATTTAACACACGTTTCCAAGCAAATTCAAAATCTTTAGCTGTTAACAGTTCATCATTTAACCATTTTGCTCCATCACGAATCGTGAATGTGTACGTTTTTCCATCTTCAGAAACGTCTACATTACTAGCCGCTCCTTCCACAATATTTCCTTCTTGGTCATATATGTATAACCCTTCATACAGATTATCAATGACCCAAAAAGAAGTAGTATCGGATGCGAAGGCTGGATCGATTGTATAAGGCTCCCCACCAAGATTGAGCGTTAGCTCTTGTGCAACATTTTCTTTCTTATCTCCACTGCTTGTCTTGCCCGCTTCTTTACCACTGCATCCTGCAATAATTAATACAAATAGTGTAAAAATGATCAATGAAACTTTTTTCATCGTTTGTTCCTCCCAATCTCTAATTAAAATAAATGACAAGCTACCCAGTGTTCCGCCTTTATTTCCTTCCATTTCGGTATCTCTTCCCCGCATTTCTCCATTGCCTTGGGACATCTCGTTCGAAACGGACACCCAGACGGTGGATTTAATGGACTAGGTGGATCACCCGAAAGCACAATTCGTTCCCGTGTCCCCCTTAATTTCGGTTCCGTAACTGGAATGGCCGATAATAACGCATGTGTGTAGGGATGAAGTGGATCTTGGAACAATGTATCACTCGTGGTGAGCTCCACCAATTTCCCCATATACATCACACCGATACGATCACTAATGTGTTTGACCATCGCTAAATCGTGGGCAATGAATAAATAAGTAAGCTCCTGTTCCTTTTGCAGGTCTTCGAGAAGATTAATCACCTGTGCCTGTATTGAAACATCTAGCGCCGAAATCGGCTCATCTGCTACGATAAAGGAAGGGTTAAGTGCCAATGCCCTTGCAATTCCGATTCTTTGGCGTTGCCCCCCACTAAATTCATGAGGAAATCGCTTCGCATGGTCAGCATGTAAACCAACCTTTTCAAGCAATTCAACGACTCTCTCTTTTCTCTCCTTTCCTTTTAAAAGCTTATACGCATCAATCCCTTCAGCAATAATGTCGCCAACTTTCATTCTTGGGTTGAGAGAGGCTGTTGGATCCTGAAAAATCATTTGCATTTGCCTACTCAGCTCTTTTTTCTTTTTTCCGTTAAGATTTGAAGTATTTTCGCCGTTAAAAAGCACATTCCCAGAGGTCGTTTCATAAAGACCGACAATTGTTCGTCCAAGCGTAGACTTCCCACTGCCACTCTCCCCGACTAATCCGAGCGTTTCTCCTTTTCGAATCGCAAAGGAAATTCCATCAACCGATTTCACGGTTTTTTTGGCGCCGATTTTAAAATGCTTTTTGACTTCCTGGACCTCTAACACATATTCAGACAATGTTACTCCCTCCCTGCTGCGATCAATTCTTCAGTTTTTGGTGCTCTGGAATCATTTAGCCAGCAACGAGCCTGATGATGTTCCGAGAACACTTCACTCCCCGGCATATGTTCGAGACAAACTTCCATCGTATAAGGACAACGGGCTGCAAATGGGCATCCTTTAGGAGGGTCAAAAAGATCAGGTGGAGAGCCTTCAATCGGAATCAATCTTTCCTTCTCACTACTTTCTAACTTTGGCACTGAATTTAATAAGCCCCAGGTATAAGGATGTTTCGGGCTTTCAAATATCTCTTCCACCCTTCCACTCTCAACGACCACACCTGCATACATAACAGCTACTCGGTCCGCCACCTCGGCAACGACACCTAAATCATGGGTGATAAGCATAATTGATGTGTTTCTTTCTTCCTGTAGCTTTTTTAATAAATCTAAAATCTGTGCCTGAATCGTCACGTCCAATGCCGTCGTCGGTTCATCCGCAATAATCAGTTCAGGATTGCAGGCTAACGCAATCGCAATCACTACCCTTTGCCTCATACCACCACTAAACTCATGAGGATACTGGGAATAACGACTGAGTGCATCCGATATTCCAACAAGTTTTAGCAACTCAATTGTTTTTTGTTTGGCCTCTTTCTTTGACAACTTTTGATTTCTAATTAAGACTTCATCAATTTGACTGCCAACTTTCATCGTTGGATTAAGAGATGTCATCGGATCTTGGAACACCATTCCAATCTCAGATCCACGGATATTCCTAAAATCCTTCTTGTTAAACTTCGTTAAGTCCTGCCCTTTAAAAAGAATCCTGCCCTCTTTCACTCGTCCATGTGGGGAAGGAACCATCCCCATGATTGCCTGTGCCGTTACACTTTTGCCACATCCGCTTTCCCCTACAACAGCAAGTGTTTCCCCACTCTTAACATGAAAAGAAACACCTCTTAAGGCATGGATTTCACCGCTTGATACTCGGAAAGATACCTTTAAATCTTCTACTTCCAATAAATGACTCAATCAACAAACCTCCTTACTTATTGGATTTAGGGTCAAGTGCGTCCTGCAAACCGTCTCCAAAAGCATTAAATGCAAACATCGTTAGTGAAATCATTAGTCCTGGAAAAAATAATCTCCACCACTGACCACTGAGAATAACTCCTAAAGAATCATTTGCCATCGTTCCCCAACTGGCTGTAGGTGCTTGGACACCCAATCCAAGAAAGCTTAGAAACGACTCTGCAAAAATTGCCGAAGGGATCGTAAACGTTAAATTAACAATGATAATCCCCATCATATTCGGCAGTAGGTGCCTGATTATTATTTTTGCATGCGAGGTTCCGAGCTTTTCTGCGGCTAAGACAAATTCCTGTTGTTTTAATTGAAGGATTTGCCCACGGACAATTCTAGCCATCCCCACCCAACCGGTTATCGATAATGCGATAATCATCGTAGTAAGTCCCGGTTTCATCATGACCATCAATAAAATGACGACAAGTAAATACGGAATTCCATACAAGACTTCAACAATTCTCATTAAGAAATAATCTATTCGGTCTCCTGTCTTTCCGCGACCCGCCATGTAACCGGAGACTCCACCTACAAAAACACCAATAATTAAATCGATCATTGCAGCTGCAAAGCCAATCACTAAAGAGATTCTAGCCCCAGCCCACGTTCTCGCCCATACATCTCTTCCAAGATCATCGGTTCCAAACCAATGCTCACTGGAAAGCGGTAAATTCCCCTGTGTTAAATTCTGTTTGCTTGGGCTATGTGGGACCATATGTGGTCCGAAAATCGATAAAAGAATAATCACCGCTAAGAGAATAAAACCGAAAACAGCCATTTTGTTTTTGATAACTTTCCGGATGACTTCCTTACTGTAGCTCTCGTATGGCCTTCCGATTTTATCGCTTTGTAAGTTTTCTTTATTCGCTGGCCGAAAAAGATGATCTAAATTAGTTTGTGGTTGGCTCATTAGGAGTCACCTCCGCTTGCGATTTTAATACGTGGATCGATAACTCGATACAGTAGATCAATAACAAATAAAGTAACGATTAAAATAGCACTATAGAAAATCGTGGTACCTAGAATAACTGGATAATCACGGTTAAAAATACTATCCACAAAATACTTCCCGATTCCTGGAATCGCAAATATTTTTTCAATCACAAACGTTCCGGTTATCACTGCCGCAAACAATGGACCAATGAATGATATCACCGGAATTAACGCATTTCTCAAGCCATGTTTGATAACGATTTCCCAAGTATGAAGACCTTTTGCCTCAGCTGTTTTAATAAAATTTTGATTAAGAATATCAATCATGCTCGCCCGGACAAACCGAGTAATAATCGCAATCGGACTGACTGCTAAAGCAATGGTTGGCAAAATCGAGTGACTCCATGTTCCCCAAGCAGCTACGGGTAAAAGTCCCCATTCAACAGCGAAGTACTTGATTAATAGGGGAGCCAGTATAAAGCTTGGAAGGGATATTCCGATGATGGCAATAAACATCGACGCATAATCCAATAGGCGGTTATGATTTAAGGCCCCGATAACCCCTAGACCAATCCCCACTACAATCGCAATAATAAGAGATTGAATTCCTAATAAAGCAGAGGGTCCAAAACCATCGGCAATGAGAGTGTTGACATCTCTCGTTTTGGATTGAATGGATGGACCAAGATCCAATTGCACGAGATTCTTTAAATAGAGAAAATATTGGATCGGTAACGGTTTATCCAGATTATATTTCTCTCTCATATTCTGGACAATTTCCTCCGGCAAAGATTTTGCATCGGTTGCAAATGGATCTCCCGGAATCATATGCATAATCACAAAAGTTAAGGTGACAATGATCCATAATGTGACAATCATCGTAAAAAGTCGCTTAAGTAGGTATGACATATTACGAAATCTTCCTCCTTTTCCAAAATCATATGTATTTTTAAACAATCAAAAACACCTAGTTAACATATCGTTTTACTTAGTTTTAGAGTTTAGCAGTGCTATTTGACTCTACGAACCCCCGTAAAAAAGAAAAAGCCTCACAACCATAGATAAGTTGAGAGGTTTTACATACAAACTCTAACTTATCTCTCGGGACTACATTCCCGTGGAATTGGCACAGTGTTCAACAGAACCCGCTGCCGAGGTTTCATAGGGCCATATCCCTCCACCTCTCTGGATAAGAAAATATTATGAAGTTATTCTAGTAAAATTTCGGACGAACAATAGTCACATGTACCTATTCGAAACTAATAAAAACAAAAAATCCTCTTCATAGAAAAGAAGAGGATTGATAAACTGAATCAGCTCTTCTCATCTGCCAGACAAACGTATGTCTGAAGGAATTGGCACAGTATTCATCAGAACCTGTTGCCGAGGTTTCGCAGGGCCATGTCCCTCCACCTCTCTGGATAAGAAAGTAATTATGGAATTTTCAGAAGTTAAATAATTGTCTAGCTAAGAATAACGCATGGTAAGATTTTAGTCAACCGAAATATATTAAAATATTTTATTTTTTATTTACCTCCCTAAAAAAACTGCCCATTTCCCCCTGGACCCTATATCCTCAAAGCCTTCCTCACCTATTAGGTTATGGAAATTCAAAAGATAAGCGCCCCAAAAAATTCCCTTTCTACCATTGCATTTTTTCCATTATTCTTTCATAAATTCTAAATTGAAGAGTTGAGCTACATAGGAAACCAAATATGTTTCTCATTGGAGTTGAAACTGATATGCTAACCTTTTTTAAAATTTTAGAAGCCATTCAACATTCAACAGAAAAGAGCATTCTGGCAACTATTATTCATATCTATGGCTCAGCATACTTAAGAGAAGGGACATCCATGCTTATCATGGAAAATGGTGAGAGGGTTGGAATGGTCTCTCCGGGTTGTCTAGAAGAGGATCTTTTTTTGCGGAGTAAAGATTTATTCTTATCAACCTGTCCGCAAATTGTCACTTATGATTTAAGCAGTGACGATGACTATGGCTGGGGGCAAGGAATGGGTTGTAATGGAGTGATAAAAATTCTGTTGGAACCTATCACCGAACAATTAAGAGCAGATTTACTTTATTTAAAGAGCTCATTAGAAAAGGGATTCTCAGTACTTCATGAAAAGGAATTTTCAGATGACTTCGCCTTCCAAAAATCTACATTTCAAATTTATAAGGACCCAAAAAAACCGAGCATTATTAACCATTTTCGGCCAAGTAGGGAAGGATATAAATATACCTATCTTTTTACGCCACCTCCACGGATTCTCCTATTCGGCGCTGGCGAAGACGCAAAACCATTAGTATCATTAGCCTCAAAAATTGGTTTCAACGTAACACTTTGTGATTGGAGACCTGGACTTTGCAACGAATCCCATTTTCCTTCCGCCAATGAATTCATCATAGGAACCCCACTGCAAATCATCCATTCCTGCCGCATTTCAAAAAATGATTTCATCGTTATTATGAGTCACAATTTTTTAAAGGATCAAGAATTCCTCATAGAACTAATAAATTATCAAGTCCGGTACATCGGTATTTTAGGCTCAACTCAAAGAACGAATCGTCTATTAGGTGAGAGAGTTTGTCATAAAAATTTATTTTTCCCAATTGGACTTCCAATCGGTGCAAAAGGTTCCGAAGAAATAGCCGTCAGTATCATGGCTCAAGTCATTCAACAATTTAGAAAGGGGAACGAAGAGTGAATGATGCTTAAACAAAACAATATAGTCGGAATTTTTTTGGCAGCCGGCAAGAGTACTCGAATGGGCAAGAGTAAATTACTTCTTCCGTTAGGAAACGAAGCATTAGGTACACATGCATTACACACAGCCCTTGGATCCAACCTTTCGCATATCGTTGTTGTGGCAAGAGATGATGACCAATCACTTAACCATTGGCAATCCTTTTTAACAGAGAAAGTAACAGTTGTCTCTTGCTCTGACTCGGTAAAAGGCCTCTCCTATTCTCTTAATTACGGGATTAGTGTCGCAAATTCATCATTGGCTCCAGATGGGGCAATGATTCTTCTTGCGGACCAACCGTTTATTCCCAAAAAGTTAATCAACCAACTCATTGATGTGTTCAATAAAGAAGAAATATTATATGTTGCATCTAGTTATAAAGATATTATTTGCCCCCCTGTTCTGATTGGAAAACCCCTTTTCCCCCTTTTAAAACAATTAAAGAGGGACGAAGGTGTTAAAAAACTTTTAACAGATTATCCCTCCATTAAAGGAAAGGTGATTCAAAATGAATCCCAAGAGCTATTTATAGATATTGATACAATGGAAGATTATGAGGCTGTTCTAACAAAATTCAATCTCCACTAATTCAAGTTATTTTTCATTAACATTTCTTTTTTTCCAATAGGCTTTAGCTTGTTCCTCAAGCACGGTTAACCTTTTATAATAATCAGGAAACTCATTAAGATGAGCCAAAGCAATTTTTCCAGTTAAAATAGGGTCATCTCCAGTAACATTTGTTTGACTATTTATTTTTCCATGCTCCAATTCGATATTAACTCCCGTCCAGAACTCGTTTAAATCAAATTTACTTTTCGTAAAGTCAATTCCTAAAAGTAATGCGATTGCTGCAGCTTCCTCTTTTGAGAAGCTTTTTTCTCGTCCTAGAGAGTCAAAGTTCCTCTTATGATCATTAGATTCTTTATATAATATTATCCATTGTTCATACAATCTTGCAGCTGCATAATAATCTTCATCATTCACCTCAGGATTCTTTTCTAACTTTTGCAATAAATTACGGCATGATTGTTCCCAATCATCTAGACTTTTTAAATCGAAAAGTTTTGAGAATCTAGGTTTCATATTTACCCAATGAGAATATATATGATTACACCATTTTAGCAAGTCTTTACGGTAATCATTTTCTTTTACTATTTCCATAAAACATTCACTCTCCTTGTGAAGTTGTTCTATTAGTCGTGCCGACAATTGCATTCTATGTTACTAATATGTCCTATTTAAAGATATATACCTATTTATATAGGCTCATAATAAATAGTATTCTAGAACTCACGACAAAGCATCCCTCAAACTCTAAGTCTGAGGGATGCTAAAACACTTCAAATATTCATATTAATTCTATTGATAAGCAACCCGAATTAATTAGTAAATACCGACAGAATCAAATCCTGAATGAACTGCTGCCACTTCCTTGCTGCCTTCACCATAAATATCGATTGCTGATTGAACAATCGCCTGACGAGCGTCGCTGAAATTGGAATTTGCTGTTAGATAAACCGTTAAAGCACGATAGTATATTTTCCCCAGCTTTTCCCTTCCAATTTCTTGACCAATCAAGTATGCTGCATGATTTGGAATGGAGGAGTTCACATGGACTCCGCCGTTGTCAACTGAAGTTGGCATATGATAAAATTCATCCATATGGTCTGGATAGACTCCACCATTTGTACTATAGGCCCTTCTTTGCTCATTGCTGACAATCACACTGTTAGGATTACTGAGGCTGCGCAATACTGTTATACCGTTAGCCTTAGCCTCAGGTGCCATAATATCCTCGCCCATTTCCCAATCACTATCATCAACTAATGCACCAAAAACGTCAGCAAAAGATTCGTTTAGCGCACCAGGTTGATTTCGATATACCAAGTTTGCTGAGTGTGTGATGACACCATGCGTCATTTCGTGGGCAGCAACATCAAGACCAGCCGATAGAGAGATCATGAATTTACCGTCACCATCACCATAGGTCATCCAACGCCCATTCCATGATGCATTGTTGTAATCTTTACCATAGTGAACTCTAGAAATAATAGCCATACCTTCCCCATCAAGAGAATTGCGACCATGTTCTTTTAGAAAATACTCATAAACCTTTTCGGAATTATAGTGTGCATCTACAAGCGCTCGATCATAATCGCCGATAAATGCAGCAGAATTCCCAACATAAACGGTATCGTTACTGGAAGTACTATCATTTTTTGCATCATATGTTATGATTCCTCCAAGGTTTTCATGAGAGTAATCGGCTAATGCAAACTTAGTTCCGGAATTCGGTGATTTTACTTGGGAAATATGTAATTCCCTGTGATGACCATGTACTCCTTTACCGGAACCCTTTTGCGTTTTCATTTCTTCCGCATGCATTAGGCCATTATACTTATCAATCACTTCTCCTGTTTTGGCATCCACAAAAACAAACCAGTTACCCGGTTCATCCCCCATAAAGTTTACATTTACTTTATAAGCTGTAAGGTTCTCTCCTTCATAAGGAAGTATGACAAGCTCAGTAGTTGGTTCATAGGTCAGCTCTTCTGGCGCGTTGACAGAAGATAATGCCTCCTTTAGTGCATCATCGCTGCTTAAGGATGTAGTGGTATCAACTACATCAAAATCAGTAATCGTCTGATTCATTCTTCCGTTAACTGATACTACTTCATTATTTTCATTAAAGTGGACAATAATTTCGGACCCTTCAACGTTCACTCCATTTACCGACTGATTAAAGCGGACGTGGGTCATACCCAATTCATCTTTCATGACTTTTTTCACCTTAAGGTTTTTCTCTGGATTTTTTAATCCTAATTTTCCTTGGTTTTTATTTAAGTAATTTAATGCATCGGTAGCAGTGCTAGAAGAAAATTTCACCGCAAACCGCTCCTTCACAAATAAAGGCACGTTTGCTTTTTCATTCCACTCCTTGAAAGCTTGTCCATTACTTACCAAACTCGAATTATCCGGTTTCGCAAAAACAGGGATAGACCCCACCAACATCATTGAAGACAGAACTACAGGTACAATAAACTTTTTCTTCATTATTCCATTCCTCCTATCTATTAAGTCCACTTCATTATAGAGTTTCATAGAATTAATTTCATGAATAATTTGAATTATTTGAAATATCTATAAAAAGTGAACAAATTAGCCTATTTAATCGATTGATACAGGTATAAAACCCTATTATCACAAGGCTACTGGCATGAAAAAGACCCTGATTTCGCAAAAATCTTTTGCGAAATCAGGGTCTTTTTCGAAAGTATAGGAAGATAGGTTTTTACAATAACACTATGGTTTCATTGTTTCCTTTATTCAAGATTTTTTCACTAGTTCTTTTAATTGATAAACCAACATTTCTATTCAATCAAACGATTGATTTAATCAAACGTTTGATTGAATTCACTCATAGTAAAATAGTAAAAACAGGATATCATCACTTGTATTTAGTTTTGGTACTCTATGCCTGATATTTTTTATTATCAATTGAAATAACCCTTGTTTCTGTGGATTGTCTTGCCATGTTCTTCGTTTCTTCCACCAGTTGGGCAATATGTTTACAGCATTTTTGTGCCCCTATGACAAGCAAGGGAACACCAATAAAATCAAGTCCAAGCCCTCTAGAAAAGAATCCACCTAAAGTCATAGGCAGTGGCACGACAGGTGATGTATTGGAAAAGATAATTTTCTCATTAAATTGATAGCCATTAACCATTATTTCACTAAAATGAACAAGAGAGGGGACCACTAGTTTGGAGGAGCGTCTTCCAAGTGTATAGACACGATTTCCCGCATCATCCTCACCATGGAAAATAAAATTTCCAGCATCTTTTTTTGATAATTTATTAAAATAGGGTACAGATAGGATCGTGTCCCTGTCTGGAATTTTTTCAGAATCATTTAGAATGTTTAAATGATAAGCAGCAGCTAATGATGTTGTATGTGTACCGCCAAAGTCATGATAGATAAAAATCATATATTTAGCTGCCCCCTATAAGCCTTTATTTGCGTTTTTAAAGATGCGTATAAACCAACTGCAGCATTTCCGTAGAAAAAACCCATAAAGAATCCTGCCCAAAGATTATGACGATGGGCAAAAAAAATCGAAATAATTAATCCAATTCCATTCGCTACTCCTGGTACCAAAGGTTTTGCTACCGGAAATAGTTTTTTTATGATTTGTGTAAGGATTACCACCAATGGAACAGCAATAACCGCATCCCAAAAGTTTGTATGGATAATTGGAAAAGCCTCCATTTTCCCACCTTCATTTTCTGTAAAGAAGTATAACTCTTTTATATCTTGCTTCATTCTGAAAAAAATAGTCCGAAAAGAGTAAATTATTTTTTTGCCCCTATCCTTTCCTACAATCGATTCCATCTTAGAGCTGTTATCGAATTAAAATTCTTTTAAATAATAGATTGCCAGCTGGGTTCGGTCTCTTAATTGGAGCTTTTCGAGTAGTCCAGTTACATAGTTTCTAACCGTCCCTTCGCTTAAGAACAATTTACTGGCAATTTCTTTGTTAGAGAGGCCTTCGGATACTAGTTGAAGGATTTCCATTTCTCTTGCTGAAATATTTAAATCTTTGGGCGGCTTTTTCTTGTCTGAGAGCATCGCCGATAATGAATGAGCGACTTCTTTTTCGAAAACAATATTTCCTTTTCCGACAGCCCGTAAGCTCTCAATGATGCTATCAGATGGCTGATTTTTTAAAATATAGCCCTCCGCGCCGCTTCTGACGGCATCCTTAATGTATTCATCATCTTTAAAGGTTGTTAAGATAACGATTTTGATATTGCTGTTATATTGTTTAATGAGCCCTGTTCCCTTCACACCATCGACTACCGGCATACGTATATCCATAAGGACGAGGTCAGGATCAAGTGATTTACAAAGTTCCAATGCTTCTTGACCATTTGATGCCGTACCGACTACCTCGAAATCATCCTCTAATTCAATGAGAATTTTCAGTCCTTCACGGATTAATGCATCATCATCAACGATTAATAGTTTCAAAGACTTTGCTCCCTTCTTCTCTTGGAATCATACAAACAATTAAAAAGCCATCCTTTGCCGAGATGGAAGTCGTGCCCCCCACATTTCGCACCCTTTCCTTCATCCCACTTAAACCAAGCCCTTCCTTAATCGAGCCACAGCCGACCCCATTATCTTTTATGAATAATCTTGTGTATTCGTTCGTTACATCGACATTGACGGTGACTCTAGTGGCACCTGAATAACGGGCTGTATTGGTTAGTGCCTCTTTGATATTAGTGCTGATCAACTCCAGATGACTTGGCGGTACCGTGTTAAAGTTACCGCTAAGCTTTAAGTCGACAGGACAATAGGTAAATTGCTTGATAATATTTTCAATATACTCAACACCAAGAGTTTCACGTGGTTTAATATTGTGGACAGTGTTCCTGAGTAATTCTAATGATTTCGCTAATCCAGTTATCGAATTTTGCACAATTTCGAGTGACTTTTCCTGATTTTTGGTATGAAGCTTATACGCTGCCTGAAGCTGAATCAAAATTCCTGCAAGATTATGGCCGATACTATCATGGATGTCCCTGGCAATTCGATTTCTTTCTTTAATTTCGACAATAGCGGCAATTTCCTTCGAAGAATGAAGAAGTCTAGCTTTAGTTTGTTCCAATTCATAACGAAGCCTTCTTTCATTATCGAGCACTTCGCTATAATGAATACTACTTTCCTTCTTTTCTCCAATCACATAAGCTAACAAACTAACAAAAATAAACATCAGAAGACTAGATAATTGGTCTCCTAAATAATAGATCGCACAAAAGAACGTAAGGATGGTGCCGATGTATTGCTTTTTTAAGGTAAAGTCGTAGGAAGCCATCGCAAAAAGGACAGAAAAGCGAATATCCATCGTTGACACCACTATCGTTAATAGTAGCGTTACGATGGATAAGTAGCTGGTAGCCCAAAATCTTTCCTTCAAAATGTTCACCGCAATGATAATCATCAAGATGAATAACTGTTCATACGGTAGAACATCTCCGATGACTAATTCAATAATCAGGTATAAAAATATCAAGGCTTTTACAATGGAGTTCATTTTCCCCTCGTATATTGGATTATTTTTCCTATATTATACAGGATTTCATTTTGAAATATCTACCTTTCTTAATGTTCCAAGTAAAAAGAAGATGACCGCAAAAAGGAGAATAACGAGCATTTCTTTTCCTAACGAAAAGATTGACTGTCCGTAAAGAAGTTGATCAATCCCTTGTAACACCCAAGTAACCGGGGTGAATTGGCTTAAGGTTTGAATAATGTCGGGTGCATAATCGAGCGGGAAGTATGCACCTCCGAGCATTGCCATTGGGGCCACTAAGCAAATTCCAATTAAACACGCTTGAACAACCGACTTAGATGATGAACTTATCGCTACTCCAAAGGAAACAGTCACGAATGAAAACAGCCACAGTAGGATGAAAATGGAAATAGCTGCATCACCCAGATACATGCCGTACACCCACTTAAGCATGATCATGACAAACAAGATTTGAATGAATGAGACAAACAAAAAGCTACAAATGGTTTGAATCATATAGTTTTTTAAACCGATTGGCGCTGTTAGCGTTCGATAAAGGGTATGGTTATTCTTATTAATCAGGATATATAGACCAACAATCATTGACGTGTATAGCATCGAAATAATCAGAAAACCAAGGAGAGATTTTGTCTTGGTTGCCCCTTTATCGATAACAGGAGTGCTTTCTAGTTGAAGCTTCCCATTTGCATCGTATTCGGTGAAGGCGTGCTGAAAGGCCTCAGGATTGCCTTTTACTCCTGCAGCAATCATCTGTGCGTGGCTCAACCATTGGTTCACGAAAGCATGAATGGATGTTGAAAAATTAGACTCTTCAACAGAGTAGGAAGTGATACCTTCCAGTTTTCCGCTTATTAATCTTTCGGTAAAGCCCTTTTTAATCAGAAGAACATAATCTAACTTAAGATTTTGGAGTTTATTTTCAATTTCCTCTTCGCGAATCGTTTTCATATCGGCTTTTGTTTCAAGATTACGAATTAGACCTTTCGTTAGGTCAGTTTGATCTTGGTCAATGACCGCTACTCTTACCATTGGCTCTGATCCAAGGAAGCCTAGGGTCATAAATGCTAATGGAAACATCAAGATGAAAAACACTTGAATTTTATTTCGAAAAATCCTTTTTATCGTATGAATAAAAATACTCACGCTACCTTCCTCCTTCCAAACTGAAACGTACCTACAACAATCAGGCAGGCGTATAACATAAACTGAAGGAGAATAGATGTGGCAATCGTTCCTTCATATATGTTGGTAAATAATAGCTTTTGACTATATGCATTTGGAGAAAACTTGCTTAAAATATCAATCAATTTCCCTTCCATTGGAGAAAATCCACCGGCAACTAGAGTTAATACGGTTGTTCCAACGAAAATGGTTAGCGCTGATATCATCGTATTTCTCGTCACATATCCTAGAATCATTCCCATTCCAATTGAAGTTAAGCAGAATAAGAAAAGTACGAGAAGGATGAGCCACATGCTTGCATTCCAATTGGCTTTAAAAACAAATTTAGAGATACTAAAAATCACCAATGAAATAAGATACAAAGTCAACGTGCTCCCGATTAATTTCCCCATCCTTACTTGCCAAGCTGGTATAGGGGCTGCTAAAAGTCTGGAACTTGTGTGATTTCCAAGATCCTTCGTGATGGCAAACACACCAAATAGTGAACCAAATAGTAGTGCTTGGAACAGAGAGGCAATAGAATAATAGTCAATCCCTCGAGGTGTTTTCCCTTCGGTGACGATTTTTAATTCTTCTACTGAGCTTGTAGCCACTTGCTGAGCTACCGGTGTATCCGATAAGTTCATCATTATTTGGTTAACATTAAAAGTACGGACAAAGCCTTCCAACACAGGTTGGATAAAGGTTCTTTCATCTTTCGTGTACAGCTCAATTGTGGCCTTATTTCCACTTGTCAAATCTTTGGTAAGGTATTGGTTTAAATAGATGAAGGCTTTTAACTCTCCAGATTTCACCAAATCCTTACCACTTTCTATATTTTCAACCTTTTTAATCGTCACTAACTCCTTTATTTCGTTTGCTTCAAACAGTTGCAAAAGCGCATTTTCAACCACCTCTTCATCATCTAAACTAAGCAGCCCTACATTCATAGAATCTACCCTCTTTGGCGTAAACTCGCTATTGAGGGCCGTCCCCAATATGATAATTAATACAATCGGGAGCCCGATAAATGCTAAAACGGATTTATAATCCCGGATATGCCTTAGAAACGTATAGTAAGCAATTGACCAAATTTTCATCTGTTTCCCCACCTTTCTCTAGTCCCTTAGGGAGCGTCCTGTTAGCGTTAAAAAGACCGCCTCAAGGCTTGGTTTTTCTACATTAAAGGACTGGATTTCGATATTTTCATTGGTAATGATCTCAATAACTCTATTCACAAATGGCTCACCTTTTTTGCCAATAACGATTAATTCGTTTCCTCTAGCGCTGCACTCTCTTACACTAGCAATTTGCTTGATGGTTTCTATCATGCTAACGCTTGTGGATGATAACTCTAATACTAGTTTTTGCTCGGAGGATACTAGTGCCGTTAGCTCTTCTTTTGTTCCTTGTGCGATGACACGGCCATGGTCGACAATCGCAATTTTCGTACAAATTTCCTCGACTTCCTCCATATAGTGTGATGTGTAAATAATGGTGGAGCCCATACGATTTAATTCTTTAATCGATTGTAGGATATGATTTCTAGATTGAGGGTCTATCCCAACGGTTGGTTCATCCATAATAATCAACTTTGGATGATGAAGGATGGCAGCTGCTATATTTAACCTGCGTTTCATCCCTCCGGAAAATCCTTTTGGTCGATCTTTCTTACGATCTGTTAACCCCGTGAATTCTAGGGCTTCTTCAATTCTTTCTTTTAAAAGTGTTCCTTTTAATCCGTAGAGACGCCCGAAGTAATCCAGATTTTCATATGCAGTTAAATCCTCAAACAAAGCAATCTCCTGTGGAACAATTCCTAGCTGCTGTTTTACGTCCATTTCGTGACGTTTCACTTCTTTACCAAAAAGAATAACGTCTCCGCTATCGTATTTCGTTAATCCGGAAAGAATACTGATTGTCGTTGTTTTTCCTGCCCCATTCGGACCAAGCAATCCATAAATCTCGCCTTCATTTATTTGAAAATTTATATGATCTAACGCAACAAAATCACCATATCGCTTGACTAAATTCTTTACTTCTAAAACCATTTTTATCGCCTCACTCAATTTGTTTTTCATTTCTTAACTTAATCATAAAAGAAGATCACTAGATTAAGTAGTGAGCAGAGGAATAATTTGGATGTGACAAATGTCATGTTGATTAATGCATGGGAGCATAGTTTTCTCCTGAAATGTTCGCCTTTTAATCCCTAACGGTGTTTGTTCGTATCCAACGCATACGAAAAGGCAGAAGTGATTGTTTCTTCTGCCTTTTTGATTAATATTCTTATGTTCATATTGCTCAGATTAGATGTGTTACCATTTTAATAACTTTATTTACTCTATTTAATTGTGAAGAAGTCAATTCAGATTTTCTACTTTCTAATACCTCCACAAAATCCTGTGAATTGGTAATATCAATGCAAATCATGGCTCGCTCTGCATGTTGTGGTACTTCTTTCGATCTACACTGTGATAAATGGTTAATAATAATTGGAAAAACTTCTTTCATATAATTTTTATCTGCCTTACACAATTTAGCAAAAACACTAATACTATGATCAACGGTTATGACACTACCCACTTCATAGGCTTTTTTAATTATATCTAAATGCGGAAATATTTCATCCGCACTAATTTCTGCTACCGTTCCTAGTGCAATCATACTTCCCCATGAGAGTCGGTTATTTTTCGATAGCAGATTTGACATAAACACCGTTGCATAGGAAGCGATTAATTCCGGTTTTCGATATCCTATTTCATATAGAACTTTAATACAATCATTTACTACTGCTTTATCTTTGGCGTTCAATCCATTCACAATTTCTTCGATTCCGTTTTGGTCTTCTTGTTCACTAAGATATTTTGCTAATTCAATATTGAGTTCTTCATCCTTACGACCAAGGTTACATGCCAATTTTTCAATCATTTTTCCTTCATCCCCTATGCACCAATATTTTACATCCATTATAGTGATTCTTTCAGTACAATAAAAGGATAAACATTTTCACAATAACACTACGGTTTCATTGTTTCTTTTGACCAACATTTTTTCACTAGATCTTTTAGCGGATAATCCTATATTATTTTCAATCAAACGTTTGATTTAATCAAATGTTTGATTGAAAAATGTTTTATTACAAACTTATCTACGGTTAGAAATCAGCTTCCTCTGTTTAAGTTGACATTATATTTTTAGACATATGCAACCGAATGAAAAAGAGGATTTCACAGCCCATGTCACGAAACTAATACCATATCGAAAGGAGAGCTTCTTATGCAACCACCTGTAGCAAAACGCATTCCTCATCAACATGAACTACATGGCGATGTCCGCAAAGACGACTATTATTGGCTGAAGGATCGCACCAATCCGGAGGTCATCCAGTATCTTGAGGAAGAAAATCGGTATTATGATGAAATCATGCGCCCATTGGAGGAAAGAACTGAAAAAATTTTTCAGAGCATGGTTGACCGTGTTCCCGATTCAGAAGTGAAAATCCCGGTGCAGCTTGGACCATTCTTCTACTATTCCCGTTTGGATAAAAACAAGCAATATCCTATCTATGCACGAAAACAGGCAGCAAGCCGTGAGCTTCTGTCAAAAGTACCAGAGGAAGTGGTGCTCGACCTGAATGATTTAGCCGTAGAGGGTGAATATTTAAGCGTAACGGTGCAGCGTTTAAGTACTGATCATAAACGTCTCGCTTATTTGGAGAATCGGGATGGCACGGATCGATATACCATCTACGTAAAGAACATCGAAACGGACGAGCTTTTACCCGAGCGAATTCCGAATGTATTTTTGTATGGCAGTATGGAATGGAGTCGGAGTGGTGAATATATTTTTTATATTACCGTTGATGAGATGCAACGCCCATACCAGTTGTGGCGACATCGTTTGGGCAGTGGTGTAGATAGTGATCAATTGATTTTTGAAGAAAAAGACATCACTTTTACATTAAGTTTAGGAAAAACGCAAAGCGGGAAATTTATTGTTGTGCAGTCAGAATCGACAACGACTAGCGAGATTCGGCTACTAGATGCGGATTCTCCGTTGTCGCCTTTGCAGCTAGTGGATGCAAGAAGTAACGGAATAAAATACGATATTGAGCATTGGGGAGATGACTTGCTCATACTGACAAACGAAGGGGCTATGAACTTTCAGTTACTCCGTTGCCCTCTCAAAGACCTCCATTCACGGGTAAAAGTCGTTGAGTATAGCGAGGACCGCTATCTTCAAGCCATGTACCCATTTCGCGATAAGCTACTTATCGTTGGCCGGGAGAATGGTCTGACGCAAATCTGGGTACTGCGCGACAGTGAACTAGAGCAAATTAAATGGGATGAGCCCCTATACACAGTTTCGATTTTATCTGGTCAAAGCTATGAAACGGCAGAGGTATTAATCCAATATGAGTCCCTACTCACACCAAAAACAATTTACGGACTGAATCTGCAGTCTTTCGAGAAAGAGCGTTTGCAAGTTGCTCCCGTCAGCGGGGAATATGATCGTTCCCGCTATCGCCAAGAGCAATTGTGGGCGGTAGCCGAAGATGGAGTAAAAGTACCGATGACCGTCGTCTATCGGAATGGAGCAATTGATCATGGGCCAGCGCCATTAATTCTACATGGGTACGGATCGTATGGAGCAAATAGCAATCCGCATTTTGACCCGTATCGTCTCCCATTGCTGGACAAGGGGATTGTCTTTGTAACTGCACAAGTTCGTGGTGGTTCCGAAATGGGACGAGGTTGGTATGAAGATGGAAAGATGCAGAAGAAACGAAACACATTCACAGATTTCATTGCAGCAGCGAAACATCTTATTGAGCGTAACTATACAACCCCAAGTCAAATGGCTGCACGCGGTGGCAGCGCTGGAGGTTTGCTCGTAGGTGCAGTTGCCAACATGGCCGGAGAGCTGTTTCAGGTGATTGTTCCGGCAGTACCATTCGTTGATGTAGTCACGACGATGCTCGACACCACGATTCCCCTTACCACCCTGGAATGGGACGAATGGGGCAATCCTCAAGAGCGGGAGGACTATTTCTATATGAAGTCATATAGCCCATATGACAATGTTGAAGCGAAAGACTATCCGCACATGTATGTCACAACCGGTCTTAACGATCCCCGAGTTGCTTATTGGGAACCGGCTAAGTGGGTTGCACAATTAAGAGCGTTAAAAACGGATGACAACGTCCTTGTTCTTAAAACGAACATGGGTGCCGGTCACTTCGGTGCATCAGGTCGTTTCAATCACTTAAAAGAAGCTGCTGCCTGTTATGCGTTTATTCTCGACAAGCTCGGGGTCAAGACCGAATAATATATTCCAAACCCTTGGTATTTTAGGTTTTAAAAGAAACATAGAAAAGGAGAGATAGACAGGTCGCCTATCTCCATCTTTATTGCCAAGCCTGGTGCTAAATGAACAAAAATGACCTCTATCCAATTTTAGATAGAGGTCATTCTGGTTGCTTTATTTATTTAACATTTCACCAATCGTTTGAATGCTCGTTACTTGTTTCTTTGACTAATGTATCAAGAAGTTTTACTACCCGTAAAGTCCTAATGGAGGCACATCGGTTGAATACTCCTACAGTTCCTCTTGACCATCAAGATTCTTTGACACAAATTGATCAAGTAACGCTCGCACTTCATTTGTTGACGCTGTGTTCATTAATTGATTTCTTAATTCACTTGCCCCTCGAAATCCTTTGACATATATTTTGAAAAAGCGATGGAGAGCCTTGAACGATCGTAGCTCTAAGTTTGCATATTTATCATGGAGATCCATATGCAACCGTAAAAGATCTAGCAATTCCTTACTGCTATGTTCTTTCGATTCTTTTTCAAAGGCAAAAGGATTATGAAAAATACCACGCCCAATCATAACCCCGTCAATGCCGTATTGATGAGCGAGCTTTAAGCCAGTTTGACGGTCTGGAATATCCCCATTGATTGTTAAGAGTGTATCTGGTGCAACTTGGTCCCGTAGGTTCTTGATTTCCGGGATTAGCTCCCAATGTGCAGGTACTTTGCTCATTTCATCTCTAGTACGCAGATGAATGGAAAGATTGGCAATGTCTTGTTTCAATATGTGTGTCAGCCAGTCATGCCATTCGTCTATTTTAGAGAAACCAAGCCTAGTCTTCACACTTACAGGCAATCCTCCTGCTTTTGCTGCTTGTATTAATTCGGCTGCAACTTCTGGTCGACGGATAAGACCGCTTCCCTTGCCATGCTGAGTGACATTAGGTACAGGACAACCCATGTTGATATCGATACCTTTAAAACCCATTTCGGCCATACCAATACTCATTTGCCGAAAGTTTTCAGGCTTATCTCCCCAGATATGGGCTACAATGGGCTGCTCATCTTCTGTAAAAGTCAAGCGCCCACGAACACTCTTGATCCCTTCTGGATGACAATAGCTCTCGCTGTTAGTAAATTCTGTGAAAAATACATCTGGTCTAGCTGCCTCACTCACTACATGGCGGAAAACAACATCCGTCACTTCTTCCATCGGTGCCAATATAAAAAAAGGTCGTGGTAAATCACGCCAAAAATTATCTTTCATTTTAAATTCAAATCCTCCATTATGGGATAGCAGGTAAAACCTTTCTCCCAAAATTAAAGTGCAGCATTTATCTGCTTCTCTACACTTATACCATGCCGAAGTACTTTTTATCAAATTAAGAAGGTGGAGACTCCAATAATTGGATTACCTCCTTGACAAGAAATAACTTCAAGTAGAAAATCTAGTCTAAATCTAGTATGATTTCCATATGTGACAATAGATAAGGGGTAAGAAAAATGAGCGTATTAAACGTACAAAATTTAAGTCATGGTTTCGGTGATCGTGCGATTTTTAATAATGTGTCTTTTCGACTTTTAAAAGGAGAGCACGTTGGACTCGTTGGGGCCAATGGTGAGGGTAAGTCTACTTTCATGAATATCGTTACTGGAAAGTTGCAACCTGACGAGGGAAAAATAGAGTGGTCACGAAAAGTTCGTGTTGGCTATTTAGATCAGCATGCTGTCCTTCAAAAAGGTACTACGATGCGTGAAGCTTTGAGTACTGCTTTTCAATATTTATTTGATGCTGAAGCAGAAATCAATGAACTTTACTCAAAAATGGGAGATGAAGGCGCGGATATCGATGCACTCCTTGAAGAAGTTGGAGAGCTACAAGAAACGTTAGATAGTAATGATTTTTATCAGATTAATTCTAAAGTAGAGGAAGTTGCTCGTGGTTTAGGATTAGACGATGTTGGACTTGACCGAGATGTGGATGATCTAAGCGGTGGGCAACGTACAAAAGTTTTGCTAGCTAAGCTTTTGCTAGAAAAGCCTGAAATCCTATTACTAGACGAGCCTACGAACTATTTGGATGAACAGCATATCGAATGGTTGAAGCGCTATTTACAGGAATATGAAAATGCATTTATCTTGATTTCACATGATATCCCGTTCCTGAACAGTGTTGTTAACTTGATCTATCACATGGAAAACCAAGAATTAAATCGTTATGTTGGCGATTATGATAACTTCTTAAAAATTTATGAAATGAAGAAACAACAGTTAGAGTCTGCTTACAAGCGTCAACAACAAGAAATTGCTGATTTGAAAGATTTCGTTGCTCGTAATAAGGCAAGTGTGGCGACTCGTAATATGGCGATGTCTCGTCAGAAGAAGCTCGACAAAATGGAAATCATTGAATTAGGGAAAGAGAAGCCGAAACCAGAGTTTAACTTCAAAGAAGCTCGTTCATCCAGTCGTTGGATTTTCGAGACGGAAGATCTTGTTATTGGTTACAATGAACCCCTTTCTCGCCCTTTGAATTTGAAAATGGAACGTGGACAAAAAATTGCCTTCGTTGGTGCAAACGGTATTGGTAAATCTACTCTTTTAAAAAGTATTCTTGGATTGATTAATCCGATTTCGGGTAAAGTGGAACGCGGAGAGTATCAATACATCGGTTACTTTGAACAGGAAGTGAAACAGTCCAATTACAACACTTGTATTGAAGAGATTTGGAGCGAGTTTCCAAGCATGAATCAGGCTGAAGTCCGCGCCGCTCTTGCAAAATGTGGTTTAACGACGAAACATATTGAAAGTAAGATTGAAGTCCTTTCTGGTGGCGAAAAAGCCAAAGTTCGTTTGTGTAAAATTTTAAACACAGAAACGAATTTATTAATTCTAGACGAGCCTACCAATCACTTGGATGTGGATGCAAAAGAAGAATTGAAGCGGGCTTTAAAGGCTTATCGCGGAAGTATCTTAATGGTATCTCACGAACCTGATTTCTATCTTGAAATTGCAACTGATATTTGGAATTGTGAGGATTGGACAACAAAAGTGTTTTAAATAAATATTAAAGGGTACCCAATGAGTAAAATTTTTACTTGGGTACCCTTTTATTATTACCTGATTATCAAATTGAGTATGGTGAATTTCAACAACACAGTAATCTCACCTACGATATTTGATATGTTTGGCGGCCAAGTCTATCTAGGTGAAAACAGTTTCCAATGCCCTTCAGAGACAACTTCGACCTCTCCGTCTATCACTTTGATGGCAGTTTCATCATCAATCGTATACGACGGACCCTTCATCCCGGCAGCCCATTTCTCTGCGGCAGCCATCGTGTTATGCGGCAGCATCTCGTGATCTAGGTGTGGAAAGATGGAAAAATCGACCAAACCCAGCGTTTCATCGCCACCTGTGGGCGGAGTCCAGCCAACGAAGAATTCCCCGATGTTGGGTGCCATCACCATGCTCCCAGCACTCATTCCCACATAGACTGCGTCTAGAGACGGCAAGAGGTCTGCCAACCCGGATTGCCTCATCCAGTGGAACAGGTAGAGGGCGTCGCCGCCCGACACTAGCAGGACATCCGTCTCCCGGACCAGTGGCACCCAGTGGTCTTCGTTGATGCTTGGCAGCGCTGTGAGCTCCAGCACTCCGACGGACTTCCAACCTAGGTCAACCATGGGATTCTCTTCTTTCCCGCTGATAAACTGCCAGGCTTTGACACCAGGGCCGACCCAGGGGTGTCCGTACATCGCGGTGGGTATGCACAGGGCGTTTGAGTCGGAAATCGGCTTACCCAGCATGTCGACCAGCGCATCGTGAATACTCTTGTTCTTAATACCAGCAGATGTCAGTAAAAATTTCATAACCCAACTCCTTGTTGTGTGTTGCTTTTAAAGTTTTTTATCTCCTAGTTTATATAATATTCTGAAAAATGGACACTTTCAAGTATTGACTAATTGGCTAACCTAAGATTTCTTCTACTTTTACCTTCATTACCTTATATCGCTCATTTAGTGCCTCTAGAATGGTATGATCTGCAGTAAAATGCCTAACGATATTCTGTATATCACGTCTATTGAACATGCCCTGTTCATGAATTTTATATCCTCTGCCATTGAGTTTATACCATATCATAAAACTCTCAGGTTTCCTCCCTTTCATCGGATAAGTTTGTACAAAATGAAGGACTGCTTCTTGGCAAGTACAATCTGGATTCATACAATAGGAATCAGCAACAATAAATAATTTTCCCATATAAGCAAAATGAAAATACTCGTCTGTTGAATCAGGAAACAGTTCAGAATAACAAACTGTCATCCGCTTTGAAATTTTTCTTAAAACGGCTTGCATGATAACACTCCTTTTTAATAACTTTAAATGCGATTAAACCGGCAATTTTCCCATCTATCCACATTAATAATTTAATTAAATGAATTTATTTAAGTAAGGAAATAATTATGAAAAAGCGACATGTTAGTAGGTTTAGAATGATGAAATCATAAGGGGAAATTGCAGTATGGGATGGCAATAAAATCAAAACAAGAAGAAAATCAACATCAAACTTCGATATAAAACTTCAAGCAAAACACACTCTTACAGTGCCCTCTTTTTGTGCGGTAGCTAAACAATTTTGTATAAAGTTCTGAATTTGTTTTTGATCCATTTCACTCCATTCATCTTTTGGCATTGAAACACCCTGATGGTAAAATTGCTTGTAACTATTCAAAGCCTTTTCAATTTGCTGAATAGTGAAGGTAGTACTTCGGCCAGATCCACTGACCCCGGCATGGTATTTGGTTGACTCGAATAAATGATATAAGATAATCGCATTTTGATTCCACATGGCAAATCGAGCATAAGCTATCTCTTCTCCCGCTTTATTGAAGCCGGATATATCGTGCCCCATTGATGGCCCTCCTTTAATAGAAGTATTAATAATAAACAATTGAGTTAATAACCATTGAAATCTTTATTGAAGGATTATCACTCCCTTCGAGTTTAGTTTTAATGTTGAAACTGTTTGTGAAATGATGAAAAAGAATGGGAGATTACAGTAGAAAAAGGGGTAGGTCTAATGATGTCTGTTTTATGAAGAGGGCTTACCCCTGCTACAAGGAAAATCATATCATAATTCATTTCTATTAATTTTAGTCTTTTCTAAATCTTTTCTACAGTTTTGTGAACACTATTTTTAGCTCTAAGAGCATCCGATGTTGATATTTTTTGAAAAAACTAGAAATAATAGCTAGAAATCTATAATATAAATATTGAGATAATTGAATCAATTCAAAAGGGAAGGTGAGTCATCTATGACACAAGATACAAGTCATCAATATTATAAAGAATTAATTGATTTAAAAGATGTAGAAGAGGTCGAAGCGCAAATTCAAAGTTTACTTGATGTTCCGATTGAATCCATTTCTGACCTAGAAAAGTGGTTAATAGATGAAATGAATTTAATGATGAAAATAAATGAGGCAATGACAGGTCACCAAGTTGACTTCTACCGTAATACAGAGGATGCTCTCATCAAGTCAACTTACCTTCACGATCAGCAAACCATCCAACCACTTTTAATGAAATATGAAGCAAAGTTGAACGAGAAATGCTGTGAGTCACCTTATTTTCATCAACTAGATGAAAACCGTTACGGCTTAATGCGACGCGTTCGCGAGTCCAAAGTGAAACTGTTTAGAGATGAAAATATCCCTTTATTTGTACAAGAACAAGAACTCAGTACGAAGTATAGTGAAATTATGGGGGGGCTAACAGTTGAATGGGAAGGGGAGGAAAAACCTTTTCCATT
Source organism: Pseudoneobacillus rhizolycopersici (assembly GCF_054786815.1). NCBI lineage: Bacteria > Bacillati > Bacillota > Bacilli > Caryophanales > Bacillaceae > Pseudoneobacillus > Pseudoneobacillus rhizolycopersici. The sequence continues at coordinate 19,240 of NZ_JBTOOE010000016.1, read as the reverse complement.
TATTGAAGCCCAACTCGATCATCCTGACAGAGCCGTGCGAGAAAAAGCGTATCGCGCCATGATGTCAACGCTTCGTCAAATTAAGCCCGATTTGGATACCATCATGGACGAACTCGTTCAACTACGCCATCAAATAGCTGTAAATGCAGGCTTTGAGAATTATCGTGATTATATATTTGTGGCCAAAAATCGTGAGTATAGCATTCAAGATTGCTATGATTTTCATAAAAATGTCGAGAAGTATATTATCCCTGCCTGGAATCGACTTGCAGCTGTTTTTAAGTCCAAGCTTGGTGTTGATACCTATCGCCCTTGGGATAACACCGCTAAACTCATGAAAAAACCACCATACTCCGAAGTGTCTACGCTTATGGATGGCGTTTCTGAGATGTTAGGTCAGACTGACCCCTATTTTGAAGACCGTTTTGATTATATGAGAGAGCATGGGTTACTAGATCTTGGCGATCGGAAAGGAAAAAGTCCAGGTGGTTTTTGTACCTCCTTACCTGTTTCAGGGGATACCTTTGTCTTCGCGAACTTTAGTCCATCCTTTTTCTCTTTAATCGCCTTAATTCATGAAATGGGCCATGCGGTGAATGGGTACCTACAGTTTTCCGAGCATGGGGCTATCGAAGAATACAAAATGCGTGCGGAAGTTGCAGAACTGTATTCTCATGGGATGGAATTGCTCTTATTGGATAAGTTGGATCGTTTTTATCCAGAAGAGGAAGATGTTAAGAGTGCACAGCGTGAAGAGTTGAGACGGGCATTTACCATGTTATACGGCCCATTGTCCGGGGACCTTTTCCAGCATTGGATGTATACGAATCCTAATCACACAGCCAAAGAGCGTGATGAAAAATTCTTTGAAATCTCAAAACGTTATGGATTAAACCCTGTCGATACATCTGGGTTTGAGAATGAAATTGGGATGAGTTGGGCTAACACCCTACATTATTTTCAGGTTCCGTTCTATCTGATTGAATACTCCATCTCGATGCTTGGTGCTCTACAATTACTTGATAATTACCAGAACAACCCAGAGCAAGCAATCGAATTCTTTAAAAAAGGGGCAAGTGCGGACTACAATCAATCCATCGCAGCTATCTATAAAGAAACTGGGGTCAGTTTTGATTTTTCAGAGCCAGCTGTTAAGCGAATGGGTGAATTCCTAGAAAAAGTCATTCAAGATATTCATTAAAAAGTCCTTATATCCCAAAGGTACAACTAGTGAGATTTCTAGTTGTACCTTTTGTTTTATGGCAAGGTCGTTTTTATGAATTCCTATCAAAATATTGGCGTTGAAACATACACATTCTAACGGCATTATGGTATTCACCGTCAACGAAAAACTCATCGATTAATTCCCCTTCAAACTGAAAACCGAGTTTTTTATAAATATGAATCGCCTTTTCATTAGACTTATCCACAATTAAATATAACTTATACATGTTTAATACAGAAAAAGCATAGTCCATTGCGAGATAAGTCGCCGCCTTTGCATATCCATGCCCTTGATGAATCGGATTAATAATAATTTGGAATTCAGCCCTACGATGAATATAATCAATCTCTACTAATTCAACCAACCCTACCATTTCAGTTCCTTTTTGTACGATAAATCTTCTTTCACCCTGATCATGGATATGTTTATCATATAAATCCTGCAATTCAACAAATGACTCATAAGGCTCCTCAAACCAATAGGACATGATGTTTGCATTAATATTTAACTTATGGACAAATCCTAAGTCATCTCTTTCTAAAGGCCTTAATTTTACATCGCTCATTACTTTTCCATCCTCCTAAGCCTGCATTTCATTGGTGATGTTCACATTATGATATAGTTTAATATCTCCTTCTTCACTTTGGTTATCAACGATTTAGCAGTAGGTATGGAAGTTGAATACGCCAGTAATGCTAATGATAGATTAAATTCTGCAACTTCACTAATTCCTTTGTTATAGTTGGATATCCTTCTAGTTCCGGAATTGTTTTTTGTGATGATGGACGTTTTAGACTAGCTGGGATTGCCATCATTTCACAAGCATAAAGCAATTGTGAAAGTACATGATCGGAAAGAAGCGGACGGATTTTCACTTTTGAACATTCCTCTAATAGATACGCTAAATGCTCCATTGAATAGACAATGGACCAATAATAATCCAAGGTTTCGCGATGTACCGGAATTTCACCTAAAGCTGTATTATACAATGTTTTTAAATTGGTCATATTAATTAGCATCTTTCTCAATTCCTTACTTCTTCTCGCATTAAAGTGTTTTTCCTGTTCAGAGAAAAGTACCATTAATAATTGTGCCTGACTTCGGATTGTTTTTTCAATAAAATGTGAAATACGGCTGGATGCAGACTTTCTGCCAATCAACCAAACACCGATTAAACCAATCACACCCCCGATCAATACATCGATTATTCTCGCTGAAGCAAAATAAGCAAAGCTAAAGCTGCCTGCCGCTGTACTTTCTGCCATCAAGAGAGCATTCGGAGTAAAAAACAGTGCTGCCAGACCATAATTTTTCACAATAAAAAGTTCTGTAATGAATGTCAATATTAGTATAAAAAAGGCAATTACATACCCGGATGGCTCCAGTGCAAGAATCAAACTGGCAATGATAATTCCAATGACCGTACCAATCGCTCGTTGAATGGCACGATGATGAGTTGCCACAAGAGTAGCACCGGACATAACAGCTACACAGGATAAAGGAACCCAATAAGAGCGTGCCAATTCTAGTTCAAAAGCAATTATTGCAGCAATAATAGTAATAAAACCAAAACGAGTTGCGGTGATAAAAACAATGGAGTTTTTATCAAAAGCCCCTCCAAATATTTCCTTTGTTGATAATTTGATTGGTTGAATGGCTTGATTAATTTTTGCAATTGGTTCATTCATGATCGCATCTGCATCATAAATTTTTGCAAATAACCGACTTACCTCTATATTTATTTCACTAGGCTGAAGAATCTTTTCATAAACACCCTTATTTTTCCTATTAAACGAATCAGCAAGTTCCCTTACTGACTGCCCTAACTCTTTTGGTAATTTATCTTGAGCATCTATAAAATACTCGTTTATGTACATAAAAATATTATTTGCATGTTGATTTAATAGAAACAACCGTTTAAATAAATCTGTTTCCCGCCATGGTATATATCCAGCGGCAATAGTTTCATCTGCCTCCCTTAATACTGACATCATATTATGTCTTGATTCACTAACATTGTTCGTACCTATAGAGTCAATAAATGTCGCCAACTCTATATAAACCCTTTTTACCATTCGTTCTTCTGGACCATGAGGGTCAAATAACCAACCAATCATGGCGATTACCCATGATAGACCCCCACCAAGAAAGACGAGAGCAGCCCGTATAGGAGCTTGTCCCAGGTCAACTGGCATTCCTGAAACCATTGCAAAAACTAAGACAAAAAAGATGGCAGAAGGCCCAGCAATTCGTAAAGATCCAAAAATAAAAATGACTGTGGCTCCAATCACCCCCATTAAAATAGCTACAGCTAGGTGGTAAGGAGCTGCAAACGTTCCTAATACAGTGACCAAAGACATTCCAATCACAACTGAAAATAACTTTTTAGCCCGCTGTGCATAGGGAATATCAAACACATACAAAAAAGTAAAGCCACCCAATCCGGCTATTAATCCATATTCCAGATTACCGAAGAGCAATCCGATCATAACAGGTAGACTTGCAGCTAATCCAGCAGAAAAGGCCTTTACCCATGGAAAAGGCTTCCTGTTTACCTTTAAAGCCTGTTTCAAAATAGATAAGGTTTCAGCGTTTTTATTTTTTTTACGTTCTCCCAAAATGAAATCACTTCTTTCTAAAGAAAAACCATAGACTGTTTATCTACATATCCTCTATTCTCCCACCTCTCTGTATCAAAATATACGTTTTATCGCCTAGTTTTCACCATTATTAAACGAGCAAAAATATTCCTATTTAAACAGGAAAAAGGACCGTATATTTGGCCCTTTTTAATTTATTTTATGATTATTTTTGCTACGCACTCCACATGTGTTGTATGCGGAAACATATCAACCGGCTGCACTTCTAGGGTCTGATATCCGCCTTCTTCAAGGATTCGTAAATCCCTGGCAAGGGTTGCCGGGTTACAGGAAACATATACGACTTTTTTCGGCTTCATTTTTATAATGGTTTGAAGAAGTGCTTCATCACAGCCTTTTCGCGGTGGGTCGACGACCAATACATCCGCTTTATTCCCTTCCTGATACCATTTGGGAATGATGAACTCGGCCTCTCCAACTGCAAAGTCTGCGTTCGTAATCTGGTTTAGTTCCGCGTTTCGTTTCGCATCTTCAATTGCCTCGGGGACAACCTCTACTCCAAAAACCTTTTTTGCCTTTTGAGCTAAGAATAAGGAAATCGTACCAATCCCACAATAAGCATCAATCACTGACTCTTCACCCGTAAGACCAGCATACTCGAGTGCCTTGTCGTAAAGAACTTTGGTTTGTACTGGATTCACTTGATAGAACGACAACGCAGAGATGGCAAACTTGATATCACCGATGTAGTCATAAATCACTTCATTACCCCAAAGCACTTTTGTTTTTTCCCCAAGGATAACATTGGTTCGCTTCGAATTGATATTATGGATGATTGATTTTACCTTTGGGAGTCTTTTCACAATTCCTTCAATCAGTTGATTTATGTTTGGAATATCTGCTGTTCTCGTTATGATGACCACCATCAACTCACCTGTTTGTTTACCATAGCGGGCCATAATATGGCGAAGAACTCCTTTATGGGATTCTTCATCGTAGGCAGGGATCTTTAAGTCATGGCATAATTCCTTCACTACTTGAACTGTTTCATTAATTTCTGGAATCTGAATAAGGCTTTCATCCGTATCGACAATTTCATGGCTTCGGGGCTTAAAAAAACCTGCAATTAGTTTGCCGTCCTTTTCACCGACTGGAACCTGTGTTTTATTTCGATAGTACCAGGGATTGTCCATTCCTAAAATCGGATGAATCTTGACATTGGTCAATTTTCCAATTCGATTCAGGACTTGGCGAACTTGGTTTTCCTTGAACTTTAATTGTCCCCCATAGGTGATATGCTCAAGCTGGCAGCCACCATATTTATTAGCGTCATTACTAAGAATTTCAACTCGATATGGACTTTTCTCATATAATTCCATTAAGCGGCCAATACCATAGCCCTTATTCACCTTGATAACCTTTACTTTTGCTCTTTCGCCAGGCAACCCGTTTGGCACGAAGATTGGGTAGCCGTCTACCTTAGCGACTCCTGCTCCGTCATGGGTCAAATCCTCGAACACCACATCTATATAATCATTTTTTTGTACTGGTAACGTTTGGCTCATTTTGTACTTCCTTTTTTGTTTTTTGATACCATGAATTCTACCATATTTAAAGTTGAAATCGAAATTCTACTTTGTTTCAGTTTGCAATAATTCAGTAACCGTTTTAAACTGATAACCTTTTTCTCTTAAACCCGTTATAATCCCTTCTATTGATTCTAATGATTCTCTTCGAGAGTCATACCAGATATGAAGTAAAATAATCGAGCCAGGCTTTGTATTAGAAATCACATATTTAATAATTTTATCGGAGTCTCTAGCAATATTAGAATAGGATTCAGGTTCAACATCTGCTAAAATCGTCTTCATTTGGCGTTGTTTTAGTTGGTAGGGTAGAATGAATAGTTTTTTGAAATAAGGTGGCCTGAATGTGATGGGACCTTGATAACCTGCAGCTTGTATTTGCTTATTCGTCTGATCCAACTCCTCTTTCACAAATGCGGGAGATTTTAAAACCATTCTCTGATGTGTATAGGAGTGGTTGCCAATTTCATGTCCCGCTTCAACGATCTTTACTGTTTCTGCTGAATATTTTTTCATTTGTTCCCCTATTAAATAAAACGTTGCTTTTACATCATTATCCTTAAGAATTTTCAATATCTCATCAGTCTTTTCATTTGGACCATCATCAAAAGTTAACGCTACAACCTTCTCATCCGTCTCAACATCCTGAACTAACCCACCAAAAAATTGAAAACTGCGAGAATTTATCAGCTTCCAAATACCCCCACCTAAAACACCCAAACATAAAACAGTCACTAACATCACGATAAAAAATCTCTTCATAAAAATCCTCCCTCCTTACACTTTAGCGCTTTAAAGCATGTGGGGACTGTCCCCACATGCTTTAAAGCGCTAAAGTAAGGCTCGTTCCCTAGTGGAACGAGCCTTTGATTTTTTTATGGTCTGTCTTCCGGTCGGATTTTGTTCATTGGGACGAAGACTTCTAGGTGCCGGTATAGGTTTTCGAATTCTGCTGGTAGCAGGCCTCCAAATTCTCCGTCTAGGTTTAATTGGACTTTTTCATTTGATGTGACCTTGATTCGGTTAGCTTGAGTGTAGATGACGTTTTCATCGTAGATATGGTCGCCACGGACGGCCAAGGTTGCAATTCGGATGAAATCGGCTAGGTTTGTCTTTTTTAAGATGAGTAAAGAAAACATTCCGTCGTTTATCGATGAATTCGGAGCTAGTTTCTCAAAGCCACCGACTGAATTGGTCAGTCCGACTAAGAATAGCATCGCTTCCCCTTCAAACAATTTGCCGTCATACTCAATTTTGAAATCCGTTGCTCGAATGGATGGTAGCATCTCCATTCCTTTTAAATAATAAGCTAGTTGCCCTAACATCGTTTTCAGTTTACTTGGTACTTCGTATGTAAGCTCTGTGATGCGGCCGCCACCGGCGATATTAATAAAGTACTTCTCGTTTATTCTTCCAATATCTACAGGTATCGTGTCACCATTTACAATAATGTCCGCTGCTGCTTCGATATCCCTTGGAATATGAAGAGCTCGGGCAAAATCGTTAGTTGTTCCGACTGGAATAATTCCTAGCTTCGGTCGATATTCTTGTTCGGCTAATCCATTGACGACTTCGTTAATCGTGCCGTCTCCGCCTGCAGCTACAACTAGGTCATAGCGACGTTCAACTGCAATTCGGGCAGCCTTAGTTGCGTCCCCAGCACCTGTTGTCGCATGACAGGATGTCTCATAGCCTGCCATTTCGAGTTTTTGTAGCACTTCTGACAAGTTTTTTTTAAAAATCTCACGCCCGGATGTTGGATTATATATGATTCTTGCACGTTTCATACTGATCAACTTCCTATTTTCATAATAGTTTCTGATTAATAAAGATATTCCCATAACATTCCAAACTCTATTTTACCCTAAAGCTGCAGTAACAACAATTTTTATCCTACCCTTTTAAACCCATAAATAACAGTATAACCACAATCACCAATATTAAAAGATACTTTAGCGCTTTACAGGATGTGGGGACAGTCCCCACATCCTTTAAAGCGCTAAAGTATTTTATTTGTTTAGGATGGTGATGGTGCAGGTGTGTGGGACGGTGTGTGTGGTGTTGCTGCCGAATTGTTCTTTGAGTGATTCTAGTAATTCGTTTAGGGCGATTTTGCGGTCTTTTTGGCTCATGTCGGTCATCCATGATAAGGATGCGACCCGGTCCACCCATTCTTCATTGGTGAAGTCTACGGAGTAATGAATTTTGTAAAAATCACGAAGTTCAAATTCGTGTTGGCGCCATTCTTCAAACCATTCTACGGGAAAGCCATTAATTCTCTGCTTGGAAATAGCTTTTGAACCTGCTGGTCTTATTCCACCAGAAATAAATTGATGGATAATTGAAATGGTGTGGACAACAACGGCTGATTCCATTGTAAACCCTGAGTCCATCACGAGTAGCTTTCCTCTTGGTTTAAGAATTCGATTTATTTCTTGAATGGCTCCTTCGCTGTTGAACCAGTGCCATGCACGAAAAACGGTAACAATGTCGTAAAAATTGGATGAAAGTCCTGTACTCTCTGCAGTACCTATTCGATACTCAATCGGAAGATACTCCATTTTACTTATTTCTAATGCCTTTTCAACTAGCTCAGAAGATGGATCCAATCCAACTACCTTTCCATTTCGGATTTTTATTTTCCTTGTTAATGCACCAGTACCACAACCAATATCTACAACTTCTTTTCCTTGAAAAGAAACATTGCGAAGCTCTAAACTATCAAAAAGCTGATAAGGTATATCATTACGAGAACGAGCATAACTATCGGCCACTGTTCCAAAATTAACACTGTTCATCATTCCACCGCCCTATTATTTAAAAATTCTAAATATAAACTATCATACCATTATTAATTTATGTAATTCTATCATGACTATAATTTCTTTAAAGTGATTAAGCTTTAGGACATTATACTCAAAATACAATTTTCAGAAATAATTATCAAAATTAACAATATTTATACATTGTGACGAAATAGTGACAAATGTTAGAATATTTTCAGAAATATAATTATTGTTCATTATTTTCTAAAAGGAGGAAAAGTCATGACGAATGATATCTACCAAATGATTTCGATTGGTATTTATATGGTCGGAATGCTGCTAATCGGTTGGTATGCCTATCGAAAAACAAGCAATCTTACTGATTACATGCTTGGCGGACGTTCATTAGGTCCTGCTGTTACCGCCTTAAGCGCTGGTGCCGCCGATATGAGCGGTTGGCTGCTGATGGGTTTACCAGGTGGCATCTACGTAACCGGGTTAGCTGATGCATGGATTGCCATAGGATTAACCATCGGAGCCTATCTTAACTGGCTTTTTGTTGCTCCACGCTTACGTACTTACACTCAAGTAGCGAATGATTCCATCACGATCCCCAGTTATTTAGAAAATCGTTTTAAAGACAATACTAAGTTGTTACGAATAGTTTCCGGTATTGTTATTCTTATCTTCTTTACGTTCTATATTTCTTCCGGAATGGTCGCAGGAGCAGTATTTTTTGAGAGTTCCTTTCATTTTAATTATCATACCGGATTATTACTCCTTTCCACAGTAGTTATAGCCTATACATTATTTGGAGGATTCCTAGCAGTAAGTTATACAGACTTCATTCAAGGATTAATGATGCTATTAGCCCTTTTGGCTGTTCCAATAATTGGATTCTTCAAGACTGGTGGACCGACAGAAACATTTGAGACAATTCGAATGATTGATCCTACCTTACTTGATTTCTTTAAGGGAACAACCGTTATTGGAATTATTTCTGCATTGGCTTGGGGGCTCGGCTATTTCGGTCAGCCGCATATCATTGTCCGCTTTATGGCGATCACCTCAGTAAAAGAAACCAAAAGCGCACGTCGCATCGGAATGGGCTGGATGATTTTCTCTTTAGTCGGAACGATCTTTACAGCATTTGTAGGTCTTGCCTACTTTAAGCAACAGAATCTTACTCTTAAAAATCCTGAAGCCGTCTTTATTGAGCTTGGCCAGATTTTCTTCCACCCGCTTGTGGCTGGATTTATTTTAGCAGCAGTTCTTGCGGCAATTATGAGCACGATTTCGTCCCAGCTCATCGTAACGTCAAGTGCTTTAGTAGAGGACTTATATAAAGTACTTGCCAAAAAGGATGCCAAAGATAAACAGCTCGTATTCCTCGGTCGAATGGCTGTTTTAGGGGTATCACTTGTTGCAGGCTACTTAGCTTGGGAGCAAAACGACACCATCTTAGGCCTTGTGGCATACGCGTGGGCTGGATTCGGAGCAGCTTTTGGACCCGTCATTATTTTAAGTCTATTCTGGAAAAAGATGACGAATTGGGGGGCTATTACTGGTATGATCGTGGGGGCTGCCACCGTTATTATTTGGTCAAAAGTCGGTCTTGGTGACACCCTTTATGAAATAGTCCCAGGTTTTATTGCCAACCTAATGATCTCCATTATCGTTAGCTTAATTACCTATAAAAAGAACGATGTCATTGAAAAGGAATTTGATGAGGCCGTAAAACTACTAAAGAACGAATCATAATAAAAGGATGGTGCCTGGCACCATCCTCTTTTTTAGCGTTTTTGAATTTCTGCTAGCAATAGCTGATTAACCATTTGGGGGTTAGCTTGGCCCTTGGTCACTTTCATGATTTGCCCAACTAGGAATCCTGTTGCTTTACTTTTACCTGCTTTGAAATCCTCGATGGACTGCGGATTGGCGTCTAAAATTTCACCGATTACCTTTAATAAGGTACTCTCATCGGAAATTTGGACGAGTCCCTTGGCTTTAACGATTTGTTCGGCATTGCCACCGTTTTCGATGAGTTCCTTGAACACAACCTTGGCAATTTTAGAAGAAATTGTTCCGTTTTCAATTAACTTTAACAGCCCGGCTAGGCCTTCAGGAGTAAGCGCGATTTCATGAAGTTCCTTTTGCTCGGCATTTAAATAGGCCGAAACATCTCCCATCAACCAGTTGGAGGCTTGCTTTGGGTCGGCTCCTGCAGCAACGGTTGCTTCAAAATAGTCCGCCATCTCTCGGGTGATCGTTAACACATTGGCATCATAGGCTGGTAGCCCCCACTCTGTGATATAACGATTTTTACGTGCATCCGGAAGTTCTGGAATTTCTGCACGGACACGAGCCTTCCATTCCTCATCAATATAAAGATCGGTCAGGTCCGGTTCAGGAAAATAACGATAATCGTCTGAACCTTCTTTGACACGCATAAGAATGGTTGAACCAGTTGCTTCGTCGTAACGACGGGTTTCCTGTCCAATTGTACCACCTGCAAGTATCACTTCTCGTTGACGCTTTTCTTCGTATTCAAGACCTCTGCGCACAAAGTTAAAAGAGTTTAAGTTTTTTAATTCCGTTTTTGTTCCGAATTCCTTCTGTCCAACTGGACGAATCGAGATGTTGGCGTCACAACGGAGCGAGCCCTCTTCCATTTTGCAGTCAGAAACGCCGGTATATTGGATGATGGATTTTAATTTTTCCAAGTAGGCATAGGCCTCGTTCGGAGTACGGATATCTGGCTCGGAAACGATTTCTACTAATGGGGTTCCTTGGCGGTTAATATCGACCAGTGAATAGCCCTTTTCATGGTTCAGTTTGCCGGCGTCCTCTTCCATATGAATCCTGGTGATGCCGATTTTTTTCTTATAACCATCAACTTCGATTTCAATCCAGCCATGTTCACCAATCGGCTTATCAAACTGCGAAATTTGGTAGGCCTTTGGGTTGTCTGGGTAAAAATAATTTTTTCGATCAAATTTTGTATGGGAAGCAACTTCACAGTTAAGCGCCAGTGCCGCTTTCATTGCATAATCAACGACTTTCTTATTTAAAACCGGAAGCACACCTGGATAGCCAAGGTCAATCACACTTGTATTCGTATTGGGATCGGCCCCAAAATGGTTTGGGCTTGCCGAAAAGATTTTCGATTCTGTCTTTAATTCGACATGGACTTCTAATCCAATCACTGTTTCAAATTCCATTTATCTCACCCCTTACAACGCTGGTTTTTGTTTATGATAATCGGTCACTTGTTCAAAAACATGAGCGACCCGGTAGATCGTGCTTTCGTCAAAGTGCTTACCGATAATTTGCAGACCTAATGGCAGACCATTAGTGAAACCGCATGGTATCGAAATCGCAGGCACACCTGCAAGGTTAACCGGAATGGTTAAAATATCATTAGCATACATCGTTAACGGGTCACTTGTTTTTTCACCAATTTTAAAAGCTGGAGTTGGCGTTGTTGGACCAATAATGACGTCATAATTGGCAAAAACATTCTCAAAGTCCTTCTTAATTAAGGTGCGAACTTGCTGGGCCTTTTTATAATAGGCATCGTAATAACCTGAGCTAAGAGCAAACGTTCCAAGCATAATTCTCCTCTTGACTTCATCACCGAATCCTTCTGCACGTGTTTTCTTGTATAAATCAATTAGATTTTCTGCGTTTGGCGTGCGATACCCGTAGCGAACTCCATCAAAACGGGCAAGATTTGCCGACGCTTCCGATGATGATAGCAAATAATAAGTGGCTAGTGCATACTTGGAATGCGGCAGGCTAACTTCTTCCCATGTCGCCCCTTGCGCTTCTAAAACTTTCAACGCATCTAGCACCGATTTCTTTACTTCTGGTTGAATACCTTCACCAATATATTCCTTTGGCACAGCGATTTTTAGCCCTTTAATATCGCCGGTTAACGACTGAACATAGCTTGGGACGTCGACATTGGCGGAAGTTGAGTCCATTGGGTCAACTCCAGCAATCGCTTCGAGAAGGTACGCATTGTCCTCAACTGTACGGGTAATTGGCCCGATTTGGTCAAGCGATGATGCAAAGGCAATCAGACCGAAACGAGAAATGCGCCCATAAGTTGGCTTCATCCCGACAACTCCACAAAATGCCGCAGGTTGTCGAATCGAACCCCCTGTATCGGAGCCAAGTGAGAAAAGGACTTCGCCGGCGGCAACAGCAGCCGCAGATCCACCTGAAGAACCACCTGGGACCGTCTCTAGATTCCATGGGTTTCGTGTTTTCTGGTAGCCAGAATTTTCCGTTGATGAACCCATCGCGAATTCATCCATATTAAGCTTACCGATTGTTATTGTTTTAGCTGCATTCAAACGTTCTACTACTGTCGCGTTATAAATAGGGTCAAAATTCTCAAGTATTTTACTGCCGCTTGTCGTGCGGATGCCTTTTGTGACGATATTATCCTTTAGACCGATTGGCATTCCGAAGAGCTGACCTTTTAGGTCATCAGTTCCTAGTTTTTTGTCCAGTGTTTTAGCAGTTTGTCTTGCTTGCTCTTCATTAAGTGTGAGAAAGGCTTGTACCTGGTGCTCGACTTCGCTGATTCTTTTAAAGGATTCATCGACTAGATCACTGGCACTTATTTCTTTCTTATGTAAAAGCTGATGAAGCTCGGCCATTTTTTGATCAAACAAACTCATTTTTTGTCCCCTCCTTACTCTAAGATAGATGGCACTTTAAATTGGCCATTCTGATGCTCAGGAGCATTTTTTAATACTTCCTCACGCGGTACTCCTTGTTCAGCCTTATCTTCACGCAAAACATTTTTGATGTCTAACACATGTGAAGTTGGCTCAACACCATCCGTGTTTAATTCATTTAGTTGTTCCGCAAATGTAATAATTGCATCTAGTTGATTTGTAAAGATCTCAACTTCTTCCTCTGAAATGGCTAAGCGTGCCAAATGAGCCACATGCTTAACCTCATCCTGCGAAATTCTCGACATAACCGTCACCTCACGAACTCATAATATTTAACAAATAATATCAAACCTTCTCCACCAAAAGCAACGAAAAACAACGAAAAAGGGGGCTCCTTTAGCGCTTTAAAGGATGTGGGGACAGTCCCCGCACGCTTTAAAGCGCTAATGCGCCATTGCAGGTGTTAGATATTTCCATTATACTATTTCTATTAATCTAGTTATTTTTAGGGGGATTTATCATGATTTATCAGGTTTCGGTTGAGGGTGTTTCGGCTGATATGTTGGAGGGGTTTTTTGTAGGTTGGCCAAATCCACCCGCACCGGAGACACATTTGAAGTTGCTACAAAACAGCTATAAGGTGGTCCTTGCCATTGATGAGGATGCCAATCAAGTTGTAGGGTTTATTACCGCGATAAGTGATGGTGTACTATCAGCCTATATACCTTTACTTGAGGTACTGCCTGAGTACCAAAATAGAGGAATTGGCAAGGAGCTTGTTGAAAGAATGCTTCAGGAGCTAAATGGACTTTATATGATTGACTTATTATGCGATGAAGAGCTTCAGCCTTATTATGAAAAATGTCATATGATTAAGGCTCATGGGATGTTTAAGAGAAATTTTGATAGACAATCTGGAAGATAAGCTCTCCTTTCATAGCCACAAAAATGCAGAGATCCTTAGGGATCCCTGCGTTTGTTTCTGTATATCCACCCCTGATTAAAACAACTTCTTCAACTTTGAAAGTATACCACCTTTCTTGGCTTTTTGGGGTTCCCATTTCACCTGCGAATTTTGTCCATTTTTAATAAAAATCTCTTCTTTATCAACCGCGTAATCATATGCTACAACCAGACCGATATCCGTTTCGACATCCTGATTATTGACCATTGTAAAGGTCATACCAACCTTTCCAGCCATTTTGATATAGCTTGATAGGGCAGGATACTCCATTTGGCCATTCAAATACATATGCGCTTTCGGATTTTCCTTTAAAATTTTTTCAAGCTGTTTGTCAACGTCATTCCCTCTAACTTGCGCCTGTGTTAGGGCTACCACAATTCGTTCGCGTAATGTTCCAAGGAATCTTTTTCTTTCCTCGGGCTTAATCTCCTTTGGTCCGTAAATGCCTTGTTGTAAATATTCATCTACATTTTCTCGTTTCAAACTGCACACCCCCAATTAATTCTACTCATATTTATGATTCTTTAGCAACATTCGTGAAACTAGCGAAGGTTAATTGCCATTATGAAAACTGGGCATAGAATAGAAAAAGCTTGGAACGATTCCCGTTCCAAGCTTTTTTAATGTTTTTCATAATAATCCTGTGAATGATATGCCTTAAAACCACATGATTCATAGAGCCTTAAAGCATTTGCATTCTTTGCTTCCACTTCTAAAAAAATGGGATAACCATTTTGATGCTGTTCCAGTACAACATTGGTCAAAGCCTTTCGACCAATTCCCTTCCCTTGATACCCTGGCAGAACGGCAAAACCAAAAATCCATGCTTCTCCATTTAGATGGGAGAGACGCATTTTCCCAACCGACTTCCCATCCCAGTCGATAATATAGTGATCGTCAACCAAGCGAATTTGATCATTATATTCGCGGGCATCTGTCTCCTCAAAACCAAAGCACTGCACTTCTAGTTGGACCTCTAATTCCAAGTCCTCTGGAGTCGCCAGTCTTAAGTGAACATCCTCTTGTTTCGATAATGGCTTGGCTTCCCATTTCATTTGATGTTCGGAGAACGCATATTCACATGGAATCGTTTGTAAAAACCCTTTGGCGGTTTCCGATGTCGTCGGGGCATTTAAAAGAACTTTCTTGTATTGACGCTCTGCTATTAGTTTTTCGGCTTCATGGAAAAGCTGGGTAAATATCCCGCGCCGGCGATAATCGGGATGGACCATCCCGCATAATTCCACCTTGTTGCCAAAGCCATAAAGTCCAAGAAAACCCACTAATTTGTCATTTTCATAATGAAAAAAATCATGAATTTCGTTTTCTGGACGCGTTTCAAGCATGTCCCAGTTTAATTTCAACTCAAATGGCTCGCCAGCCTCACAAATTTTTTGTAATTCTTTAATATGGACTAGTTGTTTACTTGTTAACAAGTGTTTTCCTCCCAAAGTAGCAAGCTATCTTTACTTTATTCGTGTTTTTTGGGGTAAATTCATGCTGGTTTGAATGCATGGATTAATTATCGAACCTTTTTCGAAGTTTATCGGACCTTTTTAGCCATATATCGAACCGAAACAAATTTATATCGAACCAATTCCCCAATATATCGAACTTTATCACAAAATCGCCACATTTACCTACACCTAGTTTAATAATAAATAACAGGCCGATTCCTCCAGTCGAACGGGGAATCGACCTCATTCCTCTAAAACTGCGCTTCCTCCGTAGACCCCTTCAACGCCGTCGTTGAAGACGTTCCACCCGTTATCACCATTGATACTTGGTCAAAGTAGCCAGTTCCAACCTCACGCTGGTGCCTCGTAGCCGTATAGCCATTCGCTTCACTAGCAAATTCGGATTCCTGCAACTCCGAATAGGCGGCCATTCCGCGCTCTTTATAGCCGCGAGCCAACTCAAACATGCTGTGGTTTAACGCATGGAACCCAGCCAATGTAACAAACTGGAACTTGTAGCCCATCTTTCCAAGCTCCTCTTGGAAATTAGCAATTGTCTCATCGTCCAATTTTTTCTTCCAGTTAAACGATGGTGAGCAGTTATAGGCTAGTAGTTTGCCAGGGAATTTTTCATGAATTGCTTCGGCAAAGCGTCTAGCTTCCTCTAGGTCTGGTTCGGACGTCTCACACCAAACTAAATCAGCATATGGGGCATAAGCAAGTCCTCGAGAGATCGCTTGGTCAAGCCCCGCCTTCACCCGGAAAAATCCCTCCGGAGTCCGTTCCCCCGTAATAAACGGCGCATCATAAACATCCACATCACTTGTAATTAAATCAGCCGCATTCGCATCTGTCCGGGCAACAATTAAGGTCGGTACACCCATTACGTCGGCAGCCAACCGTGCCGCAATTAAGTTACGGACTGCCGTTTGAGTTGGTAGTAAAACTTTCCCGCCTAAGTGACCACATTTTTTTTCAGAGGAAAGTTGATCTTCAAAATGAACCGCCGCTGCACCTGCTTCAATCATTGCCTTCATTAACTCAAATACATTCAACTGACCGCCAAATCCCGCTTCAGCATCAGCCACGATTGGCGCAAACCAGTCAATGGAATTGTCCCCTTCTGAATGGTGAATTTGATCAGCGCGTTGTAAAGCTTGGTTAATTTTCTTTACTACATTCGGAACGCTATTGGCCGGGTACAAACTTTGGTCTGGATACATGTGCCCAGCCAGATTCGCATCGGCAGCCACTTGCCAACCGCTAAGATAAATAGCCTTAAGTCCAGCCTTAACCTGCTGCACCGCCTGATTCCCCGTTAAGGCTCCCAACGCATTCACATAGTTTTCCTCATTGACTAGTTTCCAAAGCTTTTCTGCACCACGACGTGCTAGCGTGAACTCAATATCAACAGTGCCGCGAAGTCTAATTACGTCTTCCGCACTATAGGGTCTAACGACTCCATTCCAACGTGAATCTAACTCCCAGTTTTCTTGTAGTTTTTGTACGCGATTCGTCATTATCCAATTCCTCCTTATAAAATCTCGTAACCAGGCAAGGTTAAAAATTCAATAAATTCATCCTCTAAAATTAAGCGGTCAAACAGCTTTATCGCTTCGTCAAATCGGCCATTCTCGAAAGCAGTCTCGCCCATTTCTAATTTGATTTTTTCAAGCTCTTCATCTTTTATTTGTTGATACATTTCCATTGTTACTTTCCGACCATCATCAAGAATGCCCTTTGGATGACGAATCCATTGCCAAACTTGTGCTCGCGAAATTTCCGCTGTCGCTGCATCCTCCATTAAATGATTAATTGGCGCTGCTCCTCGGCCGCTTAACCATGATGCCACATATTGAATTCCGACATTTATATTGATCCGAACTCCAGCCTCGGTAATCGTCCCGCTGGGAACCTCTAGCAGTTGTTCTTCCGTAATCTCTAATTCTTCTAATCTTTTGGTTGTAATTTGGTTTGGCGTCGGCATCTCCCGGTCAAAAACTTCCATCGCAACCTTTACAAGTCCCGGGTGGGCAACCCATGTCCCATCATGACCATCACGAGCCTCTCGCTCTTTGTCAGCACGAACTTTGGCAAAAGCTTCTTCATTTGCTTGCAGGTCATAGCGTACCGGAATTTGCGCAGCCATTCCGCCAATCGCTGGTGCGTTCCTACGATGACAGGTTTGAATCGTCAATAATGAATAATTTCGCATAAATGGAACCGTCATTGTTACCTGAGAACGGTCTGGTAAAATCACCTTCTCCAGTTGACATAATTTTTTCAAATAGCTAAAAATGTAATCCCAGCGACCGCAATTTAATCCAGCAGAATGTTCCTTTAGTTCATACAGAATTTCATTGATTTCGAAGGCTGCCATAATCGTTTCCAGTAAGACAGTTGCTTTAATCGTCCCTTGCGGTAAACCTAACACATCTTGTGCAAACACAAATATATCATTCCAAAGCCGTGCTTCTAAATGGCTTTCAAGCTTCGGTAGGTAAAAATACGGCCCGCTCCCTTGGGCAACTAACTTGGTAGCATTATGGAAAAAATACAAGCCAAAGTCGAGAAAACTCCCTGAGATTGGTTTCCCTTCTAGGAGTAAATGTTTTTCTTCTAAGTGGAGCCCGCGAGGTCTAACCATTAAGACAGCCGTCTGCTCATTTAACACATATTTTTTTCCGTTCGGATTTTCGAAAGAAATGGTCCCATCTACTGCGTCCCTTAAATTAATTTGACCATCCACGACATTCTCCCAAGTTGGCGATGTCGCATCCTCGCAATCTGCCATAAACACCTTTGCTCCCGAATTTAAGGCATTGATAATCAATTTTCGGTCGGTTGGGCCGGTAATTTCCACCCGGCGATCTAGTAAATCATGAGGTAGGGGGGCAATCGTCCAATCTCCATTTCTTATATTCTCTGTTTCTGTTAAAAATTGAGGCAGTACACCGTTATTGATTTCTAATTGCCGTTTCCTTCTGTTCTGTAACAGTTCCAATCTTCTGTTTCCAAACTTTCTTTCTAATTGTTCCACAAATAGTAATGCCTCGTCGGTAAGAATCTCTGCATATTGCGGTTTCATCTTACCAATCACCACAATCCCCGTCGTCTGAGTGGACATTTAATCCGTCACTCCTTTAATATCGTAGTGTATTATAATACAATATAATCGAATAATGTATTATATAACAGCGTAATCAAAAACGGTACATAAATAGCGGGAAAGCCCTTGCCTTTTTTCTCGACAATAACTGACAGAACTCTAAAACATCTCTCACTTTAGCGCTTTAACGTTGTAAACAAAGAGGGGACAGTCCCCTAGCGCTTTAAAGCACTAAAGGGACTGTCCCCTCTTTCCTTGTATCATCTAACTATTAAAACATTTCTGATGTTGTTTTGGCTTGCATGTGTAGTAGCAAGTAGTCTGGGCCGCCTGCTTTGGAGTCGGTTCCGGACATGTTGAAGCCGCCGAATGGTTGGTAACCAACGATGGCTCCTGTACAGCCACGGTTGAAATAAAGGTTACCGACATGGAAATCTTCACGCGCTTGTTCAATCTTCGCACGATTGCGAGTGAGAACAGCACCTGTTAAGCCGTATTCCGTGTTGTTTGCGATTTCAAGTGCATGGTCGAAGTCACGAGCTTTACTAATACCCACAACTGGTCCAAAGATTTCTTCTTGCATAATACGCGCTTTTGGGTCAAGATCAGCGAACACCGTTGGTTCGATGAAATAACCTGTTGAGCTATCGCCATTACCACCAGCTACTAAACGGCCTTCGCCTTTACCAATTTCAATGTATTCCATAATTTTGTTGAATGCACTTTGGTCGATTACTGGTCCCATGAATGTTTCTTGAAGTTCAGGGTTGCCATATTTCTTTTCTTTTGTAAGTTCCTCGACGCGGCTCAATACTTGATCATACACGTCTTCTACGATAACCG
>NZ_JBTOOE010000015.1:0-99175 GCF_054786815.1 Pseudoneobacillus rhizolycopersici | reverse complement strand
TTTAGCGCTTTAAAGCATGTGGGGACTGTCCCCACATGCTTTAAAGCGCTAAAGGGTGTTTCCATTTCCTTTTCGGGACTACCGCAAAATCTTGTGGTGGTACTCTGAAACAATGCGGCGTCCTCCTATAACTATGCGGTTTGGTTAGGGTCTTAACTTAGTAGAATGTGAATGTAGAACAAATGAAGAAAACCAAAACCACAATTGGAGGTAAAGAGATGATTACAGTTTCAGATGTTTCTAAAATTTACAAGCTTGAGTCAGGAGATTTTTACGCCTTAAAAAATAACGACATCCACATTAAAAAGGGCGAATTTGTCGCAATCATGGGTCCGAGCGGATCCGGAAAAAGCACGTTACTTCAACTGCTTGGTGGACTCGATACCCCTACATCTGGAAATATTCAAGTTGATAACGTCCAGTTAAGCCAATTAAATGAAAAGGAACGTACCTTATTTCGTCGCACAAAAGTAGGTTTCGTGTTCCAAAACTATCAGCTATTACCGATGATGACCGTTGGCGAAAATATCGCCCTAGCCTTATCTGCTAACAATGCATCAAAAGCAATCATTAAACAAACGGTTCAAAAATTGTTAGAAGAGGTCAACTTGCAGGGAAAAGAAAACCAATTCCCCTCGCAATTAAGTGGCGGTCAACAGCAAAGAGTTGCCATTGCAAGAGCATTAGCAATGAAACCAAAACTCATTTTAGCTGACGAGCCAACCGGAAACCTTGACCAGAAAAACGGTAATGACATACTCAAGCTCCTAGCAAAACTGAATAAAGAAGAAAACATAACCGTAGTGATGGTTACACACGATCAACAGGCGGCTCAAACAGCAGACCGAATCATCGTGGTAAGAGACGGCCTGATCGTCAATGAAAGCCGTATAAAAGGAGGCTACCGGGATGAAACAATGGCAAATCGCATGGCGTAATTTAATGCGCCGCAAAATGCGGACGTTTTTAACGATGATGTCCATCATTATTGGGGTTGCCTCAACTTTTGGGGTAATCGCGGCTGTAGATACCGCTGAAAAAGCCTTTCCTATCTATTTAAAGGAAGCCTTCGCCAAAGCGGACTTCAATATCGCTGGAACCAAAGCTTATTTTTCTGAAGACATCCATCAGCAGATGGCCAATATCAGTAACTATACATCGGTTGCCATTTTGAAGGAAAATACGAAACTTGTCACAAAGGAAAAAGGGATTTCCTCTATCCAAAAACGCGTTGTCATCACCGGCTATAGCCAGTTTGATACGCCTGTAACAGGCTTCAAGCTCGTCGACGGCAAGTTAAACTCAGATGGAGCAGTGATCACTGACCGAACGGCTAAGGTATGGGGCTCCAAGGTTGGGGATACGATTACCTTTGATACGGATAATGGTGTGAAAAAAGTCAAAGTCTCGGGAATCATTAAGTACACGAAAGACCTAATGGGACCGTCCAGTTGGAACATGGCCAAATACCACCACTGGGCTGTTGCTCTGCCACTGCCAGTAGTCCAAGATTGGTTCAACCATAAAGGTAAAATCCAAGGCATTTCGGTTAAAGCATCAAACCCTAACAATCTGAAAGAGGTAGAACATGAGTTGGACCATTTGGTAAAAAGTAATTCTGGCATCTACCTGCAGCCTGTTGTCCTCGACTTTGATGTCCAATATAAAGATTTACAAACATTCTTCTTAGCCCTTTATATCGCTGGATTCCTTGGTATCGCGCTTAGTGCCTTTATTATTTTTAACTCTTTATACGTCAGCATAAAGGAAAGAAGAAATGAATTCGCCGTGCTAAAAACAATCGGCTATACACCAAACCAATTACAAGCCATGGTTCTTGCTGAAGTTTTACTACTGGCCATCATCGGAACAGTAATTGGCTTGTTACTAGGATTTGGGCTAGCAATCGGACTAAAAACCCTTATATTCATGCTATTTGGTGTACTAAGTAACAGTGCAATGATAGTAACAACTGGATTAACCGTATCTGTCCTTGCTGGTATGCTTGTTCCATTGCTTGCCTCTTGGTATCCATTACATCAGGTTGGAAAGGTTAGTGTCATTGAAATTTTAAAAGAAAATAAAACAAATTCAAGTAGTAAAAATAAGTGGTTAGGTATCATCGGCATCCTGCTGATTGGACTAAGTTTTTTCATCAAACATTTGGCACTTGTCTTGCCGCTTTTGATTGGAATTGCTTTACTATTCCCGTATTTATTTAAACTGTTTAGCTTTATTTTAAAAGGATTGTACCGATTCTTATTTCGATTCTCAGGAGATGTCGCGATTCGAAATCTTAACCGCAACATCAGCCGTACTTCCATGACATCTGTCATTCTATGTTTAGGCATTGCGATGATCGTGTTAATGAGTTCATTGAATTCGGCTTTATTACAAACTTACGAAAAACTAATTCATCAATCATATGGTGGTAATCTTGATATCATGTTCCATCATATTGAAAAAGATGATTTAGATGTCATCAAGCGAACAGAAGGTGTCGCTGATGCCACCACCTATTCTTTACAAGGAATCGTTTGGAAATTAAAGGGTGAAAAGCGAATGCTCCCGGTCTATGGAGTAGGTTCAGATTGGATTGACCGCTTCCCATTGTTCACTGGGCAAAAAAATTCACATAGCAAATTGATTGAGGGATTAGCGTATGACGAAATTATTTTAGATGAAGTTTCCTACGGAGTTTGGGGAGGGAAAATCGGTGAAACGATTACATTAGATACTCTAGCCGGCGAAAAAGCTTTCAAGGTTGTTAAAGTTGTAAACACGATGAAAAACAGCGGTTACGGTGCTTTCATGAGCAGTGAGCATTTTAAAGAAAACTTTGGTGTTAAATATGAACGCAATGCCCTTGTCATCAAGGATAATCAAACAAGTCCACTGCAACTAAGAGAAAACATCTACGACCAATTTGGGGAACGGGTCGAGGAGATGTGGGGTCCAGAAGATTGGGTGAGCGTTATCGGTGGTACCATTACCGGCTCATTTAGCATTGTAAACGGGCTAGTTGTCCTCGGTATCATCGTCTCCGGTATTGGCATAACGAATACACTGTTGATTAATATCATGGAGCGGATTCGTGAAATTGCGATGATGCGTGCGGTGGGGGTAACACGGGGGCAAATTATCTCAATGATCTTACTTGAAGGTTTCGGTATTGGTCTCTCAGCTACGGTTATCGGTCTTTTGTTTGGAACACTGTTAATCTATATCACTTCAGGTTTTGTCGAGATTAATTCCTTAACATTTGATTTCGGTGTTTCACCGCTTATTATGACAATCATCTTTTTGTTTGGCATCATAATCAGCTTAATTTCAAGTTTCTCACCAGCAAAAAGAGCAGCCAAAACTCCATTAAACGAGGCATTGCGATATGAATAAACGATTTTTCCTACTAAGCGCACTGATGTTGTTTTTAACCGCTTGTGGAACAAATACCTCCTGGGAGGAAGAAGAGACCACGATCGAAGTAAGTGATCGGATTGATAAGGATGACGTCAAGGTGGAATGGGAGCTTGCTGACCGGCAAGCTTCCGAAACCTTGGTTCGTCTAAAAATAACCAACGGAGATGAACCGATCGATCAATTCGAAATTAATCACGAAAAATTACTACATTTAATCATAGTAAGCAAGGATTTATCCTATTTTAATCATGTTCATCCGGAATACAAAGGGGATGGGGTTTTTGAAATCACCAATGATTTCCCTACCGGTGGCGACTACCGAATGGTCGCCGATTTCAAACCAACTAAGGGCAGCCCAATGAGTAAAATGGCTTGGATTACAGTTGAAGGTGAAGAAGAAGCGCAACCAATGGCCGTTACGGTTGATCGTACGCTTGAAAAACGAGTCGATGGTAAAAAAATTACTTTGTATATTGAACCGCAGCCTGAGGCGGGACAAGAGCTGACACTCAAATTCAGTTTGCAGGATGAAACCACTGGTGAACCCATTTCTAATCTTGAACCATACTTAGGATCAATTGGCCATGTTGTCGTTTTTTCCGAGGATGCCGAACGCTACCTCCATGTTCATGCTATCGAAGGTCAGGGAAGCGGGCCAGATGCCCTTTTTGAAACAACGTTTCCTACGAATGGCATTTATAAAATTTGGGGACAGTTCCAAAAAGATGGCAAAGTATTTACTGTACCATTTGTGGTGAATGTTCCATGATGTTTGACAGGTTAATAACCGCTTGGAAAGCCCATCACCCCTTCATTCATCTGATGATGCTAGGTACGATTCTCATTAGCCTAACGAACGCCATGAGTCTTGTCTATTTGCCGATTTATCTACTATCCACCTATCATATCGATCCGATAAACGTTGGCGTCATTGTTGGCGCTGGTGCACTGACTGCGACGATAGGTGGATTTGTCGGCGGAACCTTATCAGATTTTATAGGTAGAAATAGACTCCTGTTGATTAGTTTACTCGTTATGTCTATTGTTTTTATAGGATTTCTTTTCATTAAAACTCCAATATTACTAATGCTAATCAATATTATTCGTGGTTTGTTTAGCTCGTTTTTTACAACGGTTTCCAAAGCCCTTATCGCTGACTTAACGCCAAAAGAAAGGCGATTCCGAGTATTTTCAAATCGCTATTTAGCTGGTAATATCGGTTTTTCAATAGGTCCCATTATCGGAACGATATTTGGAGTTGCAGGAAATAGTATCGCTTTTATCGCAAGTGCCCTCATCTATTTCATCTATTTTCTTACGTTGGCGATGATGGTCAAAGGCCTCAAAACGCAAACAACCAATAATGAAACTCCAGTCCGAATCTCAGAAGCTTGGGGAGTTTTTCGTAAAGATAAAGCATTATTGTTGTTTATCATTGGCAGCGTACTATTAACAACCGTCCATGGTGAAATGTCAGCTACACTTTCACAATATTTGGAAAAAAACATTGCAGATGGCATTAAATTATTCGGCTATCTTATGAGTATCAACGGAATCACTGTCATCACGACTCAGGTTTTTATCACCAGATGGTCAGAGCGGTTCGGTCTATTTCATCGTCTTGTCATGGGAAGCCTGCTATTTGCTGTTGGGGAAATTGGCTTTGCTTTTTCCGATAGTTGGTCGGGTTTTATCCTTTCGATGGTTATCTTCACTTTTGGTGAAATTCTTATTATCCCATCGGAGTATGCCCAAATTGACGAAATTACCACATCCGAGATGAGGGGGATGTATTATGGAGCGCAAGGATTCAGCGAAATCGGGAATTTTATCGGTCCATGGTTTGGGGGAATTTTGCTTGTTTCGTTTGGAGGAGAAGTCATGTTTTTGACGATGGGTTTGTTTTCTGTGGCCAGTCTTTTCTTTTATGCTTGGGGACGAAAGGTTCATCAAATGAAAAATCATTCCTTGCCTTTGTCCATTTCATAATTTAACAAGAGTTGGGGATTTTCTAACGGAAATTTTCAACTCTTTTTTTATACATACTTTTATTTCCAATGAACAATACTATAGCTTAGCCTTCAAGTTAATATGAAGAATGGTGATGGTTATATGTTTAAAAAAAGAGCAAAATTGGCGGAGAAAAATCAAACGAGTGGCGGAAAAAACATTCAAGAAGTTTTCACTCGAGCTAAGAAATCAAGTGACTTTTTTAGCTTTTCACCGCTAGAAAATGTGCCGATAAAAATCAGTTTTTACTCCACGGTGATTGAATCCGCGCTTCTTCACCAGCTAGTTATATCGCCAATCCAGGAAAATAGTACTCATATTCAAAACATCAAGGATATAAAAAATGTCATTCCCGTCGAGAAAAAGCAGATTACCAATGATGCTTCCGAAGTCGAAGTGAAATTAACGAAGGGATATGCCGTTATCCAATTTAAAGAAACAGACACTGACTGTTTGTTAGTGAAACTACTTGACTCTAATCTCGGGCGCCGCCCCAATAATGATACCGAAAATGAATTTAGTGTGATTGGACCTAAAGTCGGCTTTGTCGAGGACTTAGGCGTGAATTTACATTTGCTAAGGCAAAAGTTAAACAGCACTAACTTGCTATTTGAAGAAATAAAAGTAGGAAATGAAACTGTAACAAGTATTATCATTGCCTATTTGGATGGTATGACAAATCCCGAATACGTCAAAACTGCCAGGCAACGAATCCAATCGATTGACATTGATGTTTTAATGGATAATACACGGTTAGAGGAACATATCTCAGATAATTCAACATCTCCATTTCCAATGCTTGTTTCTACAGAAAGAGTCGATCGGGTTGTCGACTCGTTATTAACGGGAAACCTTGCGATTATTTCCGAGGGGTCCCCTTACGTCCTTCTTGGCCCAGCTAATCTGATGAATTTTTTCTCAGCAGGTGAGGATTATTATTTAAGCTGGATGCAAGGCTCCTTTTTCCGGCTAATTCGAATAATGGGGGTTATCTTTTCGATCTTTGCCACCTCAATATATGTAGCTATTCTGACTTATCATTATGAAATTATTCCGAATGACTTATTAGGGCCAATCATTTTTTCACGAGCCAATGTACCATTCCCTCCTGTAATAGAGGTACTGTTTCTGGAATTGACGATTGAACTTTTAAGAGAGGGGGGCTCAAGGCTGCCTACCAAAATTGGGCAAACACTCGGGATTGTTGGAGGAATCGTTATTGGACAAGCAACGGTTGATGCGGCGCTCACAAGTAACATTTTATTAATCATTGTCGCTCTTTCTGCCCTTGCATCGTTTACCACTCCTATTTACAAAATGTCCATTACGGTAAGGATGCTACGCTTTCTGTTCATCCTATTGGCAGCAATTTGGGGAGGTTTTGGATTAGCGATTGGCGTTATTTTATTATTAGGACATCTAATGAGACTGAAGTCTTTAGGAGCTCCTTATATGGTCCCGTTGTATCCCTTGAGAAAACATGGCTTGTCAGATACGTTTATTCGTCCTTCCTATGCGGTGAAGAATATTCGCCCATCGTTTTTAAGAACATTGGGGATAAAAAAATATTCCTCCCAACAACATCAAGATCGTGAAAAAAACCTCGATACAGAATGAAAAAATGATCCTAAGGGGCACTTAACATGAGATTAATTGTATGTTGCATGTGCATGATTTTACTGATTGGCTGCACACGAACAAAAATTATTGATCAAATTAGTATTATTCATGTGATAGGTTACGACAAAAATGAGGAAGGGGAATTAGTTGGAACCCTTCTCTATCCTGACTTTACCAAAAGTAAAAACTCGGAAAGTCTTGAAGTTCGAAAAGTGTCAGGAGATACATCGAGTACGATTTTTCAAAAAACAAATGAGCAAACGAAAAATCAAATTGAGCTCTCAAAAACGCTTGTCATTGTCTTTGGTGAAGAACTAGCCAAAAAAGGGGTAAAGGAAGTAATTAACCCGCTTGTGAATAACCCGCTCGTTGGTACAAATGTTCAGATAGTTGTTGGTATACCATCGGCAAGAGATTTTATGGATGCAGTTAAAAAAGATAAGACCCTTAGCATTGCCGATACGGTTACTCAAAACTATGAACAGTTCTTTATGCCAAAAACGAATTCTCATATTTTTTTAAATGACTACTATGGAAAAGGAAGGGACCCTTACACTCCAATTTTAGGACTTGGGACAGAAAAAAAAGTAAAGATAAATGGCTTAGCCATTTGGAAAGATGATCAATTTAAGCTATCCCTCAATAATAAGCAAGCATACTTGTTTGGATTAATGGACACCTATAGCCATCAAGGATTTGCTGAAGTGCCTATCCAAAAACAATCGAAAAAAGGTCATTTTGTTCATCGCAATCTGAAAAACAAGTCAAAATGGAAAGTCAGCAAACTGGGTGATCAACCTGAACTTACACTACATCTAAAAATCTCCACCCGAATCATGGAGTTCCCAACCTGGATTCACTTACAAAGCGAAGCAGACATAGCGTTAATAAAGCGAGCCATTGAAAAGAATCTAAATAAAGAAATAACGGAGCTTATTAAACTATTTCAAAAAAACAAGGTTGATCCACTAGGATTGGGTGATATCATTAGAGCCCATTCACGCAACTGGAACGAAAAAGTATTTTACGAGCAATCGTATGACCAACTAAAGGTGAAAGTGAAAACTGATGTAAAGATTATTCAATCCGGATTAAGAAAATAGGTGATCGTTTTGCAAAAAGCCCCAGTAAAAGAAAGTTCAATGGTTTCACCGTTCTTTTTATTTTTTCTTGTTAATGGTTCCCAAATTGGAGTTGGATTGCTAAATTTTCAAACGCGCATTATAAAGGGAGCAGAGCAAGATGCCTGGCTATCGGTTCTTGGCGTTGGTCTTGTGTTATTTGTGATTTTGTGGATGATCTTCTTTGTTGTAAGATCATCAAGTCAAGGTGACCTCATTTCCTTTCATACAGACCTTTTTGGAAAATATGTTGGCAGCCTTCTAAATATTCTTTTGGTCCTTTATTTTTCCTTTATAGGTTTCTCGACTTTATATATTTATATCGATTTACTTCAAACTTTAGCATTTGATCGGGTTCCACTTTGGGAAATTACCTTGGCATTTTGTGTTGTGTGCTACTATATCGTATCTGGAGGCTTTCGAGTTGTCACTGGTTTGGCGTTTTGGGGAGTAGTGATTCCAGTCTTTCTGTTAATATTCTTTACAGCCTTGTTTCCATATCTAGAACTGCGAAATATCATGCCGTTTTTCAATCATGGCTGGAAGGATTACCTCGTTTCTGCTAGAGAAAGTGTCTATGTCTTTGTAGGTTTAGAGTGTTTATTCATCTACTTACCGTTTATCAAAAATGGCCAAAAATCACTAAAGTGGGCTCATTTTGGACATCTTGCATCCGTTTTCATTTATGTTGTGTTGGCGATTTTTACATTTCTATATTACACACAGGGAAAACTAAACCATTTTTTATGGCCAACTTTAACGATGATCAAAATTGTTTCCTTTTCGTTCATGGAAAGTTTTGAATTCATCTTTATTTTCGTTTATCTCATCGTGATTACTTCGAGTGCTTGCATTTACTTATGGTCAGCCACAAGAATTTTGAAAGTGAATTTTAACTTCACCCCAACAAAATCATTAATCGGAATCCTTGCTCTAATCTTTTGTTTTAACATTCTTTTGGAGGATATTTCCTTTGGTATGGTCATTAAAATTCTGACTCCATATTTAGGAATTTCTCTACTGTTTGGCTATATTCCCTTGCTCTTTCTTATCAGCTTGATGAAGCGTGCTTTTAGGAAATCTTAATTTGGTGATAGGGATATTTTTGAAGTTTTTTGGGATAATATTCCTGTCCCTTCGCCATATTTCGGGTTATCATAAAAAGAGAAAAAATTTCCTGAAAATAGCTGTTACGTTTTTTGATTTGTATCGTTTCTTAAAGTGGGAGGAGGTTTACAGTGAATATTTCGTTTATAGAGCTTTATGATCAATTTTTTGATGATGTGTACCGGTATGTGTATGTAAAAACAAGCAACAAGTGGGATGCAGAGGATATCGTCAGTGATACCTTCCGCAAGGCCTACGAAAAGCAACAAGCGCTAAAAGATGTTTCAAATCCAAAGGCCTGGCTGTTTACCATTGCTAGGAATTCAGTGATAGATTACTACCGAAAAAAGAAAAACCTCTCGATTGGAGAGGATCTAGACGTGTATTTTCCACCCCTCCCCTTTGAAGACCCATTTGAGCAATCTAGTGAACTAGATTGCTTGAAAAAGAGCTTAGCCCATTTGTCAGCAGAAGATTTAGAGGTTACCAATTTACGATATTTTGCTGATCTGAAATTTAAAGAGATGGCTGCGGTTTTAAAAAAAACCGAAGATTTTCTGCGCGTTAAATCAAGTCGGATTACAAAAAAGGTCGGTATTTTAGTAAAAAAATGTCTGGGGGAAACGTAATGGAACAGGAAAAAGTGGAAAGATCGCTACAAGAATTACGTAACCATATCTACATTGATCAAGCATTAAAGCAGAAACTGCGAAACTATTATTCCCGAAAGCAGAAGATAAAGAAAAATGCATGGATAAGCGGCTTGCTTGCCGCAGCGGTATTCATCGGTCTATTTCTAAGCAATTTCCAACCGAACCAGGTAAGTGCTAGTTCATTGAATATTACGAATGCCATTTCCTTCTTTGATATCGGTAGTGGCGAGTTTACTGCTTACACGCATCATAAAGGTGATCTATACGTTTCGATAAAAAACAAAGGAATCTATCGTTACAACAATCAAGGTTTCCAACCTGTGAGCGAAGAAGTAGCCAAGAAGATCGATTTTTCACCAAATACCATCCATGAGAATGAATCCGTTTTCGAACGGGATGGGCAGATTATCGTAAAGGATTTAAAGAGTGGTAAAGAGAAGAAAATTGATGAGGGGAAGGAGCCTTCCATTTCTTATCATGGCTCTTATGTTGCATATGTAAAAAAACAAGGCCAGTTTGAAAACGTTTGGATTGCCGACCTAAATGGCAAAACGAAAAAGCAAATCACGACCAATCCAGTAGGAAGAATACACACTAACAAGGGATTATATCAATACAAGACACCGATTTGGCATTCCGAGAAAAATGAAATTTTTGTTTTGAAAGGGGAAGAAGAGCAGCCGTCAAGGATCATGAAAATCTCATTAAGCGATGAGAGTGTATCGGCAGTCGATACGATCGAAGGGTATCTGCAAGCTTTAGTCAATCGGGACGATGACTATGCGAAAAGCATGATGGAAAATCCTCCTGATTTTCTCACCTACTCGAGTCCTCACCAATCCGGTTATCAAATTTTATCAACAACCGAAAATGGAGATTCAGCTGTGGTTAAAGCAAATGTCTACCGAACGACTACGGCAAATCCGTATTACGGAATAACGACGTATCAATTTGATTTATTCCAAAAGGATGGTCTTTATATCATTCGAGAAGTAAGAGAACTATCGAAGAGAGAACTTATCGGTAATGAACGAAATGAGATTCAACTGTTCGAGGGAAGTAAGCTGGAAACCCTTATGACAATCAATGATATCCCAAAAGAATATATAACTGAAAAGAATACCCGTATTGGCTCTGCAATTGAAGACCCAGATGGAAAAAATATCATCTTTACTTTGCAGGAATATGAATTAGTTGGAAAACATCCAAGTGTATCCCTCTTAGTATTCGATCGCAAATCAGAAACGTTCAGCATGCTTTCAAAAATGAATAGCCAAACAGAGGGTGTTGCCATTTACCAACTATCGATAGATTCAACCGGACAATATGTGGCTGTCGATAGTCAAATGGGAGAAAGTTCCCCAAGTGTTATCATCTTTGATTTGAAAAATGTAAAGCAAATAGAGAAGGTTGACGGTGCGCATACCTCATTCTGGAATGGATCTACTCTATTCATCCAGAAGTTGGATGACATGCAATCCATGTTATATCAATTTGATACACAAAAAATGCGCCTAAGCCATCTATAGGAGGAAGGCAGAATGACTAATTTTGAAGAATACGAAGATCCCATTGCTTATGATGAGGAGAACAATCCGTTTACGGATGACATTCCCTTTTTATTAAAATGGGCTGCAAAAGTGGAGGGACCCATTATCGACTTAGCCTGTGGAACCGGTAGGGTAACGATACCGCTTGCAAAAGCAGGGCATCCATTAATTGGAGTGGATGTTCATCAAGGAATGCTAAATCATGCACGTCAGAAGTCTAGTCAAGCCGGTCTGCCCATCGAATGGGTGGAACAGGACTGTAGCAATCTTCAATTAAGTGTTAAAAGTTCCCTTATTTATATGGTTGGCAACTCTTTTCAGCATTTTCTCAGTAATGAGGATCAAAATGGACTATTGACTTCCGTGAATAGACAATTAACAGACGGAGGCATTTTTATCTTTGGCACTCGTTTTCCAAGTTTAGAAGAATTGCTGCAGCCGAGCATAGAAGAATATTGGAAATCTTATTCGAAGGACAGGCTGAAAGTCGATCTCTATACAATTAGCCGCTATGATGCCCTAACGCAAATCCAACACTATGAAACGATTCGAAAATTTTTTGATGAAAAGGGCAGTATGGTGGACGAGAATCGAACGAATATCCGACTTCGCTATGTGTTCCCGAAGGAAATGGAAAGACTGCTGCACGAAACTGGTTTCGAAATCTTACATGTATACCGGGATTGGCAGGAAAACCCATTAACAGAAGAAAGCCAACAAATGATCTATGTTTTGAGGAAAAGATAGTCATAAAAATTGGCGTGGAGAAGGCTTCTCTACGCCAATTTTGAAATTATGTGCTAGTCTAAATAAAATTAACCTTTCATCATTTCACGGTAAGCATCCAAGCTGAATATTTTAAAAGATGTTTCTGGAAGGGGGGCAAATTTCTCAACAGCCTTAGTGGCCCATTCCCGGGCTTCGTCACATTTCCCAAGTTTATGGAAGACAAGAGCCTTATAGGCAAACATAACGAAAAAAATCGACAGATCGTATGGATGGTAGAGAACAGGAATCTCTACCATATCAAAGGTCTCAAGGGCCTCTCCGTAGTGACCCAAATAATAGAGGGCTTTCCCTTTCTCTAAATAAAACCACGGCTCGAACCCATCCATTTTATCGGGTTCACTAAAAAAATCATTGATTTCCTCTATGGCTTTGGAATATTCACGTTTTACAGAAATGAGCAACATGGTCGATAATAATCTGCAAAAGATGATGGCTGGTCTATATTCGGCAAATTCTCCGTACTGTTGTAATTTTCTAATATAATATTCCGTTTGACGTTCATGATTGGACATCACGGCATGGGCTGCAGCAAGGCGATATAAATCATCAATTCGATAAAAAATTTTTTCCTTCTTTGAAAATTGAAAAGCCCTTTCCATCACTTGAGAGGCCAATTCGGAATTTCCGACAGCAAAATGGGCTACCGCCTCGTTATAATCAAGGTCTAGCCTCGTCATTGGATCAATGTACGCGTGATGAGTCTCAATTTCCTTTCGTTCTGCTAAAAAATTCACTAATGACCTTGCATAATCCCCATCGGAAAATTCATTTGTCGATCGAAATATCCCAATTTTTGCACGTTTCGAGGTAATATTCATCTGATCATACATATTAGCGGCACGGTCAATATAACTACGCCATTCCGGACTTTTTTCAAAGTAAAGGGAATAACCGTATATCTCTAAAAGACGTGCCGCCTCGTAACCCTGAGTTAAATGTTCGACATATGGTTCAATCAATGTGATGATTTGCTGATTTCTTTCTGAACTCCCACCCTTTTCTTGACGATAAAGTCTTTCCGCATGATAAAGTTTCTCCGCCTGTTCAAGCAAATCCCTAAGCTCCTGCGAATCGATAACACCCAATAGTTCCGTAACATCAACCTCAAGCTGTTCGGCTATATAGGATAGGCTCTCCATTGACGGTTTCGCTTTATTATTTTCGATTAGACTGAGCATCCCTTTGGTCAATTCTTTTCCAGCTAGGGTCTCAAGTGTCATCTTTTTCTGTTTTCTAATTTTTCGTATTCGTTCTCCTAGCATAGTCCATGAGCCCTCCATTTTATTATTTAGTTTAATTATATTAAACTTTCTCTTGAAAAGAAAGAGGAGGATGTGTTATGATTTGTTTAATCAAATTAAACTTTTGAAGGTGTGATATTCGATGAGTGATGAATTGAAATTAAAAAAGGCAACCTACCACCTATTTACGTTTACCATTAGTAAAATGATTTCCACATTTGGTGCACAGGTGTATGCGTTTGCGATTAGTTTTTATATATTGCAATTAACAGGGTCGGCTACAAGTTTTGCCATGAATCTTATTTGCAATATATTACCGCGAACTCTTATTGCACCATTTGCCGGGGCAATTACAGACAAATACTCAAGAAAAGCGATTGTTATTTCTGCTCAAATCGTAACAACTTTAGCAATATGCGGGCTTTTAATTGTTACCCTTGTATCGGGGTTGTCACTTGTTGCGATATATACAACCACTAGTATTTTAGCGATTGCTTCAAGTTTTTCAGGGATAGCCTTCTCGTCTTCGATAACGGGATTGATTGATAAGGAGCGAATTCAAAAGGCGATGTCGTTAAATCAAATGTCCGTTTCGTTTGCAGCGATTGGAAGTCCTGCGGTAGGAGGGGTGTTATATGGTGCCGTTTCAATACCGGTATTTCTCATCCTCTATATAACCGCTTCGAGCATAGCAATTCTGTTGGAATCAACGATGAATTTCAAACTATTTAGCAAGCAGAAAGAAACGGTAGAAGGTGAGTCAAAAGAAACGATGTTGCATAGTATTAAGGCTGGCCTTCAATATTTAAAATTACAGCCAATCATCCTAGCTATGATGTGGGTCGCTTTACTTATTAACTTTTTAATGGGAGCGTTTGAGGTTGGTTATTCGTACATTCTGATTGATCAAATGAAAATAAAGTCGCAGCATTTTGGATTCACGCAGGGAGCCTTTTCAGCAGGGATGTTATTAATGTCAATTTTATTTTCGATAAGAAAAGAAGTGCGCTTCCCGCTCTTAGTGTCTAAACGGGGAATCGTTATGTTCGGTATCATTATGGGGTGTATTTCACTGCCATTACTTATTTCGCTTAACTATTGGCAAATATTTATCTACTATATGATTCTGATGTTTTGTTTCGGGTCAATGGTTATCGTCATCAATACTCCTTTACAGGTTATGCTCCAAAAGACAATTGCAGATGAATATAAAGGTCGCGTGTTTTCCTTATTAGAAACAATGGCAATGGCTCTGATGCCAATCGGAATGGTCCTTTATGGCTTTCTTTATGATATATTCCCAGGTGAGTGGATATTACTCCTATCGGCGGGACTTCTAGTTAGTGTCGTTCTGTTCTTATTAAGACCAACGGTAATTCGAAGGGTCCATCCGGAGATAGAAACTACCAAGGGTTCTATGGTTGTTGGGAGTAATCAGATTTAAAATTCCGGAAGAGAAAAGGTGATGTCCCCTTAGACATCACCTTTTCCTATTGGAATTATGGTCTCGTTGTACTCCTGTTAAAAGAGTTTAATAAGTTTTTAGCCTCATCAAATGATACTTCCTGGGTGACCACTTCATATATATAGTCCCCATGAGTTCCGATAAAATGGGTATTTGGATTGCTTTTGATTTCAAATGCTTTCCAATTGATGCCATTTACAGTGAAATTGCCGAGTTCTTCGCCTTTTTCCGTATCAAAATCGGTAAAGGATCGGACTACGGAATCTTTATGATACATTCTTACATACAACAATTGTGAGCCGGAACCTCGTTCTTGTGGCGGTTTTTTAAAGCTATAAGTTAAATATGCTTGAGTGAATTCATGATACTTTTCCAAACTCGCAGAATATGGCTGCAAATCTGTGTGAGAAAATTCGTATAGGAATGGAACCTGGTCGCGTAAAATTGTTACGACTTCTTCAACAGCATCTTTGACAAGATCAGCATGCTCGACTACTTCAATCTCTGCTTCACGCGGGTCCTCGTACGAAGGTCCTTCTATTATTCTTTCCTGATAATCGGCTAAGTCAGGAATGAATAGGGTGGAATCAACCGGAATATTGACCTCTAAACGTTCCGGATGTAAGTAGCTGACTATTTCACCATCTGCTTTATAAACCTCTTTCTTTAGCAAAATACCGGTATCTTTATCAATCCAAAGACGGAAGTGTTGTTCCTCCGGTTGCATCATATTAACGAGGCTTTTATCGATGCTACCTGATAAAACTACTGTATTATGGCCAAGCAATTCTTCATTTTGATTTTCAATTATCCAATCATCGGTAAATCGTAAGTATTTAGCCGTAAACTCATAAGGAAATAACGAAGAATGTGCACTCCCAACCGGAGGTCTTTCCCTAAAGTGATTAGGTGAATCATAAATTTTACTAATACGAATGGAGAACACATCATTTGGTTTGACTTGCCCTCGTTTTGTTTCTGATTCATATTCCATCGCTGTAAAGGATTTTGTATTGTTTTCTAATCGCCAAACAACCTGGTCATTATAAAACATTTCGAGGGATTGAGCCTTTGCACCTGGCACCTTTTCATCAGGGATGCTAGTCAGTTTTTCATAACCACCAATGATACCTTTATTACTAATGGTGTATTCAATAATTGATCCACTTGTTGAGCGATCATAATAAACATCATACGTTTCAAACTTTCCCGAAACTGTTTCGAAGTAATCCACCGAATTTAAGAGTAGGTTCAAAACCTCCTCCTTGGTCATTTCAAGTTGGTTTTCTGCTTGACTAGGCGGAGTATAAACCCTGTCGTTTTTAGTGCTTAAATTAGGTTCTTTCTGGTCAGCCATGTTTGGCTGTTGCGTTTCTTCTTGAGAAAGAAGACCTGAATTTTCTAAGGCAAAATAACCTATCCCAAACAATAACAAACTAGTAAACCCAATACTTAGCATTCTAGGTATTAACATGGTAAATCGATTTGATTTTTTAGGTCGATGGATGGACATCCTCACCTCAGCTTTATTTTTAGCGCGGAAGTCGAGATTTTTTAGAACTGTGTCATCCATACTCTCCTTTAGTTGATTTAAGCGATCATCCATCGTTTCGGCCTCCTTCAATCATTCTTTTTAGTAAAATGCGTGCCCGATGCAGTCTTGATTTGATCGTGGGAATGCTTAAATCCAACAACTCAGCCATTTGGCTATACGGAAGTTCCTCGTAATAATACAAAATAATCACTTCACGATATTTTATAGGGAGCGCTAGCACTTTTTTAGAAAGCTCCTCCTTTTGTTCCAAGTTCATTAATTCGGTTTCGGGCGTTTTTTGGTAAATGCTGTTCTTTGAAAAAATTTCCGTCAACACGAGGTTCCGAAAACTCCAGCTCCGCAAACGGTCTTTGCACAAATTAACGGTAATCCGATACACCCACGTTTTGTAGGAAGATTCATGACGAAATGTGTCCAGCTTCTCATAACACTTCATAAACACTTCCTGTGCAACATCCTCGGCCAACTGCTCTTTTTTTAGAAAAGTAAACGCCAACCGCACCACGCTTCTTCCATACTCATTCATCAGCCACTCAATCGTATCTTCATTATTTAATTGATTGATTTCGATTTCCTCACTTAACATCTGCCACACCCTTTCAATCTATAGACGGAGCAGAACGCCGATGGTTGCAAATTTATTTTATTATAAATGTTGGTGTTTGTTGGGAAAGGTAGTTCTGAGGTAAAGAGGTGTAAATTGGATAAAAAATGTCTCAGAGAGGTCTCTGAGACAAAACAAGATAAAACATACGTCAATTTGTCCTTCAAAAGCCCGATGATACCCTCATCAAGCCCAAATCCTCTAATACCCCTTCCGATAATCCACCAAATTAATCAATGGCACGCCACGATTCACATATTCTCGTAAATTCGGAATAAAAATATCCTCCATTACCCGTTTGTTATAATGCTCGGTAGATCCTGCGGTATGTGGAGTGATAATCACATTATCTAATTTCCATAATCGATTTTCCGCAGGCAATGGTTCAACTACAAATACATCCAAGCCGGCACCAGCAATTTCAGCGGTCGCAAGTGCATTCACAAGCGCTACTTCATCTACAATTTCCCCCCGGCCGATATTAATCAAAAACGCTGATGATTTCATCAACTTAAATTGCTCAGCACCTAGTAACCCGCGGGTTTCCTCTGTAAGCGGTAGCGTAATCACCACATAATCACAAACAGGCAACACATCATTCAAATCACTAGGCTTGTACATTTCATCAACATATTCTTCCGGCAAGCCAGAGTGCCGTACTCCAATCACCCTCATGCCAAACGCCTTGGCAATCTTCGCCGTTTCTTTACCAATTGCTCCAACGCCAATGATCCCAATCGTTTTTCCATGTATTTCTAGATTCATATGGGCATGATGCCAGGTCTTTGATTGCTGATTTTTTACATATGTATGGATTTTCCGGGTTAACGCTAACATCAGCCCAAAAATGGTTTCCGAGATAGGAAAAGCATGAACACCGCTAGCGCTTGTAAGTGAAACACCTCTAGCCTCCAACTCACGTAGCGGCATGCTATTAACCCCTGCGCTCCAAGACTGCAGCCATTTCAACCGCGATTCATCTTCGAAGCACTGTTCACCAACTTCCTTCTTCCAGCCCGCAACGATTTCGGCATCATTCAAATGCTCGCCCCAAACCGTTGCGTCCTTTCCAATATAAATCTCCCAATCTGGGACAATTTCCTTCAATTGATCATAGTAAACTGAATCTAAATTTTGTGTAATGACAAGCTTCTTTTTCAAGATCTTCCCTCCAATTTATAATGTGGATGACGTTGTTCCGAAATAAACAAAACAAGGCCGCTTACCAACAATAATACACTAGTAATCATAAACACGGCAGTGAATCCGAAGGAACCGGAAACCATACCACCCATCATTGGTCCAATCAAATTTCCTAAAAAGCGTAGACTCGTGTTATAGCCGAGAACCTCACCTTGCATGGAGATTGGTGCCTCTTGGCGAATATAAGCGACCCGAACCGGAATGATCCCGCCAATCGCAATCCCCAACAAGAATCGGATCAACACCAATTGCCATATATTTGTGACAAAGCCGCCCGGCAAATAAATAATTGCAGCGATAAATAGTAGAGAAATTAAAATTTTGATATAACCTATTCGGTCAGCCATTTTCCCCCATTGTCGGGCCATCATGAGATTGCCAAGACCGGCAGCCGAAAAAGCAATTCCCGAATAAAGTGCTAAATTTTCATGTCCATGAATTTCATTTACATATAACGACAAAATCGGTTGAACACTAAAATGCGCCATTTGAATGATTGTCGAAATTAGCAAAACAGTAAGTAACACCGGGTGCTTCACGATATGTGCCAACACCTCTTTACTAGAATAAGAGGTTTTTCCACCTTTTTTACCTTCAGATACCTTATACTCTCGAGTAAAAAATACTAAAACTGCCGTTAAAAAAATCGACACCGACGTCCATTGAAAGGTAGTCGAATAGCCAATGGTGTCAGCCAATACTCCACCAAGCAAAGGTCCAACCAATGAACCGGTAATTCCTCCAGTCTGTAGGGTGCCCAGTACACGACCAGCGACTTCTTTTGGTGTTTGAGTTGAGATAAACGCTTGAGAAATCGAAATGAATCCCGAGAAGATTCCCATAAACAAACGCAAAACAAACAGCTGCCAAACGGAATCGACAAATCCCATCGTAAAAATCGAAAGCCCCATTCCTACTGAAGAAAACAGAAGAATTTTCTTCCGGCCAATCCGATCGCCAATCCGTCCCCAAATTGGCGAAAACAGAAACGCAGTCACAAAGGTAATTCCAAATGTCCAGCCTGACCATTGCTGGACATACTTATCCGAAAAATCACCAAACGTCTCAATATAAAGGGATAAAAACGGCAAAACCATCGTCATGCTGCCCGAAATAAAAAAGTTTGCAAACCACATAACTACCAAGTTTCTTCTTGCTGTAGCACTTAGGTCCATTTTAAACACTTCTCTCTAAACAATTTCGTTTCCCTAAATATATAATAACGGTATTTTCTGATTATTTAAATAGTAATTTTCATCTGCTGCATATGAGTGGAAAATAATTCTCTTCTTATCATATAATGGAATTTAATAACAGTACGCAAAAGGAGCGAATGGCAAATGTTTTTTAACAAAGGTAGCTGTTGATCTTGATCTCGATGGCCGCGACCTCCTCCAGGCTTGACTAGTTTTCAAAAAACTAGGTCCATTTAAAGGAGGAGCTCGAATGAGCAGGTCTAAATATAATGTTGTGTTAATTTTTATCATTACCATTTTTCAATCACTGATTTTCGCCTATGTCATCGAAAGGGTATTCGCTGAGTCAAGGAATCTTTCGGTGCTTGACATGCAATACCTATTAATTTTATATTCCGTATTTAGCATCATTTTTGAAATTCCTGCCGGTGTGGTTGCCGACTTTTGGAAAAAGAAATACACATTGGCGCTAGGTTTAGCCTTTTGTTGGTTTGAATTTTTCATCAGCATTTTTTCCTACAGCTTTCCGATGTTCAGTCTCGTCTATTTCGCTGCTGCATTGGGTGGTTCTTTAAGGTCGGGAACGATGGAAGCCATTTTGTACCAAACCTTAAAGGAAGATAGCCAAGAATCAGACTATGTTAAGGTAACCGGTCAATTAAAATTTGTAAAATATTTGGTGGCAGGGGCTGTTGCCATAATTGGTGGATATATCGCAGATCAATATGGCTATGAAATGAACTACTGGCTATCACTAATTGGCTATCCAGTCGCGATTATCTTCATTTTGTGTTTACACGAGCCAAATATAGGACCTTTTAACCTAAAAGAGACCAAAGCTACTTCCCTGTTCATGCACATGAAAGCAGGACTAAATCTAACTTGGAAAAACCATCACCTAAGGAATGTCATCCTAATTAGTGGAATCGTTGGGGCCGTTTTATACGGACAACTTCATGAGATGAGCATGCTGCTCTATCCGGATTTGGGGATTAGCGTCAAATATTTTGGGATAGTTAGTATAGGGATAATGGTAACCGCTGCCTTCTCGGGATTTTTAACCGAACGTTTGAAACAAATGATGAAAAATCCTTATCAAAATCTTTTGGTATTTCTTGTTCCGAGTATTTCAATCTTCCTATTTGGCTCAGTAGACGGGTGGTGGGGTGTCTTGTTCCTCATGCTTGCAATTGGTCTGCTCGAAGCGATAACGGTTGTATACTCAGGTTACCTTCAGGATGACGCGCCTGATGAATTAAGGGTAACCATTAGCTCTGTATCCTCCTTTGTTCACAACGGTTTGAGTATTGGGATAGGTTTATTATTTGGATACTTTGCTCAATGGTTTAACATCCATATAAGTTTTCAAATGTTAGCCTTCGTTTTGGGTGGTATTGTCATATTGCAACCAGTGTTTTCTCTAAGGAAGAGGTTAATTGGAAAAGGAGTTAATCCAAATTAAATAGGTAAAAAGAGATGGGGGATACCATCTCTTTTTTTTTTGCCTAAAAAGGATTTTTCATAGCCAGTATTGAAGGTTATAAGAAATAAAACAGTTGATTCTTGAGAAACGCTTAGACTAGGAGGAAAACGATGAAGGCAATCATTGTTTCAGAGTTAGGTAAAGAAAAAAGCCGTCAGGTCCAACTGGAAATGACGGCTTTTTTTGGATTATTTTAATTTTGTTAAAAGGGTTGCCAGCAATTTACCTAGTGTTTCGCTATCCATAAACGGAGCGAGTCTAGAAAGGGCACTTGGATTTAGATTTTCAACATCTAATTTGAACACTAATTGCCGAATACTGTCCCCACTTAAAAAAGGAGCAAGTTTAAGAACTTGGTTTATATCTAGTTTTCCTTCAATGACTTGATTAACTAGTCGGTCTAATGTTTCTGAGCTTAAAAACGGTGCTAGCTTTTCAACTATCCCCCAGTCAATGCTCCCTTCTTCAGCTTGAAATAGTAATTTTTCGAGTGACTTTCCGCCAAGAAACGGAGCAAAGTGAACGAGCTCATCACCATCAATTTTTTCGCTCATTGCTTGTTCAACAAGACGTTCCAATGTTTGACTACTTAAAAATGGTGTTAATTTTTTAGCTATACTCCAATTTATGCTACCTGCTTCGGTGGCCAGAACAAGTTTATCTAATTGTACAGATGTCAGAAACGGTGCTAAAGTAATCAGAGATTCGGCTTTCAGTGTGCCATCGATGGTTTTGTTCACGAGATATCCTAATGTTTCATTACTTAAAAATGGGACAATTTCTGAGATAACTTCCCATTCGAAGTTGCCGTCAATGGACTCACGTACGATTTGATCAAGAGCCGTTGAACTTAGGTATGGTGCGAGACTTCTAATGGTATTTAACGTAATATGATCTTTATCCAATTTCTCAGAGACTTTGTTTAGGCTACTCGTTTTCATGAGTGGGGCTACATCGACAAGCTCACTCATGTCAGCCTCTCCAGAATTAATTAATTCAGCAACTTTTTCCGGTTGATTTTCAGAAATATTTACAACGATTTTTCCAACATGATGAAACCGCCGTTGACCGGCCGTTTCTCCAGCATTCATTAGGTCATCAATCGTAATATCGAAAACATTGGCAAGTAACGGCATCGTCCCGATATCCGGAAGTGATTCGCCGCGTTCCCATTTGGAAATCGCTTGGTGGCTGACATTCAATTGCTCAGCAAGTTCCATTTGTGTCATGTCCTGTTCCTTACGGAGCTTCGAAATATAAGCCCCAATTTTTCGTGTATCTAACATTGTTTTGCCCCCTTGAGGTAAAAGTTCAGCGCGCACTGCCTACATTTATCGTAGCATAACCCACTATGAGTGCCTATCAACTAGTGGTTGAATTGTCGTTTTCAACTGACGGTAGAAAAAGGGAGTGAGACTAACTTATAATCCTAACAATTTTAGGAGTCCGGAGGTAACATCTTCTTTTTTTATCTTATCGGGATACAATGCCGAATGAATGAAAAATCCATCATAAAGGGCGAACACAGCTGAAACAGTTTTCGATATATCTATCTCTTTGCTTAATTGATTATTGTTTTGTCCCCAACGAATGATTTCCTCAATAAACTTTTGCCAATTTTCATACTTTGTCTCGTTCCGCTTTTGCATTTGTTCATTTCTCACGTTATATAGTAAAAACTCAATAGATAGCAACCCCCAGTTCACATCTTTATAACTATCCTCAAACAGGAAATCAACATTATGTTCATCAATAATTTTAGGCAAATTGGAATCGATCATGAGCTAGCACATAATGCCGTCCACCATGGTGGCGCTGTTTTGGATAGTACAATCATTGGCTGGGCAGGGCTAGTCGAATTAAGTCCCGATGGTGTGATGGACTTTGGCGGAGTCGGTCTGTGGATAATGGCCCTTAGCATCGCCGGCATGACTAACGGTTTATCAAAAAAATGGGATATTTGGGTGTGGATGCAGGGTTCTGCCTCATTTTAACTGTGGTAGGGAACATCATTGGATTTCAACCATTTGTGGTAGCAGGGATTGGCTTAGGGGGGTAACGGTCATTCCGGTTTGGTTCATTATTAATGGTGTAAAAAACCTACGCCATGCAGTTGTCATTAATACGACGAATGCTAAATTTCATTAAAGTAGAGTTTGCTGGACAGAATTACTCTGAAGAGACCAGATTCTGTCCAGCGTTTTATTATAATAGCCCCACCATCTGTAGCCCGAACAAGATGCCGTCTTCTTCAACGGATCGTGTGACAAACCTTGACACTTGTTTTACCTTCTCCTCCGCATTCCCCATTGCGATACTATTTTTCACTGTTGAAAGCATCTCTATATCATTCAATCCATCGCCAAAGGCATATATACGTTCTAGTGGAATTCCAAGTTTGCTAGCAATTTTTTCAATCCCTATAGCCTTTGAACCGCCTTTTGGGAGAACATCTACAGATACAGGATGCCATCTGACAAAATCAAAGTCGCTAAACTCGGAAACATATTGTTTCTCGGCATCCTCCGGACAAAATAGCAACGTTTGATACAGGTCGCGGCCCACATAATAGTGAGGATCAAAGCTAGGGAAGTGACGTATTTTTAACGTTTCAATACTAACTTTAATATAATCATGCTCAGGTACGTTTGCCTTCATATCTTCATGGTCCATATAGACAACTGGGTGATTATGGCGAAGGGCCACCTCAGTTAATTTCTCCATTGAAGCGATATTCAATGGATTCTTATAAATGGAATCCCCATTTAAGACAACATACTGCCCGTTAAAACTAACAAACGTATCAATATGTAATTCTTCACGTATATCTTCAAACATAAATGGAGCCCGTCCCGTCGCAATAGCCACAAAATGACCAAGCTCCTTTAACCTAAAAATAGCTTCTTTCGTAGAAGTAGGTAACTTTTTCTCGAAATCGAGCAAAGTCCCATCAATATCAAAAAAAATCAAACACTGCTCTCTCATCATTCATTCACCTCTACCCATAATATCACCACAACCCCAAAATAAAAACACTTTAACACTTTAAAGCAAGTGGGGACAGTCCCCACTTGCTTTAAAGCGCTAAAGTGTTTTCTTTTTAGTAGGTAAGTAGGGTGCTGATGTAGTATAGGATTAGGCTTGCTAGTAGCATGACGAAGGTCATGAG
Organism: Pseudoneobacillus rhizolycopersici; assembly: GCF_054786815.1. Taxonomy (NCBI): domain Bacteria; kingdom Bacillati; phylum Bacillota; class Bacilli; order Caryophanales; family Bacillaceae; genus Pseudoneobacillus; species Pseudoneobacillus rhizolycopersici. The sequence goes on along the minus strand of NZ_JBTOOE010000015.1, from coordinate 74,989 downwards.
TTTGATATTTTCCATGTTAAGGTTGTTTATATAGGTACGTAGTTTAACCGCTATCGAATGGTTGGACGGTTGGTCGTAGTTCTCAGACCCGTAAAAGGTGTTGACATTTTTTCCACAAAATCTGCAAACGACTAATTCTTGAGGAATTAGTTCCATGCAGTGCGGACAATGAAACAGCTTGGGTCTATTCACTTTAACTAAGCTAATTACGATAAAGAATAAAACAAGAACCATTAAAACGAGTGCAAGTCCTCCGAACATTAAACCAAGTATTTTCAAAATATTTCCCTCCTAATGCTATCTATTTTACCAAGAAATCATGTTTGTCTAAATGTTTTTTTCCTTACAACCTTCCTAATCGACCAGAAAGAAAATGTATGAAAAAAAAACCTTCCGTTAATAATGACAATGGTGCTTATCATTATCTAACGGGAGGGGCTTTTATATGTATACTTCTATTCAAGAATTCGTGGCCGAATGGAATCAAGAGGCGGCTACTACACAAAAATTATTAGATGTACTAACTGACCAATCACTTAGCCAAAAAGTGTCAGCTGAGGGCCGTACTTTAGGTGCAATAGCTTGGCACACAGTAACAAGCGCACCTGAAATGTTTAATGAATTTGGAATAAATGTTGAAACGGTGGCCAATTCAAATACCGTACCAACCGCGGGAAAGGAAATTGCTGATACATTTCGTAAGGTAAGCGTGGAGAATACAACTGCTATTCAACAACAATGGACTGACCAAAGCCTCACTGAAATGAAAAATGTTTTCGGAATGGACCTACCAAAAGCGGTAGCACTTTCCATGTTTATTAAGCATCTCATCCATCACCGTGGCCAAATGACCGTACTCATGCGCCAAGCAGGATTAAAGGTTCCAGGAGTCTACGGACCAGCCAGAGAAGAATGGAGCCAAATAGGCATGCAACCTCCAACCATATAGAAAAAAAAGCAAAATTGAAGCACTTTAACGCTTTAAAGTATGTGGGGACTGTCCCCGAATTTTTTAAAGCACTAAAGCACTAAAGTGCGTTTGGTGAATTAAAAATTTCACATCTTTTAAAGCGTTAAAGTGCATTTTACGTTTTGGGTCTATCCTTTATGGAAGGAGACCTGCTATTCCCAGTAAGGTGAGGATGATTTCGAATAGGATAAGGATGACGATGATCCATTCGACGAATAGTCCGCGGATGGAATGGCTAATGGTGGAGAATCCATCCATGATGTTATAAAGAATCTCGGTTTTACTTTTCAAAATTTTGTAGCGGTCGTTCAGTTCGAAAAACTCCATCATTTGATCATAAAAGTCCCTCGCTACGGTGCTAGTCCATGTAACATCAGGTTTATCTAGAATCATAATATAGGCAATCGTGTTGTACTCATGGCGGACGATTTTTGACATCGTACGCGCAAGTTCCTTGTTACCAACTCTCATTTTCCCTTTCTCCAACCGGTCAATCATCGTTTCCAATTTATCAAGAATTTTTCCTAGCTGTTCCTCGGTTTTTTCAAGCGCAACAGACTTCGCAAGTACAGTCGAGATTAATTCTGGATAAAAGACCTCAAACTCAGGAACCACCACATATTCATCAGTAAATTCAATCTTTTTCGTTTCCCCAATCAAAAGGGTGTAATCATCAAAGTATCGATCAACCTTTTTCATATCAATGTCCGGTTCGAAGGTCCTAATAAAGTTTAAAAAATCAACCCTCTCATCGGGCCCAGAACCATTGATAAAAACAATGCTACCAAACGAAAAAACGAGTACCTTCTGAGAATCATCTACGTCTTTCCGAAGAATAGATTTTAAAATCTCTCCTTTTAAAATTAGTGGCTCTTCCCAGGTGAATCTTTTGGGGATTCCACAGTGAATGGCAATTTTGTTCAAATCAATTTCATGGGTAATCGCAACGGCTTTGAAGGTAATGGCCTCCATGTACACCACTCATTTCTGTAAAATAATCCTGTCTTACTTAAAGATATGCTCTTACCCTATTGGGCTTGCACCAAAAAAATAATGACCATGCTTTCAATTAAGAACGTACGTTTGATATAATAGAACTAAGCACATCTGATAGGGGGAGGAAGTATTGTTAGAGATTATAAGCATAGTATCTATATTAATTAATTTAATCATTCTCATCTTTGTCTTAATCATTTTTCAAAAAAGCGGAAAAGGACAAGGCAGAACAGAACTTTTAGCAATTGAAAAATCTCAGGAAAAATTAGAAAGAAGTTTCCGTGAAGATATGGGACAAATTCGCCAGGAAATTGGCGGTTCCGGAAAGCAAAACCGGGAGGAACTGACGCAAATTTTACATACCGTCAATCAATCCATTATGGCGACAATTGGCCAAATGGCCAATCAGCAAAAAAACGTGCTCGATAGTTTTACCAAGCAATTGACAGAATTAACAACCATAAATGAGCAGAAGCTGGAACATCTCCGCAGCACCGTTGAACAAAAACTCTCTTCCTTACAGGACGATAACAACAAAAAATTAGAGCAAATGCGACAAACGGTTGATGAAAAACTTCACGCAACGCTAGAACAACGCCTTGGTGAATCTTTTAAACAAGTAAGTGATCGCCTAGAGCTAGTGCACAAAGGCTTAGGAGAAATGCAAAATCTAGCCAATGGAGTCGGCGACTTAAAGCGTGTTCTTACGAATGTTAAGGCAAGGGGGACATTGGGGGAAATTCAGCTTGGAAGTTTGCTGGAGCAAATATTATCGTATGACCAGTATGAAGCCAATGTGGCTACTAAAAAAGGTTCAAGTGAGAGGGTGGAATTTGCCGTTAAACTACCTTCTAAAGAAGAAAAAGGAGGGAGTATTTATATCCCAATTGACTCGAAGTTTCCGCTTGAGGATTATCAACGATTACTCGAAGCGCAGGACACGGGTGACAGCCAGAAAGCCAATGATGCAGCGAAACAAATTGAATTCCGGATTAAAGCCGAAGCGAAAAGTATTCGCGATAAATATATTAATCCGCCAGCGACGACTGATTTTGCCATTATGTTCCTTCCATTAGAGGGACTATATGCTGAAGTGCTACGTCGACCAGGACTCTGGGATACACTGCAGCGCGAGTACCGCGTGATTATTACTGGTCCAACAACATTAGCGGCACTTCTTAATAGCCTGCAAATGGGTTTCCGAACTTTGGCGATTCAAAAGCGTTCCAGTGAAGTATGGGAATTATTAGGTGCCGTCAAAACTGAATTTGGTAAGTTTGGCGATATTCTTGATAAAACCCAAAAGAAACTTCAAGAGGCGAGCAATACAATAGAAAATGCTGCTAGACGTGGCCGTGCTATCGAAAGGAAATTAAGAACGGTCGAAGAACTTCCAAGTAGCGACGCGACCCTCCTCTTAGGCGAACTTGAAATGGCCAGCACCACTAACATGGAATAGCGAAAAAAGCCCTAATCGAAATAAGATTGGGGCTTTTCAAGTTTATAGCCCACTCTTTTTGACCATCCTTTTAAGTGATGATAAAGAGGGAAGGTGATTAGGTTGAAGGGTGATATTCTTTCCACTGATCATATTGTGCTGATTGTGACATCTATAATTGTTGGAACACTTGCCCGCGTGCTGACATTAAAGGAAGATTACCGGCAGTATCCAAGTTATCCAAATGGTTTTTTGATTCATCTAGTGACTGGATTTATTGCTGCTGCCCTGGGTGCGGTAGCGATTCCGGCATTAATGACCAAAAATTTTGTTGCTGTAACGTTCCTTTCATTAGCGATTCAACAGTTTCGTGATGTTCGCAAAGCTGAGCGCGAGAGCTTAAAGGACCTGGAAAACACCGAATTTACCAATCGAGGCGACGCCTATATCGACGGGATTGCCAAAACCTTTGAAGCACGTAATTATTTTGCGCTAGTAGTGGCCTTCGCCTCTGCCCTAACCATTCAATTAGTAAACAGCCATCAGATGTGGATCAATATACTTTTTGGAGCTCTAGCTGGATTCATCGTTTGGTATATCTTAAAACGCTTTTCTAAAGGAAAGACGGTGGGCGATATCGCTGACGTAAAGCTTGGTAAAATTGAAATCAAGAATTCCGAATTATTTGTTGATGGAATTTTTGTGACCAATCAGCTAGGTACCGAAAGGGCTATGGCCATGTTCCAAAAAGAAGGGATTGCCGTTGTCGTTCACCCACGAGAACAAGACTTCCGGATTACCCTTGATAACTTTGGACAGAGACAAGCGATGTTATTTGAAGCAACGAGATCGATTGGCGTTAAACGCTACCATTTTACCCGGAAGGACTTTGATGAAGGTCGAATTGTTATTGCTCTTGTCCCAATTATTCAAGATCGGAATCGGCTAATTGAAACCATCAAAAATACACCATTACTCGAGAGTGTGAAGAAAACCCACGCGGTGATGAAAACAAACCTAACGGGGAGGGAATAGGATGGGGAAGGAATCAAATCAAAAACCAAACTATGATATTCTAGCCTTTATTACCACCGATAAAGACAAACTATTAGGTGGCAAACAGCTTTCACTTTTAGCAAAGAATTGCCAAGAGGCCGAAGAATTAACGGTGGATATTGCGAAATCACTGAAAGCAGAGGTCGTAAAAATGAAATCAGGAGACTACTTGGTTATTAGAGCATAAAAAAATGGCTGTTTCTCTATTCTAGGAGGAACAGCCATTAGTATTGTTAAGTTCCTGGCAAGTCGTGAATGAAACGGTTGTTTCCGTGTTTCTAATTAACCCGGAAACTGAATGATGAACTTCGTGCCAACCCCCTCAGAACTCTCCACATGAACCTTTCCCTTCATCGAGTGGATAATCTGATAGGAAACGGTCAGCCCAACGCCAGTTCCTTTTTCCTTCGTTGAATAAAATGGGGTACCTATATGGCGAAGCTGCTTTTTTGTCATCCCTTTACCGTTATCCTCAATTTCTACGATAATCTGGTTCTGCTGACGGTATGCTTTTACTAAAATCATTCCATTTAGGCCAACCGACTCAATGCCATTTTTCATAATATTTACGAGAACTTGTTTAATTTCATCCTTTAACCCTTTCACAAATAGGTTTTCTTCTATTGAAGATTCAATCGTAACATTACTAATATTGGTATAAGAGGTCATCAACTCAATCGTATTTTCAATTTCGGAAGAGAGATTAATTAATGAAGGACTTTTATCATTCGGTTTAGCAAGAGACAGATAGTCGTTAATAATTAATTGAGCATGCTCTAATTCCTTCAAGCTAATGTCGATGTACTTCTTTTGTTTATCATTTAAATTCTCATCCTTGGTCATCAATTGTAAAAAACCGCGCACACTGGTCATTGGATTTCGAACTTCATGTGCGACCGAGGCGGCCAATTGACTAATCACATTTAGCTTATCGGCACGTTGCAGCTGGTTCTGGATTCTCATTTGCTGATCTAAATTTTCAATGACAAAAAACACCGTAATCAGCGTTAACCAGGTCATTAAGCTAAAGGTTAACATAAATGAAATTTGATCCATTTGACCGGTCTTGATTAAGGTAACACCTCTTGTAAAGGCAATAAACCAATATAAGAGACTTATCACAAACATTTTCGTTTTGATGTGAAAACAAGCAAATTTTCGGTAGGTTACTAATAAAAGCCCAAACAGCACCACATAACTAATGAGCGTAACGTAAAAACCTGGACCACCAATGGCAAGTCGATAGATTAACATAGTGGCCAACGTGACGGCACCTTGTAAAATCCCTCCATATAAAAACGAAATCATAATCGGAATCACCCGAAAATCATAGAAATAGCCGTGTTGGTATTCCACTGGAAAAGACATAGTGCAAAAAAGCATCACCAAGGTAATAAGAGTGAATTTTGCACTCATTTTTTTTCGTTGATACAAATCTTCATATAAATAAAGATGATAAAAAAAGATTGGAAATAAGACAACTAAGACATGATAAATAAAATGACCAAAAAACTGAAACAAAAGGAAGCCTCCCCAAGAGATACAGAATTTCCATATCTTAAAAAATTCTCCCTCTTTGGAAAAATCTCCTTCTAAATGACTAGAAAAGTATTTGCGGATAGGACTATTTAATGATAGGGAATCTAGGAAACTTGCTCCATTTTCGTTCGAGTGACAACAGAACTACTTTTAAACTGGAAATAGAAAATCATAACCGAAACAGAAATGCATAATGCAGATAGGGTAAATAAGGTAAGAAACCCCCAATACTCTCCTAAATGATTAACAATTCGCATGCTTACCAAACCAGCCGCACCTGTCCCTAGCATTAAATTCATCGATCCAACACTATTGGTAAAGCCACGAATGTTTTCTGGCGTTTTTTCCATTAACAACTTTGATTGAATAGGCATCATCGCATAAAAGAAGGCGCGGAATCCTAACAGGCAAAGTGCGGTTATCCAAATATGTTCCATCCAGCCCAATAATAATAAGCAAGGCAAGCCAATCAGTTGGTAAACAACAAGGGATTGTGCTTCCCCCAAGCGTTTACTAATAAATGGATTGCTAAAAATCATCGCTACGGTAAAAAGGGTTGCACTTGACAAGATCAAGCTAATTTTTCCTGCGGTTAAATCAAATCGACCTGATAAAAAGAGGTTTAAAAATGGAACGGACAGACCAATCCCTATCCCTTCAAGAAGTTTAACGACGCCGTAGGAAACAACCCTTTTATTTAATCGATTGCCCAAGGCTCCAGTTTTTGCAATGGGAGTGCGTTTTTCTCCTTTTATTAAAAGTAAAGGTAGCGAACTTAGTACAATGACTAGCGCTGCAGAGAAAATAACCCCTCTAAAGCTGGCCACGGCACCAATTCGATAATGGGAGGAAAGAAAATCAGCAATAAATCCTGCCCCCATTGTTCCAAAAAACATAAATAAATTACCAGTCCCGAACGCGATACTAAAAAGCTTCGTTCGTTCAGCACTCGTAGAGTATTCCGTTAGAAGCGGAACAAACATGACGTTGGTCAGCGATAACCCCACCCCGGTGACAACTGCCCACATATACAGAGAGACAATGGATTGGGTAAAAATACTGCCGACAATCCCCAAAAATAGGACCAGAACCCCAATATGGAGAACCTTTTTCGGTCCAAAACGGTCAGACAAGAATCCAGATAGTAAGGAAAATCCTCCATATACAAGATAGCTAATTCCAACGACAGTTCCAATATCAGTAATCGAAACTACTTCTTTTAAATATAAATTAAAAAGAACCGTATAAGCACTTAAGCCAAGACAAAACAAAATATTCCATAGTAAAATAAATTTAACAGATAACCTAAATTGAAGTTTTTTAAACATTTTCTTTATCCCCTTTCCATTTTCATCTTAGGGGGAAAAGAACCTTATAACAATTAGGCACTTTTTTGTATCCAGTTAAAGATTTAAGGGGGGATGATTTTGAATGAAAAACGATATTATTGTCCAGTAGAGGCTACTATCGATGCCATAGGCGGGAAATGGAAGTCAAGAATCCTTTGGCATTTAAGTCATCGTCATTACCGGTACGGTGATTTCATGCGATTGATTCCGGAAATTTCGAAAAAAATGCTAACTCAGGTTTTACGGGAGTTGGAGAGGGACGATCTTATTCAGAGGGATGTTTATAACGAAAAAATTCTCAGGGTGGAATATTCGCTAACGGACTACGGACAAAGCTTAACACCACTATTAACAGCGATGAGTACTTGGGGTAAAGGCCATATGGCTAAGCAACTAAATGATGTAGAAGCAAAGCTCGAAATTTTGAATTAAAGGAGCACGGGAGCACAATGCCTCGTGTTTTTTTGTTAATTTCAAAAAAAATTTGTCAATCCTTAAGTTTTTTTCCCAACTTTGGAACTTTTTACCCAAAGTCTGCGTCTTATTTTTAGACATTTATAATAAAGTTGAAATGAAAAAAAGTCATAAAACAAAATATCTAAATTTTATGAATATTATTTATTTCAACACAGTGATAAAAATAAATTAAATTAGAGGGGGAAAAGATCATGATGTTCATCACAAAAGCACCTATTCATACAAATGATAAGGAAGAAAAACCAAAACCGTTACCACGTCCATTCCCAATGTTTTCATAATGAATAGGCAGATTTTCAAAGGACTTTCTAGGAAAGGTCCTATTTTTTTTGGGGAAAATCAGAGGTAACGGTGTGGCAAAACTCATTGAAACATCATTCTATTTATGATTAAATGATGATATTGGTTTTAAATCGAATGTCCAAAAGTTCGGTAGGAGGTTATTATGGCGCCAGTTGTCTCGAATAGTTATAAAGAACAAAAAAAACAGGAAATACTTGATAGTGCGTTAAAATGCTTTGGTCGCAAGGGATTTGAACCTACTACGGTTGATGAAATCTGCGCTGAATCCGGAGTTAGCAAGGGAGCTATTTATAATTATTTTAAGAGTAAAGATGAAATTTATTTAGAGCTGGTCAGTCAAAAAACGGAGCAAGCCTTCGAGCTGACAAGGAACGCTTTGGATCAGTTTCAAACGACTGTTGAAAAATTAGACTATTTATTTTCTATTTATGATAGACCATTTCCATTTGAATTAGAAAGCGTTGGTGATATGCTTGTCGGTGCGGAGTTTAAGATTCGCTCATTTCGGTATCCAGAAATCAACGAATTTCTAACAAAACGACGTCACAAGTTTTTTTTAGGCTATATGATACAGGTTTTAAAAGATGGTCAAGAAGCTGGAGAAGTTAAACCTGATATTGATGCAAAAGTTCATGCTGAAATGTTTTGGTCCATGGTAGATGGATTGGTCTTTCAAATTGTCTATAAGGATTACCCTTTTAATCAAGTGCTTAAAGAGATGAGAGAAATGTATTATCAAAAGGTACTAGTTTAACTGAATAGATTGATTCTTATTGACCCTAAGAGTTTCTTAGGGCTTTTTGTTTGCAAAAAAACTTGGTAAACCGAAGAATATAGATGTTTGTGACAATCTCATCATTATGACCAGTCGGTTTATTTATTAACATACCGACTAGTCAGTTTAGAAATTTGTTGATTTTTATTTAGTAAATTGTCAGTTTTTCTCCCAACCTTTTATGTTATAAATATTTACAGACATATCTCAATTTTATAAAAACTAGAAAAGGAGGGTATTTTACCTATTTTTTCATTTTCTTTCCAAAACATTAAGGGGGTAAAAATTAGATTATGTTAAATTGGCGTAAATTTATCGTTACTGGCGCAATAGCGACCACACTTACATTTACTAGTATTTCTGCAATGGCGGTAAGTTTTGATGATGTAAGTTCAAATGAGGCATCCATTAGTAAGTTAGTTTCATTAGGGATTGTCGTAAACAATGCTGCTAGTTTCAATCCTGATAAGGGATTATCCAGACAAGAGTTTGCTGAAATTGCTAGCAGAATTATGACCTTAAAAGGGACGAAATCAATTAAGATCACCGATGTGAAAAATAATGCTGCTGTAAATAATGCAGTTAATGCAGGAATTCTTACCGTTAATACAAAAGGGCAATTCAAGCCAAAGAACGCGGTAACCTACACTGATTTAGCAAGAACGTTAGCTTACGGGCTTGGTTTTAAAAGCTCTTGGTCAAACCGACCAGTCGACCATTTTTATTTCTTGGAACGAAAAGGAGTACTAACTATCGACACTGATTTAGATGCTATTGTAACAAGAGAAGAGGCAGTAGTAGCAATTGATAAATTTTTGCAGGCTAAAGACTTCTATAAAACGATGACAGGTGTTGTTAATCAAATTAACGGAAACACCATCCAGATTAGCACAGGCAGTGGGTTGTCATCCTATAAATTTAACTCGAAAGCTTCGATTTATCTGGATGAACAGAATGGGTCACTAGAAGGGATTGCAAAAGGAACAAAAATTCATTTGACCTTAAATAAAAAAGGCGAAGTAGCCTACGCTGAGGGAAATTCCCTTGATATGCTAGATGGAAATTTAAACTATATCAATGGAAATCTTACCTTAAATGGCGTACCAAAAAACTGGTTACTAAATGGTTTGGTTACTAGTCTTCCAAATAGTCCTGATGTTCCATTAACATTTACTGAGTTTAGTAACTATGCAGCTAAGGCAGGCGTAAGCTTTGCCGGTGGAATGTACAGCGATACTGTTACGGATGAAATTACGATTTTGGAGCCGTATATTGCGAAGATATCTAATCGTGTAGTGAAAATTCAAAATAACAAGGCTGTTTTTGATTTCTCAGATGTTGCCTTAAAGAGCCAAAGCCTTTCTTTTGCTGATGATGCAAAATTCATTTTAGTCGAAGGTGACAAGAAGACAGAAGTAAAGCTTACTGATGTTCTCAGCTTGCAAGCAGCAGGAAAAGAAATTAAGGCTACATTGGTAGCGGGCGCGGATGCATTAGCTACTTCAATGGAATTTACAGCGAAAGACCCAGAAAAAAAATAAATTGGAGGAATGAATAGGATGAAAAATTTCAAACAGAAATTATTAACAACAACACTTGCTTCAAGTGTTGCTCTAAGTGGATTCTCTTTCCTAGGTGCAGACAAAGCAGATGCAGCACGTCCGGGCTTTGATCCGAAAAAGGTTGGAGGAAAAGTCGTTTTAACATCATTTTCTGACGCAGTTCGTTTAGTCCCACTAACCACGGCTGATGCACCATCTAATCGTATTATGGGAATGATTTATGATGGACTATTAAGTGCTAACCAAAAGGGTGAGCCCATTCCAGGCTTAGCAACAAAATGGACTTATGACCAAAAGTCAATGACCTATACATTTGACCTACGTAAAGGTGTAAAATGGCACGATGGCAAACCTTTTACAGCTGATGATGTCATTTTTTCTTATAATACTTACATGAATCCGAAGTCCATTAACAGCTACATTAGTGACTTTAAAACAATTAAGAGTGTAACAAAGGTTAATGATTATCAAGTAAAAATTCAATTGAAGCAAAAAGATGCCCTAGTTGTCGCAAACGTGTTTACAACAAACATTATGCCAAAGCATAAATTTCCAAAGGGTGTAGACGATTATAACACTAATAATAAACTTCACCGTAACCCAATTGGAACTGGTCCATTCAAATTTAAAGAGTGGAAAGCCGATGAGCGTATCGTCGTCGAAGCTAATAAAGATTACTGGAATGGCCGTCCATATATGGACCAAGTTGTGACACGTATCCTTCCTGACTCAAATGTTGAAGCGATCAACTTAATTAAAGGGGATGTAGACTGGATTGAAGCGTTGACTCCTGCCACGATTGCCCAGGTTGCCAAGGATAAGGACTTAAAAATAACGAAATGGGATTACGGTCAATTTGACTTTGTCGGATTTAATTTTAAAAAAGAGCCATTTAACGACAAAAATGTTCGTTTAGCCTTAACATACGGATTAGACCGTCAATCGATCGTATCGAAACTTTATTTGGGTAAAGCATACATTGCATCAGGTCCGTTTCATCCATTAATTCCACAATATAATAAATCAGTTAAACCATTAGCTTTTGATGTAAAGAAGGCAAATGATTTATTAGATGATGCAGGCTGGAAATTGCAAAACGGAGTTCGTACAAAGAACGGTAAGAAATTGGAATTTGATTTCTACTTTAATAATGGAAGCAAGGTTCGTGAAAAAATTGCCCTTCTTGCTCAACAAAACTGGGCAAAACTTGGTGTAAAAGTAACTGTTCGTAGCTTAGAGTGGTCCATTTTCCTTGATAAATATGCTGCTGGTGAGCTAGATACTTATGCACTTGGTTGGGGTGGATATGATGGAAACGTTGAACACAAAGGATTTTTCCATAGTGAAGCAATTCCTGATCCAGCTAAAAATAAGCCAGGTAACAACCGCAACCGCATAGATGATCCAAAAATTGATAAATTCCTAGACGATTACTTAGTTGAGGAAGATCGAAACAAGCGTATTAAGATTTATCAAGATATGCATAAATACATGGCGGATAATGCTACTTTAATTTGGACTGTCCATCCAATGAAAAACATGGGGCATGATAAAGACCTTAAAGGTATTAAAACATCATTGTCAACAGCCATGTTTAATTTGGAAGATTGGTACTGGGGATCTGCCCAAAAACGAAAAAAGTAATTTTGTGACGGCCGTTGCGACGAGTGTCGTAACGGCTCTTTATTGGCACAGGGCTAAAGCTGCGACGAAGTGATTTATTTAAAGAGTTAGATTGAATTTAGGATTTTATTAGATGTAAAAAGCCGGTGTAGCCTTGCTCCGCTCACACCGCCGTTATTATTAGAAAGTGGTGAGTTTTATGACGAAATATATTATTCGAAGAGTATTACAAGCGATTCCGCTATTATTTATTATCTCCATCATTTCATTCCTACTCATGACTCTTGCTCCGGGTGACCCCACTGCGATGTATGAAGACCCAGAGGCAGGTGCCGAACAGGATTTATCTGCCATTAGAGAACAGCTTGGCGTCGACGACCCCATCTATGTTCAATATTATAAATGGCTAAAGCTTTTAGTATTAGAAGGAAACATGGGCTATTCCTTCCAAGATGGAATGCCGGTTTTGGAGAAAATTCTTAGCCGTCTTCCTGCCACATTGACATTAATGGGAACAGCCATCTTAATCACGGTAATCCTTGCAATTCCAATTGGCGTCTATTCGGCTGTAAAAAAGTATTCAATCATGGACTACATCTTTACTTTTAATAGTTTCCTAGGAATTGCTGTTCCATCTTTCTTTATTGCTTTAGTAGTCATACTAGTTTTTGCTTTAAAACTAGAGTGGTTCCCGGCCTCTGGCCTCCGTTCCGATTTCGAAACGTTTAATTTATGGGATCGTATTTATCACTTGATTCTACCGTCACTAACTTTAGCCTTTGGGTTAATTGCTTCAATGTCACGCTTTATGCGTTCTAGCATGCTGGATGTTATTAGACAGGATTTTGTTAGAACCGCTAGAGCAAAAGGATTGTCTGAAAAAGTCGTTATTTTTAAACATGCTTTACGTAATGGCTTAATCCCAATCATCACCATTTTGGCGTTACAGCTACCAAACTTGTTTGGCGGTGCATTATTTATCGAGCAGCTCTTTGCTTGGCCGGGAATGGGCAGACTATCCATCAACGCTATCTTTATGCGAGACTACCAAGTCATCATGGGAACAACAATGATTGCCGCTGTCACAGTTGTAGCTTCCAATTTAATCGCTGATATACTTTATGCATTAGTGGATCCTCGTATCCAACTAGGCAAGAACTAGAGAGGAGAGAACAAAATGGGGGTTCCTAATCCATCCTTATCATTAAAACCGGCAAAATCAAATACCGACAGAGATGTCAAAATTGAGAGAAAATCGACCGTCGTTTGGCGTCGTTTTCGCAAGAACAAGCTAGCTGTTGCTGGTTTAGCCTTTTTTATCCTTGTTTGTCTAATGGCGATTTTTGCACCAATGCTCACGGTATATCGCCCAGACGTTTACGAGGTTTTTGACAACTACTTACCTCCAAGTAAAAAATACATCATGGGGACAGATTCTATGGGTGGTGACATTTGGACACGGATCGTCTTCGGTGCCAGAATCTCGCTAAGTGTTGCCCTGCTGGCCATGATATGTACGGTTAGTGTCGGTATTATCTACGGTGCAGTCTCCGGATTCTTCGGTGGCTGGGTCGATAATGTCATGATGCGTATTGTAGACGCCATCCAATCGATCCCGACTTTCTTTCTATTATTAATTGTTGCGGCTATTATCACTCCATCCTTATGGTCGACAGTACTAGTTCTTAGTGTCTTTGGTTGGACGGGGATGGCCAGGATTGTCCGCGGGGAAATTCTATCATTAAAGAAACGTGACTTTGTTGAAGCTGCGATTGCAACAGGTGAAACAAAAGGAGCGACGATTCTTCATCACGTTTTACCAAATGCGATTGCACCAATTACTGTCATTGCAACCTTAGACATCGCGAATAACATTCTTGCCGAATCGTCACTAAGCTTTTTAGGTCTCGGCATTCAACCACCAACACCGAGCTGGGGAAATATGCTAACATCAGCCCAAGAATTAACGACGGTTATGGATTATTTATGGATTGTTATTTTTCCGGGAGCATTTATTGTCCTAACTGTACTTGCAGTCAATTTTATCGGGGATGGCTTGCGTGATGCCCTTGACCCTAGAATGAAAGAATAGGAGGAACCATTTATGTCAACAACCAAAACGAAAACCGAGACACTCGTTTCTGTAGAAAATTTAAAGACCTATTTTTATACCGAAGATGGTACCGTTCCTGCAATCGACGGGGTCAGCTTTTCCGTGAAAAAAGGCGAAACGCTCGCTATTGTTGGAGAATCAGGGAGCGGCAAGAGTGTAACCTCACTCTCAATCATGCGTCTAATCCCTTCTCCTCCTGGTAAAATTTTAGCAGGGGACATTAAGTTTAACGGTGAGAGTTTACTAGCTAAATCAGAACGGGAAATGCGCAATATTCGTGGAAACCGTATCTCAATGATTTTCCAGGAGCCTATGACCTCCTTAAACCCAGTATTCAAGGTAGGTGACCAAATTTGTGAGTCGATCATGCTTCATCAAAAGAAATCGAGAGCGGAGGCATTGACGGAGGCTATTAACCTTCTAAATTTAGTAGGAATTCCCGAGCCTGAACGTCGTATTTCGCAATATCCACATGAACTAAGCGGTGGAATGCGCCAACGTGTCATGATTGCAATTGCCCTTGCCTGTCGTCCAGAGCTATTAATTGCCGATGAGCCAACGACAGCCTTGGATGTAACCATCCAAAATCAAATCCTGCAATTAATGAGAACGTTAAAAACAAAATCAAATATGTCGATTATGCTAATTACCCATGATCTTGGAGTTGTTGCCGAAATGGCCGATCGAGTCGTGGTGATGTATTCCGGCCAAGTGGTCGAACAAGGTGATGTTTTTACCATCTTCGAAAATCCAAAACACCCATACACTGAAGGCCTATTAAAATCGATGCCAAGTGCTGAAAAACGTATCGGTAAACTTTACGCGATTGATGGAGTCGTTCCTAACCCTTTAAACCTACCAGTCGGTTGCCGATTCGCTGATCGATGTGAATACGCAACAGCTCTTTGCCATCAGGAAATGCCGGAAATTCAAGAATTAGCAAATGAAGAAGTTGTCCGTTGTTGGAAATACACAGACCGGTGGGAGGCGTAGGAAATGGCCATGGCAGTATTAGAACGAGAAGAAACCAAAAAAGTAATCAATGAAAAAGAAGTTTTGCTAAGTGTTCAAAATATCAAAATGCACTTTCCAATCAAAGGCGGGCTGTTAGGCCGAACGGTTGGCCATGTAAAAGCGGTCGACGGGGTAAGTTTCGATATTTTCAAAGGTGAAACATTAGGGTTAGTGGGCGAAAGTGGCTGTGGAAAATCGACAACTGGTCGAACTTTGCTCCGTCTTTTAGAAGCAACTAGCGGTAGTGTGACCTTTGATGACAAGGATATATACAAATTAACTTCTGCAGAGTTACGGGCAGCAAGACGGGAAATGCAACTGATTTTCCAGGATCCATTTTCTTCCTTGAATCCGCGATTAAGCGTTGGGGAAACTTTAGATCGTGTTTTAAAAATTCATGGCCTAGGCACAAAGGTTGAACGGGAGCAGCGAATTAAAGAAATACTTGAGCTAGTTGGTCTTAGCGCTTTCCATGCTAGACGTTATCCGCACGAATTCAGCGGTGGGCAAAGACAGCGGATTGGAATCGCTCGAGCATTGGTGTTAAATCCGAAGCTTATCGTCTTGGATGAACCAGTTTCGGCACTAGACGTTTCCATCCAATCACAGGTTGTCAATTTATTGGAGGATCTCCAGGAACAATTAGGGTTAACTTACCTATTCGTATCACATGGTCTCAACATTGTTCGTCATATAAGCGACCGGGTAGGCGTAATGTATTTAGGAAAAATGGTTGAGCTAGCCGATTCAGATACGTTATTTGAGGCACCAAAGCACCCATACACTCAAGCTTTAATTTCGGCCAATCCAATTGCCAATCCAAGATTACGCGATAAGCCGAAAATCATCTTACAAGGTGATGTTCCGAGTCCGATTAATCCACCATCTGGCTGCTATTTCCACACGCGCTGTCCATATGCGCAGCCGAAGTGCCGTGAAGTTGCACCTGAATTTGCGAAAACTGGCAGCGGTCAGTATGTGGCCTGTCATTTCCCTCTATCATAGTAGTTTAGGAGGTAAGATTTTATGAAAAAAGGTATTGTACTAATCGACGAAAATAGGCAAAACTGCAAGAAATTCTTGCAGTTTTTTGAACCATATTTCATGATTGATTTACACACCAATGGTTTGCAAGGACTAATTAGTGCAGTCGAATTGCGACCAAGTGTTGTTGTGATTAACCATTCTTTGTTGAATGTGAATAGCCTGGAATTATGCCGCTCGATCCGTCAACAGCTGAATACTATTATTATCATCGTCGGTGATGATTTGGGCGATGAGGATATCGTTAAATACTATCGAGCTGGTGCAAATGATGTTTATCTGGGGAACCAGCTGAATTATGCCATTTTACACTGTAAAATCAATGTTATGTTAAATCTAGAATCCCATCATAAAATTGATGAAGCCGGCGAGTATCGAGTTGGTGAACTCGTTTTGCGCAAGGAGAACTTTAAGGTTGAATACGAAGATAAGGAACTTGGTTTTACCAAAAAAGAATTTTCTATTCTTTGGTATTTGGCTGAAAAACAGGGATCTGTAGTCTCGCGCGAAGATTTAATCAAAGGCGTATGGAGCTATGCTCATCTGGAAGACGACCGAATGATTGACACTCATCTCAACCGGATCCGAAAAAAGTTCAAGCAGTATCATATCGACTTGATGATCAAAACGGTCTGGGGAATTGGATATACCCTGCAAACTGAGGGGAAGAATGAGGCTACGCCATTGAAGAGGGTGGCAAAGTAGCTGGAGAGAGTGGGTTATTTTATTTGGATATTTTTTAACCGACTAGTCAGTTTTATAGCGAGATGTCTTGAGGACAATAAGGGTAACCACAACGAGCAAATTGTCCTCAATAAGGCGTCTTGAAGACAAAGTGGTAGCCGCCAAGAACAAATTGTCCTCAATAAGGCGTCTTGAGGACAAAAGTGGTAGCCGCAAAGAACAAATTGTCCTCAATAAGGCGTCTTGAGGACAAAAAGGGCAGCCCCCAAGAACAAACTGTCCTCAATAAGCCTAGGTGGGGAACAATTTTTTAATAGTTTTTCATGTCAGTAAAATAAGCCCACTGACCTGTACCTGATATATCAAAGTTACCTCTAAGTATTCTATAAATTCTCTTCCGACAAGTAACCACACCGCACCACTCAAACACCACATTCGTCGTAATCTTCTTATTCGGAAACAGCAACTGTATCTCACCAACATTCCGCACTACAGCAGCCTCCAAAGTCTCTTCATATCCACAATCACGACAAATAGCTTTTCCGCTATTCACGACAACAGTAAGGTGAAAGCATTGTTTACAAGATATCCCCTTTAACAAGCTTTTAAAATTAAATGTTGGCAATTGAGGGGGAGCTGTTGGTTCAGGTAAATGTAAGGAAACTAGCTGTTCCGCTAGCCTAATATGCCGGCTACCTAATCGACCTGGCTGATTATTTAATTTTCTCAATAAGCTATTGATCTGTGTTGGAAGTATAAAAGGTAAGTCATGTGGAGCATGAAATAATGTGAAGTTGGGGTTGATAAAAACGACATAAGCTTCAACGTGTAAATTACATCCGATTTGATAGAGTTGTTGTTGGAAAAGGATTTTGGTTCGATTCAGCTGCCCTAAAGGGTTTTGATAATTTATTTCTCTTTCGGAAAGCTTTTGTAACTTATCGGGAAAATAAATAAATTCACCCTCAAAGTTTTTAATCTCAAACAGTTTAATCACGTCAAAACATATCATTGCTGTATCAATTTGACACTCAGTAGTTCCAATCCTAAGCAGCAAATCATTAATGATGTAGATATTATTTGGGAGTTTTTCTGTTAATGCATCAAATTGAAGCTCGCCTTGATAACCTTTTTCTTGGTAAAAGTAGTTCAATTGATCGTTTGCAGATAACTCCATCCGATTGTCCAATATTCGCAGTTTCCTCAAAAGACTAGGTACATTACGGGATTTGAACGGCATTAGCAATCTTCCTCTCAGAAATATTGGACCACTAATTCCATCATAAACAAACCATTCATCGAAAAAAATGAATTCTTTGTTAACGTTTACCCAATCCAGAGATAGTGAATATATTGAATACCATAATCAAGCCAAGAAAATAAAAAACAGGTACCCAAATATTTGAATACCTGAAAGAATAAAGAATATTAGCCTTTTTCACAACTAATTGTTTCGGTCGTCAAAACCCTAAAAGAATCTTTGACTGCATCTGCAAAGCAGATTGGTTCATCAATTTTTAGAAAATGGATGTACATCAAACGTGGTTCATCGAACAGCCAGTGATTGTGGAAGGCGGTTATGAAAATTCCATGCTGACGAAGCTTGCTGGCAAGCGGATTAAATTCTTCTTCCAAAATGACTGACTCACCACTACAAAGCGCGGTGCCGTCCCTTTCCAACGATTCGAACGTAAACATCTGCGGGATTAGTAAAAATGATTGGCCTCTACGGCCGAGTACAGTCGGTCGAATAT
Organism: Pseudoneobacillus rhizolycopersici; assembly: GCF_054786815.1. Lineage (NCBI taxonomy): Bacteria > Bacillati > Bacillota > Bacilli > Caryophanales > Bacillaceae > Pseudoneobacillus > Pseudoneobacillus rhizolycopersici. Next base: position 56,292 of record NZ_JBTOOE010000015.1, on the reverse strand, counting down.
TTGTCCGAGCCCTCATTACGGTGCAAACACCATTTTCAAACGTACTCATACCTCCAAGGATCTGATGGAACTCCTCGCATAACTCCTCTCCTCCGTCATGTCCATGATGCCGATTCATACCAAACCCACGGCCGAAACCAAAATGATGGCGGCCTCCGATTTCCCTAGTGGTTAAAACATCCAACGCATCACGGACATTTCTGGCAAAGTTTAGCGGCTCATCAATCGCCTCAAAGTGCATATACATTAATCGTGGCTCATCGAACAGCCAATGATTATGGATAGCTGTTACAATGATTCCATGGCGGCGAAGGACGGAGAGGAAGGGGTTAATTTCCTCCTCGAGGATCACCGTTTCCCCTAGACAAAGTGCTCGCCCATTCTTATCAATATTTTCATAGGAAAAAGCCTGCGGAACAAACATAAAGGACTCCGCTCTTCGTCCCAACACAATAGGATGAAGATTCGTTCTAAATTTGGTGGCTGTACAAACGCCATTAACAACCCCAGGTGTAGCACCTAGGATATCTGCAAATTCCTGACATAGTTTATCTGGTTGATTATTGTCCAAGCCAATCACCTCAAATTCATATTCATGGCTAATGTATGTGGGGTGAATCCATTTGCCATGGACATAAGCCTTATATGGATAAAAAATCCAATGGAAAAACTGGTGAGAGAAAATACCAGCTTGCTATCGGATCTTTTTACTATTGGATTCCTGTGTCACACTCAGCCCTGCTTGCTTAAACGCTGGTGTTTTTTCAATATCCCGATACGGCATATAAGGAGGGATTTCCACATTGACCATAGACAGTGGAACTTCTACTTGATCACCAATATCTGCTCGATATGGCGGCATCATTCGGTTTGCCTGTGCTAATTCCTCGACCGAAAGACCATGGTCGGCCGCCAAGTCCTCTAAGCTTCCCTCCACTTTTACTGATTTCCGTATTTTTTCAATTCGGCAGGAACATTGCTTATAAGTAGGCTGACCCGATAAAGCATCCGTAAAATCAACCGTCAGTTCATTGGCAGCCTGGTGATTTTCCCAACTTCCGTAGTGAAAGGGTACGAATACTATACCTGGCTGGACCGTATCGACAATTCGGACTGGAACTTTAATGGAACCGCGTGGACTCACAACCCTCACAACCTCGCCGGGTAGAAGTGTCAACCTAAGCGCATCCTCAACATTCATTTCCACATACCCCTGTGGTGCAATCATCTGTAGGTAAGGGGAGCGCCCCGTTTTCGTCCGCGTATGCCAATGCCAAACTAATCTACCTGTTGTTAACCATAAAGGATACTCCGGTCGTGGACGTTCACTTGGTGGCACATAATGAGTATCATATAAAATCGCCCGGCCATCCGGGTTCATTGCGATATACTCTTCTCGTGTCCTTGGGCGTCCAGTTAACAAATCCTTTCCGTACGTCTGCGTGTAGTCAAGCTTGGTATGAAACTGAAAATCACTATACAAACGTTTTGTTCCAAGCGGGTGTTCATCCGTTACCGGCCAGCGTAATCCGTTATTCTGCTCCAGTTTTTCATAGGTTATCGCAGTCATATCCGCTGGCCTACCTTTAGAGACCTTCTTCCATTCCTCGAAACACTCTCTCGGCGTTGAGTAGTCGATTAACGGGTTACCATTCTTGTCCTTAAAGCCCATTCTTCGCGAAAAATCTAGCAAAATATCAAAATCAGAACGCACCCCATTTGGAGGATTGACAGCTTTTTTTAACAAATTAATAGTCCGATCCGCATTTTCCATTGTCCCATCAATCTCGCCCCACATCGCAGGTGGCAAGACAATGTCAGCAACCTCGGTTGTTTCCGTTAAAAAGGGGTCCTGAACAACAACAAATGTTTTTTCAAAAGCTTTTCGAGCATGGGTGCGGTTTGGCAGGGAAACCATCGGGTTGGTGAAAATATTCCAAAAGAACCCCACCAATCCCTTTTGCATGAGATGAATGATTTCCTCAATATCTTTTTCTGGCCCAACCTCCAGGTGTGATTTGTCTATGTTCCATAGTCGGGCCATTTCTTCAATATGCTTCGGATTATCGTTATTTCGTTGTCCAGGGTAACTGCCAACTCCACCCACAGTGCGGTTTGCCGAGGAACTAGGCTGACCGGCCATTGGAAATGGCCCGCTGCCAGGCTTGCCGATTAAACCCCGAATAAGATGTAAATTGTTAATTGCCACACTTGTCGTGGTGGCATCCTCACTCTGAAAAGCCCCTTGAAGGGTAGTTGACACAAGAGAGACGGTTTTGCCAAGCCTTTCAGCTGTTAGAATGATTAGCTCACTCGGAATCCCCGTCACTTCAGCCGTCCGTTCCACTGTCCAATCTTCAACCGATTTCTTCATCCGGTCAAACCCAATCGTGTGATTCGTAATAAATTTTTCATCAATGTCACCATTTTTAAGTATTAAATGAAGAATTCCATTTAATAGCGCAACATTACTGCAAGGCTTCAATTGTAAAAATAAATCCGCCTCTTTTGCCGTTAATGTTTTGCGCGGATCCACGACAATGATAAACGGTTTTCCGGTCAGCCTCTTTCGGGAGATAATTCGCTCAAACAGAACGGTCCCCGTTTCGGCGACGTTGTGGCCGAACAGGAGAAGGGTGTCCGTTAAGTCAATATCATCAAAAGAGGAAGGAACGCCATCCGAACCAAATGATTGCATCAGACACCATTCCACCGTTGCCGTACAGAGTCGCGTATTGGCATCTAGTAGATGAGAGCGAAGGCCAGCACGACCAATTTTAGCAATTGAATAATAGGTTTCCAGTGTAGATTGACCAGTGGAATAGATAGCAATTCCGTTTGCACCTAGGGTTCTTAGTGTATCTTTCGCCTTCTCAACCATCAGACCCATGGCCTCATCCCACGAAGCCTTTACCAGTTTCCCAGACTTATTTCGAATGAGTGGTGATAATAAACGGTCTGGATTATTATTGGCATACCACTGATTTTCACCCTTGGGTCCCAAACGACCACGGTTGATTGGGTGGGCACCATTTCCCTGAATCCCGACTATTTGGTTATTTTTCACCGCGGTAAAACAACCACAGCCAATTGAACAAATATTACAAGTGTTATAAACCCACCGATCCACTGCCCCTTGCGAATAGACATTCGTATCGACACGTTCATCTATCCATCCCACTAGATAGCCCCCTTTGAACCTTAGCTTCATATCGAAACAATGGAGGAATAATAAACTTAGCTTCTTCCTCCCCGTAGATTTTCTGTACGTGAGGTACAGTACTAACTATTTCATGCCGTAATTGTTTAGCGAGTTCATTTTTATTTTCAAGGGTCTGTGGTAAAACTGATTCCGTCCATTTCGAAGCGCGAATCCATCCACGATACATCGGGTCAAACGCCTCATTGTTTCGATAGATAACCGAAATAACATATTTAAATTGTTTTTGGTCAAATGATTTTTGCTGCAATAAATGGAGTCCGTTCCAAATAAATGTCTGTTGTTCAGCTAAAAGTGGTGCAATCCTCATTTCAAGTGGATTTTGATTAACCGGAAACCCTTGCAATAGACCTTGAACGGCTTGGTATCCCTTATATAGGTGTCTATATAAATTTGGATTCATCAGTCACCCACTTCCTTTTCTTTGTACCATTATATGAATAGGAGAAGTAGCACATGATATAGGAAGTAATAGGAATCTTTAGGACGATATGAACCATATACTGTACAAGCTATATTAATAGGAAGGAAGTTGTCACAGATGGGGAACATTTATATATTTTCACTGATTATTGGTCTTGTTTCAGCCATGATTTTAATCCCTATGTACCGAAAAAACGAACGTCCGCGAATCCGTCTTCAAGTTGCTGGAGTTATTTTAATTAGCATATTGGTTTTGGGTTGGTATTACTGGACCAATATTGATCGGAATTTCTCTTCATATTGGTTTTTTCTGGTTCTAATAACAACAGTAGGGATGCTGGTTTCGTCCGGCCGAGAGCAACTAGTAAAAGGAGTTCTATTTTTAATTTGCCTAATAGTTGGAGGCTATTTTTTAACAGCGTTTTTGTTTTAATGCGGATGAAAAATATCAAACCGCGCAAATGGACGAGCAAGTTCAAATTACCGCCTTTGATGAGAAAGAAACGCCGGCAAGCGTGCCACCAAAATTTGCACGGAATAAAATGAAGAAAGCCTTCGGACAGGTTCCGAATACGAGCTACTATGAACTCGGAAACCTGCAGATTCAAAAGGTGAACGGTGAATACGTATATATTGCTCCAGTTGAGTTTTCCGATATTTTTAAATGGTGGAAGGGGAAACGCAGTCCCGGATACTTTATTTTAAGCGCCACCGATTCAACAGCAAACCCCAAATTCATGCGCTCGGAAATGGTGTACACACCATCGTCCTATTTTAATAAAAATATAGAACGTCACATTCGCATGCAGTATCCGAACTCGATTTTTCGTGGTGATGTTCAATTAGAGGTCGATGATAATGGGAAACCGTATTATATTCGATCATTTGGTGAGTTTATTTCGGCCCGAAATGGCTTTAAAGTTAAAGGACTTGTAGTGGTGGATTCTCTGAGTGGGGCGATAAGGGCTTATTCCTTATCAGAGGTCCCGGAGTTTATCGATGGAGCCGTTTCACCTGAGGTCGTCAGTTTGCAAAACAGCTATTTTGGAAATTATGTTCATGGCTTTTGGAACAGTATGTTTGGGAAGTCGGATGTGAAGCTTCCTTCTGATGAGGGGACCGAGGCGAATGTGAGTCCTATTTTTAACGAAAACGGCGAAATGTATTATTTCACCGATTTCACGAGCCCTAAAGAGGGTGTTGATTCGATGCTCGGCTATGCGCTAACAAATGCCCGAACCGGGAAGGCGACTTATTATACGGGCAATCTGGAGGAGTCCTATATGGATTCACAAGGTGCCTTACAAATTATTGAAAAGAAATTCATTGAGAAAAAATGGTTTGGCGAAATGCCGATTTTGTATAATTTCTACGGTGAGGCAAGCTGGTTGACACCTGTACTAGATTCTAACGGCTTTTTGCAAAATTACTTTATCGTTTCAGCCGCCAATCCGGAAATATCCGTGTATGCCTCTACGCCGAATGAAGCCATCAAATTATATAAAACAGCACTGCAACGAGGAGGAGGTTCAGTCGACGGTCATTCAAAAGCGGAGGAAAAGGTTGTAGGGGGTAAGGTAGTTAGAGTTTACAAAGAAAAGTCAGGTGACAACACATTGGTATCCTTCTTGCTCGATAGTGGACAAAATTTCATTATGTCTTCAGCGATAAATCCACTTGTGATCTATCTGAAAGAAGGAGATAAAGTTCGGATTAACTATTTGGATACGGAAGAGCAATTCTTGCCGGTGAAGAAGATTGTGATTGAGGGGTTGTAAAAGACTGGCAGGGTCCTTAGATGACTTGTAAAGGCTATATAATGGATAAAATGGTTTATTCAAAAGTTTTTATACGATTGCTCGTCATTGACAAAATGAGTCGCTGACGAGCTTAAAATGTCTATGAAACAGCTTTTCATGGACAAAATGAGCCAATCGGAACCCAAAATGTCTATGAAACAGCTTTTCATAGACAAAATGATTCAATCGAGAACCCAAAATGTCTATGAAACAGCACTTCATAGACAAAATGATTCAATCGAGAACCCAAAATGTCTATGAAACAGCTTTTCATGGACAGTATGATTCAATCGAAAACCCAAACTGTCTATGAAATAGCTTTTCATGGACAGTATGATTCAATGAAAGTCCCAAACTGTCTATGAAATAGCTTTTCATAGACAGTGAGAGTCAATGAAAAGCCCAAAATGTCTTTGAAATAGTTTTTCATAGACAAACTGAGTCAATTGAAAACCCAAAATGTCCATGGAACAGCTTTTCATAGACAAACTGAGTCAATTGAAAACCCAAAATGTCCATGGAACAGCTTTTCATAGACAAAATGAGTCAATCGAGAACCCAAAATGTCCATGGGACAGCTTTTCATAGACAGTATGAGTCAATGAAAAGCCCAAACTGTCTATGAAATAGTTTTTCATAGACAAACTGAGTCAAGCGAGAGCCCAAAATGTCCATGGAGCAGCTTTCCATAGACAGTATGAGTCAATGAAAAGCCCAAAATGTCCATGAGATAGTTTTTCATAGACAAAATGAGTCAAGCGAGATCCCAAAATGTCCATTGAACAGCTTTTCATAGACAAACTGAATCCGTGAAAAGCTCAAAATGTCTATGAATCAGCTTTTCATGGACGAAATAACCTAAAACAAATACACTAAACACCAATAGCCACTCAATTAAAAGTAATTATTCAAAATATGTCGTATTCCGTGAACCCAATCTCCTATAGTTTTTCATAAGTATCCGACTTATCCGCTTTTTACACTCAATAATCTTACACCATTCATATACCAGATTCGTAGTAATTTTACGTTCAGGAAATAGCAACCGCAGTTCTTCAACATTTCTAACAACAGCAGCTTCGATAGGTTCCTCGAAGTCACAAACTTTACAAATAAATTTTGATTTCTCAACTGTGGTAGATAGGGAGTAACAGTTTTTACATGACATCCCCGGTTTTATCATACCGAGATCGTAAATCGGGTAACGGGAATAAGGTGGAGGTTCGATAATATGTAAGGACAAAAGTTTTTCGGCTAATTTCTTATGGGAGCTATTTAGTACAGAAGGTTTCGCGTCTAATTTCTTTAAAAAACTAGTAATTTGTGTTGGCATAATAAACGGAAAGTCTGGAGGTAATTGGTATAAAGTAAACTCGAGGTTGATGAAAATGACATATGCTTCAACGTTCAATTTACATCCAAGTGAATCGAGTAGTTGGCGGAATAATGATTTCGCTCGGTTTAATTGATTCAGGGGATTTTGGACTTCTTTGCGTCCTATTTTAACCAATTTCTCGGATTCAAAACAATAGTCACCTTCATGATTTTTAACATCTAATGCGTAAATTGTTTCTTGATAAATAATGACGGTATCTAGTTGAAACTCACTATTGTTGTATTTGAGCAATAAATCATTTAAAACATAACAATTACTTCGCAGTTTTTCGGTTAACCGGTCAAATTGCAATTCACCTTGAAAGCCTTTTTCAAGATTGTAGTAGTATCTTTTAGTATCCTCTGGCAACTCCATTCTTGAGTTTAAAACTCTTAGCAATTTCAATAGATTTGATTCCTTTCGCTCCTTAAATGCCATATCTATCACTTCCATTCAAAAATATTAACTCAAATTAATCATAATAAAAATACTAGCAAACAATTGGAATAATCATGAATTTTTTGTTAACCTTTTTTTAAAATGGTATTCTATGGATAAAAAGGGAGGGGGCCCACATGAATATTTCGATTCGAAGCGAAACAGTCCAAGACTATTTCAAAATTGCTGAGGTTCATGCTTTGGCTTTTACTCATGATTATGGGATGGGTGAGGTCATGCTTGTGGATGCATTGCGCCATCGGCCAAATTTTGATCCGCAACTTTCATTAGTAGCGGAGTATGGCGGTGAAATCGTTGGTCATGTTTTGTTTAATCCATTGCAAATGATAGTCGGAGGCAAGGAGCATAAAGTCGTTAATCTAGCACCGATTGCGATTCATCCCGCATATCAAAAGGGGGGAGTTGGCAAGCTTTTAATAGAAGAGGGCCACAAGAGATGTATAGAGAAAGGCTATGACTTTAGCATTCTTCTTGGCCACCCGGACTATTATCCTCGTTTTGGATACCAGACCGGAACCTATGGCTCTGTTTCCATTGCCATTAATCGTAAAAATATTACAGAGGAAGCTAGTCATCTAAAAGCAAGAAGAGTCGAGCACAAGGACCTTGGCTTTTTGATTTCAACCTGGGAAATGATGTTTGCCAAAGAGGATCTCTCGATTAAACCAAGTAATTCGGTAATTAGTTGGATTAGCACAAGTAAAAAAATGACATCTGCAATAATAGAAGACGATGCCTCACCAATTGGCTATATCCGCTATGAAACAAACCGACCAGCCAATATTAGCTATTTTCTAGCTAAGGATTCAAAGGCATCCAGGTTGCTAATTCAGTTCTTAAATGGTTTAATGGGGGCAGACGCTCAATCAATCACCTTACCGATTCACCCAAATTCCGATTGGGTGAAATCCAATATAAGTTATCCATACGAAGCGCAAATAAATGCTTGGGGAGCAGGAATGATTAATATTTTTAATCCTGAAAACCGCGAAATCGCTGAATATTGTCAAAAGGTGAAAAGTGATAGCAAACAAATTGGCCTTATACACTGGCCAATTGAATTTGATATTTGTTAAAAGAAGAAATGGAGGAAGAATAGTAATGTCGAATCTACCAAACTGCCCTAAATGCCAATCCGAATATACATATGAGGATGGTGCCCTATACATCTGCCCGGAATGCGGATATGAGTGGAGTTCAGAGGCAGTAGCAGTTGGCTCTGAGGAACGAATTATTAAAGATGCCAATGGAAATATCCTTAACGATGGTGATACCGTAACCATCATTAAAGACCTAAAAGTGAAGGGAAGTTCGTCAACACTAAAAATAGGCACTAAGGTTAAAAATATTCGCCTAGTTGACGGGGACCATGATATCGATTGTAAAATTGACGGTTTTGGCGCTATGAAGTTAAAATCAGAATTTGTGAAAAAAGTATAAGAAACGAAAGAGGCCCAACATCAAAGTTGGGCTATTTATTTTATATCATTAATATCTCCCGGATATCCTCATCGGTCAATCGATAAGATGTGCCGTCACGCGGGTCAATGACCTCCTCGACGAGAACACGCTTTTTCTCCTGAAGTTCATTCATCTTTTCTTCAATCGTACCGCGAGCCACCAACTTGATTACTTGGACGACATTCTTCTGACCAATCCGATGGGCGCGGTCAGCGGCTTGTTCTTCGACAGCCGGATTCCACCATAAGTCATAAAGCACTACTGTATCAGCACCGGCAAGATTTAACCCAGTACCACCAGCCTTCAGGGAAATCAAAAATATATCACGTTCGCCATCGTTAAAACGGCGGCAAGTCTGTACCCGTTCCTCGGGAGGCGTCGTTCCATCTAAATAAAAAAATGGGTATCCACGTTCATTTAACTCACGACCAATCAGACCAAGCATTTTGGTGAATTGCGAAAAAATCAACATTCGTCGACCAGAAAGTCGTGCCTCTTCGACAATCTGCAACAATTGCTGAAATTTTGCTGAGCTCCCACGGTATCCATCAATAAACAAACCAGGATGGCAGCAAATTTGCCTCAACCGTGTCAAACCTGCGAGAATTTTAATGCGATTTTTATCAATTGTTTCTTTATTTAGATGCTTTAACGTATCCTCTCGAAGCTTAGCTAAATAAGCAGCGTACAGCTTTTTCTGCTCCGGAAGTAACTCCGCAGAGTCGACAAATTCCATTTTTTCAGGCAGTTCATTTAAAACATCTTCCTTCAACCGCCTCAGCAAAAATGGACGGATTCGCCGCGAAATCTGTTTTCTAGTTAGATGACTGAATTCCTGCAAACCCTGGAACAACTCAGGAAAGACGACATGAAAAATGGCCCACAGCTCCTCAAGGGAATTTTCAACTGGTGTACCAGTCAAAGCGAATCGATGGTCAGCTTTTATTCGCTTTACCGCCCGTGCTGTTTGCGTCAACGGATTTTTAAAAGCCTGCGCTTCATCGAAAAAGACCGAATGAAAATTCTGCTGTTCAAACCATTTAATATCCCGGCGAACCAATGGGTAAGAGGTAACCACGACATCGACCGCATCTACTTCCCGCCGCAGCTTTACCCGTTCTTCTTTTGTGCCATCGACAACAACCGCTTGTACTTCCGGAGCAAATTTCATCAACTCATCCAGCCAGTTATAGGTTAAGGAGGCTGGGCAAACAATTAGCACAGGAGAGCCCTTTTCACGAATCCTCGAAAGCTCGGACACTACAAAGGTAATGCTTTGCAATGTTTTCCCAAGTCCCATATCGTCAGCGAGAATCCCTCCAAATCCATAACTGGCAAGAGTTTTAAGCCATTTATAACCTTTCACTTGATAGTCACGTAATGTCGAAATTAATCCACTTGGTACGGGAAAATCTAAGCGTTCGGGATGGTAAAAATCATCAAGAAACCCTCGAAATGACTCCTCAAATTCAAAGGTTTGCTCAGGAACTGCCGCTGAATCAAGTAAACGCAATCCATGAACGATTGGAATATTTAATCCGCTTTTCCAATCCTCAGGCTGGGAGGGGACAGCTTTCATGAACCGCTGAATTTCCTCGATTTCCCGTGTTTCCAGCGAAAACAACGTGCCATCTCTCAATCGATAATATTTACGTTTTTCCTCAATCGCTTGAAGAAGGTCACGAATTTCTTTATCAGCAATCCCGGTCATTTCAAATTTAAATTCCAGCCAATTGGTGCGTTCTTTTTGGACCTTTACACGAATTTTCGGAGGGGCGCTTTCCCGGAAAATGCGATTCCGGACTGCCGTTGTCGCATAAACTTGTACTAATTTTTGCAGTTTCGGAAGAATATGATAGAGAAATTCATATTCTAATTCCTCATTTTGCAAAAAATAGCCACCATCCGTCTTGGCAAATTGGCCATCCTCCATTAGCTGCAAAATCTCTGCTTCCTTTTTTTCATCGCGAATAATGATAGAACGAGGTGAATCCCGTTCCTCCAAAGGATTAATCAGCCAATTATCATATTGGAACTCAAGACCGGCAAGAAACCGGTTCTTAATACGATCTAAGTAAAGCTTTGCTATTAAAGGCGTTTGGTAGAACTTTCTCCTAACCGAGTCTGACAGTTGTACAGCCCCCAATTTCTTCAATCCTGGGAGAACTTTTTCATAAAATAGATCCAATTGCTCCGCTTTAATTCCAATTTCATTGCGACCTGTTGGTGTGATCAGCCCTTTAAGCTCTAACAGGCGGTCGCAAATTTCCTGAGATAATGGCAATAATTTTCCTTTAAATAAAACAAGTCGATAAGATTGGAAAATAACGATTAGCTCTAACCCATTAACTCGAAGTTTATAGCCGTTGTCCTCAGTCAACTCAAACTGCAGGGGGAGCTTTTCGTCAGTAAAGTAAAGATGATCAAAAAATTTGCCATCAAAGTCAAGTCTTACTTTAGAAGCTCTTTTTAAAAGCGGTACTAGTCTCTCCCATGAAGTTGGTGGGACAAGTAAAAGATGTTCCTTGATAGAATAATTCATTCCCTCGGTAAACATTTTTTCATCGAAAACGACTTGGATCAGCTGTTGAATCAAAGCGTCTGCTTCTGTTTCAAAACAAAAGCGATTAGAATCGTAGGTAAATAACGGAGATAAGCAATACGGCTTTCCTTTCCTGACGAAACTAAGAAATTCCCGAATATCCCGGACATTGACCGGTCCGACCTTTAGCTCTACTCCTAATAAATATTCTCCATTTCTTAAAGCAATGGGTTGAAAAATGAACTCGACATCAAGAACGTCACGGTTCTCAAAATGAAGCTGGTGACCACTTGAGCGCTTTGGTTTATTACTAAATAGTGCCAGTAACTCATTTGATAGGTCTGCCGGAGAATCTTCCAGCACAGAGCCTTTCTTTTGTCTGTCATGTAAAGCAATTAAAACAGCAGCAACATGCTGGCAATCTTTTTGAAAGGAGGCCAATTTCGGACAGCTACAAGTAGAAGTGAATGAACCTATTGAATCCCGTTCAATATGAACATGAAAATCCTCTGCGCCAACAACCTTTGCCTCACACACATCCTCATTAGATTTTGTAAAAAAAACCTTACCAGTACGATAAAAAGAGTCTCCTCTTTTAAAGGAGACTGCACCACACCGGTCTTCAATGATCTTAGGACTTAATTTGATATTCAAATCGCTGCTTCTCCTTTCGGATGGGCCCTTTTTATAAACATTATAATCCTTAACATCCAATTATTAAAGAAACAACCACAAAAGCACTTTAGTGCTTTAATGCTTTAAAATATGTGGGGACAGTCCCCACATGCTTTAAAGTGTTAAAGTGGATTTTATTGTAACGGTAGCCATAGTGCGCGCCAGATGTTGTCTTCGCCTTTGATTAATTTAAATTCTAGTATTTCATCCGACCCAGGTAGCTTGAAATTGATGTTTGCACGAGTGGAATCGATTCTATTAACCTGGAATTCGCGAACTTCATTCAATTTCTTCATGAAATCACGATTTTCTGCAGTTGCATCATCTGTTCGATTTTCTGCTACATACTTATCGACAGGTAGGTTATCCTCGTCAATATTATGGAAGTAATATAATGTTTCATAATCCTCTCCGGCTCTAGTGTACATATATAGACTAAACACGTCTAAAGGCTGATAACCGGCCATCACCTCTAAACTCTTTGTTGTTCTAATTCTTTCTTGAACTCCAGCTAGCTCGCTATCAACTTCTAATATTGATTTATTTAAATTAACCGTGGTTGGTGCCATAATCAATTTTTCGATGGTTGCCTGTTCAATACCTGTGTCTGTATAAATAAACTCGACCTCAACACCATCTTCAAGCGTCATTAATTGTTCTTGTGCAAAATCAGTTAATTGAAAAGCTTTAGGTACTCCATCCATCATGATTTCAACTGAATGCAGGTCAATTCTACCAGTTAGAGTTCCAACCACTCTGTTGTAAATAGACTCTGTTACATCAAAGCTAACGACCTCTTTACCGTTTTGATCCTTTTCGTTTAAAAATACCTCCATCGAGTAATGGCCGTTAGGGAGATTATCAATGACAAACTCTTCGGAAATCGCCTCCTGTGCGTCTAGGGCAACCTCTTCAAGTGCCATAGTCGCTATCGCATTTTTTGAATAGCGATCGACTTCTTTTCCTTCTTGGTCATACAGGATATAATCCACCTTCATGCCACTCTGAAACGTCAAGTTCTGAGTCTGTTTAGAAATGTTTTTCGCTTCATATCGGATATGGATTTTCCCATTTTCCTCGGAAACTTTGACATTACCTAAAATAGCCTCTTCCACTCCAACCTTTTCCTCAACCGGAGCGTTATTACCTTGATCGGCAGCCCCATTCGTTTTTTGATTTGCCCCGCATCCAGCCAATAAACTCGCAATCATCACAGATGATAAAATCATAAACGGAATCTTATTCATACTAATCAATCTCCTTTGTTTTTCTTTTTCACCCATTTAGACGACCGACCAGTCAAATAGTTGCAAAAAATGGGATAAATATTTCAAAAATATTACAAACAGAAAATTTAAAAAACATATACAATTTTCCTGAGTTGGTAGTATGATGTAAATGAACATTTGGACAATAAAATAGAGGTGATAGATTGCTAACCTATACAAGATTAGTCATGCTTGCACTACTATCTTTTGGTTATTACCAGATGATACCTGAAGACCAATCATGGCTAAAGGTTTATGTCATCATGGCAACAGTGTTATTCTTCCTAAACCATTTTCTCATTTTTTTCTTTAAACAAATAAAATGGATATTTCCGATTCTTTTAATTGAAATACTGGTAAGCTTTTTATACGGATTTTTATTTCCTGGTATAACTATTTACTTAATTTTTCTCGGAGTTATCGCTGTGACGGTATTCCTAACAATCCCCGATAAAAAAAAGCTACGGTTATGCATAGCAATCTTTTTCACTATGTGGCTTCTCGTGGAGGGGTATTGGTGGAGCAAATTCGGCGAGATTAGCTTTTTCGACAACATCCTAAGTGCAACCTTTGTTGTCTTTGGTTCGATTGTGGGAGATTTAATACGCAAACTACTCTCCGCGAGAGAAACGATGAACAGCCAATACGAACAACTAAACCATTCCCATCAAGCATTATCGGATGCACATGTGGAGCTTCAGAATTACTCCCAGAAAGTCGAAGAATTAACGACCGTTCACGAACGCAACCGAATTGCGAGGGAAATCCATGATACTGTTGGTCATAAAATGACAGCCCTACTCGTTCAACTTGAGCTCAGTAAAGCATTATTAAAGCTTGATATCGAAAAGACCGAAGAAACCATCACTGTTTGTGAAAACTTGGCAAGAGATGCTCTGCAGGAAATTCGACTTTCCGTCCGGACTCTTCACCTAGAGGAAGAAGAGCATTTACCATTAATCCCAGCCATCCGAAAGCTACTTGCTGATTTTTATAAAACAACCGGACTGGAATCGGTGTTTGAACTAAGCGGTGACCCAACAGTCATATCCATTTCCCTCCAACCAGCCATCATTCGAACGATACAAGAATCGTTAACAAATGCCAAACGCCATGGGCAAGCGACTTCTTTTATATTAAAAATGAATTGCACAGTCGAAGCTGTTAGCCTGTTCATGAAGGATAATGGTCAAGGTGTAGATTCGATTAATCCAGGATTCGGCCTGATTAATATGAAGGAACGAATTGAGGAACACGGTGGTAGTGTTTATTTCGAAAGTACTTTTGGAGAAGGCTTTCAAATGAACATACATTTTCCACTTTTACAAAAATCATGGAAGACAGGTGGGGCGAAATGATAAAAATAATGATTGTTGATGACCAGCCTCTCATTCGTGATGGACTGGCAACCTTGCTTGGCCTAAAACCTGAGCTTGAAGTGGTCGGTACCGCAGCTGATGGCCAAGAGGCTTTTGAAAAAGTGAAACGACTTCATCCAGATATCGTGTTAATGGACATCCGAATGCCGGGAACAAATGGAGTAGATGCGACTCATTTCATTACTCAAAATATGGCAGAAACCAAGGTGCTTATGCTAACCACCTTCAAAGATAGTGAATTAATCTTTGAGGCATTAGAAAAAGGGGCTAGCGGTTATCTGTTAAAAGATATGCCGACTGATACCATTGTTCAAGCGATTATGACTGTTCATTCAGGTGGGATCGTTCTCCCGCCAGATATTACAGGGCAAATGCTAAAAGAACTGAAAAGAACAAAAGAGGTAGAAGGGCTTTCTAGTGCAAAAACGGAACGCCCGAAAATTATCGACGATTTAACTGATCGAGAATTAGAGGTTTTAAAACAGCTGGGTTACGGCTATAGCAATAAGGAAATTGCCGATTCGCTCTTCATAACAGAAGGAACGGTAAAAAATCACGTCTCCAACCTTATAAATAAACTAGAGATACGCGACCGAACCCAAGCCGCGATTTTTGCGGTGCGTTACGGCATTACAATGTTTGAGTAAACGTTTGGCACATGACTTTTGGCATATAAGATTTCTAAAAAGGCCTGATTGGGCCTTTTTTTGGTGGCTAAAAATCTATCGCGCGCTACATGGAAAGTTTTTCAAATTAAAATACACTTAGGATAAGAAAAGAAGTTAAAAGGAGTGCTGAACCATGTTAGTAGTAAGCGATATTAAAAAATCATTTGATAAAAAGGAAGTTGTCCGTGGCGTTTCATTTTCAGTTAAAAAAGGTGAATCCTTTGGTCTGCTTGGCCCAAACGGTGCCGGAAAATCAACGACGATCGGAATGATTTGTGGATTACTAGATTACGATGGCGGTGACGTCACGGTTGATGGCCTCTCAGTTAAGAAACAACCTTTAGAGGTGAAAAAGAAAATCGGCATTGTTCCCCAAGAAATTGCTCTCTACCCAACGATGACAGCTCGTGAGAACCTACTTTTTTGGGGGAAAATGTACGGTTTATCAGCCAGTCAGGCAAAGAAACGTGCCGATGAGGTCCTTGAATATGTCGGATTACGTGACCGTGCCAAAGACAAAATAGAAACTTTTTCCGGTGGAATGAAGCGCCGCATCAATATCGGAGCCTCACTTATGCACGAGCCACAACTATTAATTATGGATGAACCAACCGTCGGAATCGACCCACAAAGCCGCAATCATATTTTAGAAACGGTTAAACGTCTCAATGAAAACGGCATGACCGTCATCTACACCAGCCATTACATGGAAGAGGTTGAATACCTGTGTGAACGAATTGGCATCGTGGATCAAGGTAAGATGATTGCTCTTGGAACGAAGGCAGAACTAGTAAATCGACTAGCGGGTGGAACGATGATTAAGCTTAACGTTACATCTATAAACGATAAATTTTCGGCTGGACTAAAGAACATACCCACAGTGGAAAGAATCGTTACAAACTTAGAGACGAATACGCTAGAGATTTTCGTCCAACATCATCAACAGGCTTTTGGCGACATCATAGCTTGCGCGTTGCAAAATCAAATCCAGGTTCTATCGTTCGAAGTGCAAGAGCCAAACTTAGAAACTCTCTTCCTATCGTTAACAGGAAGAACATTACGGGATTAAGGCGGGATTTAGGATGAAAAGTTTACACATTGCTTGGAAGGATTTTAATATTCGCATCAAAGACCGCAAAGGATTTTTAACGATGATTTTAATGCCGCTCATCTTAACCGCCATTCTAGGTATGGCCTTAAGCTCCGTCATGGGTGGCGATGGTGGATTTAGTGAAACGACTCTCGGTATCTATCAAGGTGATCAAGACAGGATGACTGAACAATTTCGAAAAGAAGTTTTACCAGAATTAGAGTTTGTCACAGTTAAAAAAGCCAAATCCGAGCAGCAGCTCCAAGAATGGATGGACGCAGGGAAAATTGATGTTGGCTTAGCGATTCCGGAAGAATGGGGAGCTGACATCGATAATGGCAACTTAAAGGAAGTTACGATTTTCTCTAGCTCTGATAAAAAAATCAAGGCATCCGTGATTCAATCGGTACTCGAATCCTATAGTGAACGCGCCAAAACGATTGCCGGAAGCGCAAATGCCGTTATCAGCGACTTATCACAATCGCAACAGGTGATGACTGGGAATCTCGATTTGAAATTGGAAGCTAATCAGATAATGGCCGATATCGTATCGGCTGGAAAGGGCCAGGTCAAAATAACCGAGGTCTCGGTAGGCGAGAAGATGGTGTCATCCATGCAGTATTATGCAGCAGCGATGGCAGTAATGTTCCTACTATTTAATGCAACAATGGGGGCGAAATCAATCATTCAAGAACGCAGTACAGAAACTTTGGCGCGCTTAATGATGTCACCAACTAGCAATAGCTCGATTTTAATAGGGAAATTCTTAGGAACTTTATTTTTTGCGCTTATTCAAATGCTGATTTTCTATGTTACGACAACGCTGTTCTTTAACGTTGACTGGGGGGGGAATCTACTGCAAATCATGGCCATCGGAATCTCCTACTCAGTTGCGGTTTCCGGTTTATCGATGATTATCGCAGCTGTTGTGTCAGAGGAAAAGACAACTGACATTATTTCCGGAGTGGGGATTCAAATTTTCTCCATCCTTGGAGGTTCAATGCTTCCCATTTATGTATTCCCAGAGTCACTTCAGATGCTTGCAAATATCACCCCAAATAAATGGGCATTAACGAGCTTTATTGAGATTATGACAGGTACGACCTGGGATCAATTGTTGGTTCCGATAATGGTCCTCATTCTGATGGGATTCTTTTCGCTAACAATCGGCACATGGCGATTGAAGGCACGATAAGGAGGGTTTTTCAATGTTAAAAAAATCATGGGCTATTTGTACAATGGAAATCAGCCGACTACTAAAAAAACGCCAAAGCTATATCCTCATGTTTGCGATGCCACTACTGTTCACGTTTATTTTCGGCTCGCTAATGGGTGGGGGAACAGAGGAGAAGTTGCAAGTTTTAGTGGTCGATGAAGACGGTAGTTCCTTGTCGGATTCGCTCGTTAAAGGGTTGAAACAAGGAAATGGATTATTTGATGTTAAGATGGCTTCTGCTAAGGAGGCGATGAATTGGCTAGATTCAAAGGAATATCCGGCCGCCATTTTTATCACGAAAGGCTTTCAGGAAGGGCTATTGGAGAAAGGTGAGACGTTAATCAGCTTTCAAAAAATACCCGAGTTTACCTCAAGCGCAACGGTTAACGGGTACCTTGCAGACAAACTGGCGAAAATAAAAACAGAGGTAGCCGCTTCTTTGAAGTGGAGTGAGTATAGTGGTGAATCTTGGGAAGTGATGTATTCTGGAATCGAGAAACAAGCATCTTCCGAACCGTTGAAAATTCGCGAGGTTAAGGTCGATGAAAAGGACTCTTCAGTGACTAAGGTGAATAATATGTCCGAACGGGCATCCGGATTTTCAATTATGTTCGTGATGATCATGATGATGAGTGTGACAGGAACGATTTTGGAAGCGCGAAAAAACGGTGTCTGGTATCGGCTATTATCAACACCTGCAGGCAAGTTTGAAATTGCCCTTGGTTACTTAATGTCATTCTTTCTGATTGGCTGGATTCAATTTGGCGTGTTGATGATTGCAACCAATGTTTTGTTTGATGTAAGTTGGGGTAACCCACTATCGGTGTTTGTACTAGTATCAGCCTTATTATTAGCGATTGTCGGGCTCGGCTTGTTTATTGCCGGTATGGTAAAAACGGTCGAACAGCAAGCATCGATTGGAAACCTGGTAGTTGTTGCTACCTGCATGATCAGCGGTGTCTATTGGCCACTTGAGATCGAGCCTATATTCATGCAAAAAATCGCCGAATTTCTACCGCAAACATGGGCGATGCGCGGCTTCACTGAAATCATTATCAGTGGGAAAGGGCTCGGTGCTATTGTAGATAACTTAGCGGTACTGATGGGATTTGCCGTATTGTTTTTAGTACTCGGGATGCGGAAGATACGATTTGAGTAGCTCGGAAGAATAAATGTACGACTTCGGTAGGTTTTGTATCGAAATGGTAGAAAACCTACCGAATCATTTCAACTAGGTAAGTTAATCATTTCAACCTAAATTTAAGTTTGCTGATTTTTCAAAAAACAAGCAGGAGTTTTCCTTCGCCTGGCGAAATAATAACTAACCTACAACCGAAAGGAGCTCCCAAATGAACAATCTTCAAAAATTAAGAGTTGAAGTAACCAACTCACTGGAACAAGCTATCGATCAACTATCGCAATACTTGCAATTTCCAACAATCTCAGCACAAAACAAAGCCATACCTGAAACCGTCGAATATGTTGTAAGGATGATTCGTGAAGCAAGTGGAGAAACAGAAGTACTCAACGACCTAGGTGGAAACCCTGTCGTCTATGGATTCTTTCCAGCCGGCGATCATGGGGACTCTTCAAAAACACTACTATTCTACAACCATTACGACGTTCAACCGCCGGAACCACTGGGTGAATGGGAATCCGAGCCGTTTCAACCGACCATTCGAGATGGCAAGCTGTTTGCAAGGGGAGTAGCTGACAATAAAGGGGATTTGGTGGCAAGATTAACGGCCATTAAAACGCTCCAAAAACTTGAAGGTGGCTTACCTTGCAACATAAAGTTTCTTATTGAAGGGGAAGAGGAGGTTGGTTCCCCTAACCTTGCCCCATATCTACTAAAATACAAAGACCGTTTCCAAGCGGATGCTTGTATTTGGGAATTTGGTGGCAAAGACGAGCAGGATAGAATTAGCATGGTCGCCGGCATCAAGGGAATGGCCTACTTAGAGATGACGGCCACCGGGGCGGACATCGACATGCACTCATCGGTAGGAGCATATGTCGATAATGCCGCATGGCGACTTGTCCAAGCGCTTGCAACTATGAAAAATCAGCAAAATGAAATTTTAGTAGAAGGATTTTATGATGGAGTTGAGGCACCTTCGGCTGAGGTTCTTGAAGCAGTACATGCACTACCCTTCAATGAACAAGCGGTTTCCAACCTTTATGGTTTAAAACGGCCGTTGATTACGAAGGAAAAAGGCCAAGACCCAAGAGAAGCGATGGTGCTAGAGCCAACGATGACCATTTGTGGAATCGTCAGCGGCTATACAGGAGAAGGAGCCAAAACGGTTCTTCCTAAAAACGCCACGGCAAAAGTTGACTGTCGCCTAGTTCCTGGACAAGATCCGGATCATATTTTAGCTTGCGTGCAAAAGCACTTAGCAAAACACAGTTTCCATGATATTGAAGTCACTATGGTCAACGGACAAAAGGCATATCGCTCAGATTTTAGCCATCCGTTTATTGCCCATGTCACTTCAACGGCAAAGGAAGTTTATGGTCGTGAAGCGATTCTCGCACCGAACTCAGCGGGAACTGGACCGATGTTTGAATTTGGCGAAAAGTTACAGCTGCCGATTATCAGTACAGGTGTGGGCTGGGTTGGTTCAAAGGTGCATGCGCCAAACGAAGCCATTAGATTACAAGACTTCGAGGACGGGATTGTCCATATGGCCTACATGCTGCAAGGGTTTGCACGATCCCTAGATTCAGCAAAAGTAGCCCAAAAAGAGGCATAACACAAAAATGCTCAGAGCAATTAAAGCTCTGAGCATTTCTATTCAAGTTGCTCATATAAAACTTCCCTAGACATATCCCAAATAGTCAGCTACCAAAAGAGCACTCCCTATCGCACGAATGGCTTAGCTTCCGTCTTCTTATACCTAATAAAATCCAAGTGCTTAGTGGGAATTTTTTTTAGCAACTGACCATTGTCATTTCGGTAAAATTCGTATTCACGGTAGGTTTCGACCACATAACCGTCCAGTTCTTCGGTTTTTTCCAAAAGATATTCAAAGGTTGGAATAATGCCTTCAGTTTGGTCAGTTTCGTCAGTTTCTTCCTCAATCCTAACCTCATCCTGCATAGAAACGGTCTCCATTTCCTCAGGGGTATAGAGGATAGATGCGCGAAATTCATTCGTTAGTGAAGCCGTCGAGGAATCATAATAAAATGCCAACCCTAGGCATAATAGCACTCCGACTAAACTCAAAAATTTATTCATGGCCAAAACCCCTTGTCTCAGTATTCTATTTTCATATGTATGCATGTCCTGAGAGATTAATACAGTTTCAAAGGAGAATTTGGTACAATAAACTCTATAATTCTATCAAAGGCGGAATCACCATGTTAAAATTGGAAACCATAGACCAAGTAACCCAATATATGGCCAAACAAATTATTTATCAAGGACTTTTCGAACGTTTCGGCAATATTCATGAATCCTTTATCCCAGACACGCACCATCCCTACAAAACCTTTATCGAAAACGGCGATACCTTTGTCATTGGCCAATACGAAGGACTATATGTTTGTACCGGCGGACTAATCCAAGAATCACCAACTTGTGGCAGAATTGTTAGGATTTCGGTTTTAAAAGATTTCCGTGGTAAAGGATACGCCAAAAGAATGATTGAATATCTCGAATCTGTTGCATTAGCGAAAAAACTAACGGAAATAGTCTTGGAAACAAACGAAGACTGGGATTCTGCGATACGTCTCTACCAAAAAATGGGCTACACAATTGTTGAACAAGCGGGTGGCTGCTTTCATTTTGTAAAATTCTTAACACCAGCCACTAAATCTATCTAAACCACACCACTCAAAGTTTTCCTACTTACACTTTTGAAAGTATCTAAATTTTAACAATTTGTCCGTTCATAATTGAAAAATTTTAACAATACCCTGTATTAAAGAATTTCTATAAGGAGGGTAAATAATGGCTAATATTGGTAAAGATGATTTTGTAAATGGATTTGTACCTCATCATAACCATGGTTCAGTTGATTATACTTCCGTGGAGGCTGGACATGTTCATCAATGTTTAGATGTAACATCGCCGCCAATCCCTACTGCTGATCATGGCCATATTCATTATACAGAGGGCTATGTCGTTTTTGAAGATGGTCATACTCATCATTATAAGGCTTATTCCGGACCAGCCATTCCAGTAGGTAATGGGATGCATGTCCATTATTATGATTTTTATACAAGTGAAGAAAATGGGCATCGACACCATGTTAAAGGTGTCGATAAACCAGCACCAGGAAATAAATAATCAAAATTAATACAATCGGTCACCAAGGCTTATTCTTGGTGACCGATTTGGTTAATCTACCTATTCATCGTTTAGTAATAATATCGCTTTTTCAAGCACCTCATCCTTCTTCTGTCTAATTCCCTCTATTGTCGGTTCCACGATAATATCCGGAAGTATCCCAACTCTTTGGGTATCTGACCCATCTGGGTTATAGATGCCGATTCCTGATAGAGCCGTATTAATTCCGCCTGGAAGATCAAAAAACGATACATTCCCATCGGCACCTGCCGTGGTACTGCCAATCACAATCGCTCCGGGTGCTTGTCTAAACGCCATCGCATCAAATTCTGATGCACTTTGGGTTTGTTCATTTACAAGAATAATAACTTTTCCTTTATAATAGTCTTTATTTTTTTTTCCAGCCTCTAATGCACGAACGATTTTAAAGAGACCAGGGTTTTCTATACTTCCGTTTGAAATCTTTGTAAACACTGTTTTTTCAGGGAGTAAAAATTCGGCCAAGGTATATAGGACATTATCGGAAGGATAACCTCTAATATCAATAATTAAACCTTTCGTCCTTTGAATTTTTTCCAATATGTCTGGTAAATCACTTTCAAATAAATTGCCAATGTAGAGATAGGCAATTTCGGAGTCCAACATTTTAAAACCATCTTTATCGGACTTTAAATATCCGCTAGGGTTTCCTAAAACAGATAATGAATATACTTCTAATTGGGCTTGGTTCGTTTTCCCAGCCCTAATAAATTCAACATTCAATTTTTCCTCATTTGTTCGTAATAATTTTGGCGCTAGATCTCTTAATTTTGTTGGATAGTTAGAAGCCGGGATATACTTCAGTTTTTCCTCGATGATTTCTTCAACAGGTTGATTATTAATTTTGATAATGACATCACCATTGATTAGACCTGACTTTTCACCAAACTCATCATCATAATACCCTGTGACAACGGGTTTGTTTTCAATAAAAGAAAGTCTTAACGGGGCAGAGTGTATTCCCCAGAACTCATTTAATGTAGCGTCTTGCATCCAAATATTCGCATGAGTGTCATGAACACGACCGATGAGTTCTAAGATGGTTAGTTTATAATCTAGTTCATTCGAAACGGATATGTATTTAGGAATAAATTCTTGCAGGACCCCATCCCAATCCTCATCGATTAAATTCTTATACGGAAAAAAATATTCAATGATATTCCAGTAGCGATATAATGACAATAGGCGGTACCCGTCATTCTCGAAACTCATAGAATCATATGAATCTTCATTTAGAACAGGGTTGCCAACATTTTCAGCTAAGTACACATAGTGATGTTCATTTGGTCTTTCTGCATTTTTAATCTGAATTAGTTTTGTTTCTAACCTTTCTTCAAAATTTAATTCGGAAATCCAATTTAAATCTGGTTCAAAAATAATGTCCTCTTCAATAGCTTGATTTTTTTCCTCATCAAAAGTACCTAATCTTGTAATCCAATTTGTTAATACACGATCCCTTTCCTGTGAACTATCAGATTCAAGAATTTGCGGAAGGACATTCATCAATTCGGCATCCCAATCAAACTTTCCGGCTGCTACATTTGGATGGTAATATTTTAAAAATCCCCATACCTTACCCAATACGAATAAATGATTTATCGATGTTTCAGAATCTGTTATTTCATTATTAATTTTCACATTTTTAATATTGATATCAATATCCTCTTGTTTAACAGTATCCTTAGCGGGATTACATCCAGATAATAAAATGAAAATGAAAGTGATAATCCATAACTTTTTCATTAATGTTTTCCCCCAATCCATTAGAATATTTTATAAACTATATTAGACTTGGATTTATTGTAATCCTCCAGTTTTGTAAAAACTTTACAAAAAGTTTAGAATCTTCTTAACTTTAATGTATAATTAATTGATAAAGTTAGATTTTTATATGCCAGTCAAAATAGTATTTTTTAAAGGTGAAAAAAAAGCTGAAGGAGTTATCGCTTTGAAAATGAGAGTTCTCTTGTTAGGTTTTTTTTGTTTACTGATAATTGGTGTTGGACCCTATTTTATTTTTAAGTTATACGCAACAGATCTAACCGATGAGAATTTTCCCCCACACATGGCTGCATTCATCACGATTGGTGAAGATGAATTTCCGATTGAAGAGGGTGGCTACAAATGGGAGCGGAGAAAGGGGTTGGGAATGGAGACTGTTCAAACAGACCATGCTGGACCTTCCCAAATGGCTCAATATTTAGAACCAATTCACGTCAAACCAAATCAAAAACTCGGTATTAAAATCGAAAAAGATCCAGACATAGCGGCAGTCTACTTATGGAATGAAGAAGGGCGCCGCCTTAAAGAAATTCAACTAGATGTCAATCAAATCATTGTTCCATCAGAATCAGGTAAATATATATATGAAGTTATCGCAAATTGGGCGAACGGATCCGTTTCCTATACATTTGTTGTCGAACTAAAGTAATTCTAGCGCAGCACCGCTGTCTAATGGAAACTTTTGTGCATGTTTGAGCGTCTTATTAGGTAGATGTATTTGGAGGGGAGAAGAATGGAATTTTTATTTATAGGATTGTTGTTTGTTGGTTTTCTAGCAATCTATGATGTTATTAGAGGGGTAAATAAAAATATTTTGGCACAAACCGAAGAAATAAAAAAATTAAGGGAAGAGATTGCCAAGAAAAAATAGTTTAGGGATGGATGGAATGGAGAAAGAAATAGCAAGAGCAATTGATTTAAGAAAGAGCGGGCATTATAAAGAATCTAATGATATATTTCTCCGATTGGTAAAAGAATTCCCTGATGACGCATTCCTAAATTATCAATGCGCCTGGAGCCATGATGTACTAGGTGAGGAATCCAATGCAGTTCCTTATTATGAAAATGCTATAAAATTGGGGTTGTCAGGCAGTGATTTAGAAGGAGCTCTATTAGGATTAGGCAGTACATATCGAACGCTAGGAGAATATGAAAAGTCAAGAGAAACTTTAGTCAAAGGGACAGAATTATTCCCAAATAATCGTGCCCTTCAAGTATTCTATTCAATGACCTTATATAATCTTAAAGAACATGACAAGGCGATGGAGATTCTGTTAAAAAATCTAACGGATACTAGCACTGACCCTTCCATTCTGAAATATAAAAGGGCCATTGATTTTTATTCAGATCAATTGGATCAAATTTGGGAATAAAAGAAGACTTAAAAAAAGAGGCTTAATATACAAGATGCCTAATTTGTATATTAAGCCTCTTTTTTTATTAAACTGGAAAAGAAAGTGGGTACCTGTTGAGGTGATGCAAATTAAGGATTATGGAGGAACTGATAAGAGAACTACCGTTGTGGCATTACTTCATGATAATTCGACTCTACTTTCACCAGAGTCTATAGTAAAAAATAAACTATGAACTAATCAAAGAAGATGGGAAATGGAACTTTTCATTGGCTAGAATTTTTTATTTTCTATGTAATAGTTTTTCATATTCGTTCAAAAGTTTGTTTAAAGCTTGACTTAAGTATAAAACTTCATCATCAAGAAAATCATAATTCTTTTCTGTAGCTATTCGAACCATTTCTTCGCGGATACGACAAATTTTGGTCCAAAGTTCATTTTCTTCTTCAAGTTTCTTGTTCATTTCTTAGACCCTCTTATTACTAAAATTTTATTACATTCGTTATTTTTCCTCTAAACCAAAAGTTAATGTATTTATTGGGTCACTTTTTTGGGTGATACTCTCAAAGTGAATAGACAACTGTGGTAAAATTTTAAAGAAAAAGCTGAGAAATGAAAAAGGAAATTCTAAGCGGGTTGAAAAAGTAAAGGAGTTATCATGGGAAAAATCAAAGCTTGGGCAAAAAATTTAAAACGACAAATATTTATTCTATATCTAGCATCGAAAGATACCAGGGTACCATGGTATGCTAAAGTTTTTATCATCTGCGTAGTAGCATATGCATTCAGCCCAATTGACCTAGTTCCAGACTTCATACCAATTCTTGGTTATCTAGACGATATCATTCTCGTGCCACTAGGAATCTTCCTTGCCTTAAAAATGATCCCAAAGCAAGTCATTCTTGATTGCGAGGAACAGGCAAACCAAATGATGAAAAAAGGCAAGCCGAAAAATTGGATTGTAGGTTCGCTGATTATCATGGTGTGGCTAATCATCATATTTTGGCTAACTTTCAAAATTTATCATCTGATTATGTGACATTCGATGGAGGAATGAAGATGAGCATCCGTTATGCAAACGACTCGGATTACGATTTTATAAAAATAAAAGACAAACATTTGCCCAAGGAACTTATTCTCGGAAAAATAGTTGCGAAGGAACTGATTATTCTAGAAAATGATGAAAACGAGAGAATCGGTTGGCTTCGCTATGGTTATTTTTGGGATAATATTCCGTTTATGAATATGCTATTTATCGATCAAGAATATCGTTCAAAGGGTTGGGGGAGAGATTTGGTACACTTTTGGGAAAATGAGATGAAAAGCAAAGGTTTTAATCTTGTGATGACCTCGACTCAAACGGATGAAAATGCTCAGCATTTTTACCGAAAACTAAATTATAAGGAAGCGGGCTGTTTAATATTGGAGAGCCAGGCTATGGAGATTATCTTTACGAAAGATATTTAAAAGCACTTCTTAAGCGGAAGTGCTTTTTTCGTATTATGAAAAATCAACTGCAAACAATTTCAGTTCTTCATCGGATAGCCTAACTAATCCCTCGAACTTCATGCCAATTTTCTCAAGAAGCTTGCCGGATGGTTGATTATCTTGGGTGGTGATGGCGACGATTCTTTTAAGACCTAACTGCTCTTTCCCATATTCCAAGGTAGCTGCCGCAGCCTCATAACCATATCCTTTCGACTGGTATTCCGAAAGAAAGGCAAAGCCAATATCGATATCAACTAAAGTAACTCTTTTAATCAAACCGCATAGCCCAATAGGGGTTTGACTTTCCTTTAAGTCTACTAGGTAGAGTCCGAATCCCAATCGGGCATACATATCGATTGGACCGTCCACTATATAGTTCCGAGCATCCTCAAGAGTGCGAATGCCTTTATCGCCAATAAATCTAATCCAAGAGGGTTCGTTTAATAATTGGAGAATAAACGGTGCATCTTCGACTGTTAACCACCTTAAAATCAATTTTTCAGTTTCCAATACCTTCATAAGATCCCCCTTACCACCTAGTTATTTAATCTATTCTATTTTCCATTTTACAATACTTCACCTTAATGCATGAATTTTTTCAGAAAAGAAAGAGGGGATTTAAATTGGAGAGAGAATATTTTGGTAAAGGAGTGTGATTATAAGTGAATGAACAAACATTTACTCAGTTAAGAATATTAAAGGAATTGTCCGATCTATTGCAATCTCAAGGTGTAACGTTTTGGTTGCGTGGCGGTTGGGCGATTGATTTTCACATCGGAAAAATAACCCGGGAACATTCGGATCTTGATTTAGTTACATTGACTTCGAATCGGGAAACGCTAGAACAGCTGTTAGTTGCAACGGGTTATCAGCTGATTCCGATTGGGAAGTTCCAAACGGACTTTCTTAAAAATAATGTCGATATCAGCCTTGTTTTTGTTAACTTAACAGAAGATGGTCGAATTATAGCAAACGGGTTTCCGGATTGGGAATGGCAGAGGAATGCACTCCAGGCGGAGCCACTTAGGTTGGAAGGAATCACAGCCCATGTTTTGAGCTTAGAGCAGCTATTGGAAGAGAAGTTAGTGTACGAAGAAGGGACTGGACGCAAGCTTCGTGCGAAAGATTTGAAAAGCATTGAGATACTTAGGGGGATGATTGCCAATAATCATGAAGTTCAAAAAGGGGATTGAGGACATTTCAGTTCATTCGAAGCTGATAAAATGTCCTCAATAAGCCATCTTGAGGACATTTCCCTTCCCAAAAGAAAAGAATTTGTCCTCAATCATTACCGACAATCACAACAAATGCTGAAATAACATCGTTACATAACTCAACACTTTAACGCCAGCGGATTTCACAAAGGAAAACTCGCCTTCATCGACATTCGTGCCCTTCCAATATCCGCCACCTTTTGTGACCTCCAAGCTTTTGTCGAAATAATACTCTAACTCTTTACCTAACACGTTAGCAAACTCTATGCTATCAATCACCACCATAGATTCCGTGTTCAGAAAGGTGGAGCGAGAATCCATATTAAACGCGCCAACCACGCTCAACCGGTCATCAAACATAAAGGTTTTGGCATGTAGGGAATCTGGGCCTTGATATTCCAGCACATGAAAACCGCGCTTAATCAACTCATCGCGATGTCTAATATAGCCTGAAAAAGCAATTACATTAGCGGTGGAAGCCAATGAATTGGTTAAAATTGTTACTTTTTCATTCCCAACCCCCAATTCACCTTCAAATTTTCGCATTTGCTTTGTCGGGATGATGTACGGGCTTTGAATCACGATTGACTTCTTAGCGGATGCCATTAAATTGTTCAATTCCTCCCAAATCCATGGCTCCTTATTAAAACGTTGCAGTGGATTGTGCAGAAAAGTAATATTTTTTGTTGGTACCGACAATTTCATCCAATCGTAGTTACGATGGAATAATTTAGGGTCTAAATCCTGCAATTGATGAAACTTATCTTTTAACTGCCTACTTTTTTCAACACCCTTTTCATACTGGCTTGATGATAATTTTTTAACTGGATTAACGGTATAAGGATGCTTCCAAACCTCATCAAAATAACCTTCCATCTCGGCGATGACACTTGTTGCAGCATTTTGCAGGTCTGTATTCATAATTAGCACATCCCGGTCACTGGTTGGCGCTTTGTCACCCTCCTGGATAAAATAGCGATTGCCAATGTTTCGACCACCGATGATAGCATACTTAGAATCAACCATCAGTAGTTTATCGTGAAAACGATTATTCCATGTCCAAGGCTTTAAAGGTTTAAACGGCTCGTAATACCGAATTTCAATATTGGGATGACCGATAAAGGCATACAGTATGCCTTTGTATTCTCCACGTAAATTATGGAATATCCCGTCTAATAGAACCCGCACCTTCACACCGCGGTCAGCTGCATCCAATATCATGCCGATTAATAAATCGCTAATATATCCTTTGTGAATCGCATAATAAGCAACATCAATCGATTCTTGCGCATTTTCAATTAAATTAATCCGAGCCAATGCCGAAAACTTCTTTTCTTCTAAAAGAACCACGCGATCCTGAGAAGTATTTTTTCCATAAAAGCGTTCAACAGGATGTTTCTTAGCATAGTTACTATGTCCAGGTTCTTTATAATAAAAAATGACTGCCGCAAAAACGGTGGCATAAACCAAATAAATACAAATGAAAAGAATAAGGGTTTTAAAAATACGTTTTACAATTAGAAATCCCTCCTTCGTTTTTCTAGTTTGTACAAATTTTTGTTTCAATATGAAAGTGTGAGTGTCAGATTGCTATCATTAAACGAATAATTTGTTATACTATAAAAAAATACGTAAAGGTGATTCAAGAATGGAGCTAAAATACAATCTGACAGAAAAAGATTATTTAAACTTTAATTTGTTTCATATGAAAAATTCAAAGTCTGCTAACAAGGCTTTGATGATTCAACGAATTTTTACACCGATTACCTTATTGCTTTTCGGTTACGTCCTTTCGCTTATATCTGATATTCCGTTAACCATTTCACTTCCGATATTCCTATTATTTGCTATTCTTTGGTATATTTTTTTTCCAAAGTATTTCTATAGCCACGTCGTTAAACAAGTTAGAAAGATGACTAGGGAAGGCAGAAATGACGATTTGCTTGGCGAACACATATTACATATCTCGGATGAGGGGCTCATCGACACAACTAAAAACGGAGAAACGAAGGTGAATTGGTCCGGTATCAAAGATTTCAAGGAGGACCAACATCATTTATACCTATACAATAGTGCTGTCAGTGCTTATATCCTTCCAAAGCGTGACATTCCAAACGTTGAAGAATTAAAGAGTTTCATACAATCAAAAATCTCCCTTTAAAAGGGGGATTTTTATTTGTACCACCCCCATCTTGTTGCGGTACACCTCTAAATTGATGCGGTAGCTACCCTTTAACTATGCGGTTTGGTATCCTCCAATCAACCGTAAAATGAAATCATTCACAAACTATGTAAGGAGTTTTGATCATGAATGATTTCAAATCGTTTTTCCCATATGTCAAAAGTGTAAAAGGACTTTACCTGATTGGATTTGTTGGTAGTCTGTTTCGGTTCCTCATCCCATTATTTGTGCCATTAATTTTAAAATACATCTTCGACAACCTTCTCCAAAACGATCTATTGACTCGAACAGAAAAACTAGAACAATTAATTTGGATTGCCGCAAGTATGCTCATTGTATTCCTAGTAATCCGTGCGCCGATGGAGTTTGTTAGACAGTTCTGTATCCATAAAGCGAATAACGAAATTATCAAAAGTCTACGCAAGGATGCCTTTAAAAAAGTTCACTCTTTAGACGCGAAGTACTTCGTTGACAACAAAAGTGGTGAAATTGGCACCCGGTTTTTTGATGATATTGAAAAGGTAAGAGGCTTTTTAACAGCGGTTTTCGGAAACATTTGGATAGAGATGATTGTGTTAATTTTTGTCGTGACGGTCATGTTCACCTTGGATATTAAACTGACAATATTATCGGTTTTCTTAGTCGGCTTTCAATTCATTTTGGCCCATCTTTTATCAAAAAAATTTAAACAATCCACGAGAAGCATGATGAGCTATCGTTCTGTTATGAGCGGGTTCATTTTTGAAAAAATTCAAGGAGCATTCCTGTCGAAGCTATTTGCTTCTGAAAAACATGATCAAGAGGAATTAGACCAGCATTTAGCTCATTTTGATAAACTGACAGATAAGCATGCTAAAGTGAATGCGTTTATGATTTCATCTGTCAATGTTCTAAGCGATATGACGCCGTTTGTGGTTGCAATGATCGCTAGCTTATTTGTACTGGATGGACAGTTAACGACGGGTAGCTTGATTGCCTTTTTCGCGTATGTCGATAAAATGAGAAGCCCGGTAGCTGCCCTCGTCAATGCTTATCCAGCTATCACAGAAGGCAGTGTCGCATGGCAAAGGATTTTTGATTTTTTTCAAACAACAAAGACGATTGTCGAAAAAGAACATCCAGTTCAGTTGCAGAATTTCACACAATCTATTCAGTTTCAAAAGGTAACATTTTCCTACAATGGAACTGACAATATTATCAAAAATCTCTCACTAAAAATGGAAAAAGGGAAGACTTATGCGTTTGTTGGTGAGAGTGGTGGTGGGAAAAGTACGATTCTCCAGCTGCTCCTTAGAATGTACGATACAACAAAAGGGGAAGTTCTAATTGATGATATAAATATCAAAGACTATTCAATCGCCAGTTTAAGAGAACATATGGGTATCGTCACACAAGATAATTTCTTATTCAGCACATCAATCAAAGATAATATTAAATTAGCAAAATTAGATGCAACCGATGAAGAGATGGTAGCAGCTGCGAAGAAAGCATTCGCGCATGATTTTATTACGGCACTGCCTGATGGTTATGATACTGAAATAGGTGAGCGTGGCATCAAACTTTCCGGTGGTCAAAAGCAGCGAATTGCCTTAGCACGTGTCATTTTGAAAAATCCATCATTGATCATTTTAGATGAGGCAACCAGTGCCCTAGATAATGAAAGTGAAAAGCTTGTTCAAGAGTCAATAAATCAATTCTCGACTGATAAAACCATTATTATGATTGCCCATCGGTTATCGACGATTTTGCATGCAGACAAGATTTTTGTGATTAAAAATGGCGAAATAATTGAAAGTGGAAATCATCAGAGTTTGCTGAAACGGAATGGTTATTATCATGAACTTTATACGAAACAGCACCATTCAAATAGCGAATCCCGTAAACTTGCGGTTGGTTGAGGAGAGATACCCCATGGAAAATGGGGTATTTTTTATATCAAAGTTGTAGAACAAAAGACCTATTATAACCGAGGTTGAAAACGGTTTCAAGAATTTTCTGAAAAATCTTATTGACTGAAAAGTAAAATTATATTAGTATTCTACCTATCAATTATTTTTCGTAACCCGAAAAAATAAAACCAAAAAGAAAATGGAGGGGTACATATGTCTCAGATGCTAGCATTAGTCATTTTATTATTGATCTTATTTATTGGAGATTTTGTTGCAGTTAGAACAAAAGCGTGGGTACCATCTATTTTCATTTGTGCGACTTTGTTTCTTCTAGGCTATTGGACGTTTTTTCCACAAAACATTGTAGAATTAGCCGGCGTACCACCTGTTGTAGCGACGATGTTAATGTATCTGTTAATTACCAATATGGGCACGCTACTTTCACTACAGGAATTAAAGAATCAGTGGAAGACGATTATTATTGCACTTTCCGGAATCCTCGGAATTATCGCCCTATTATTTGGAGTTGGAACATTACTATTTGGTTTCAATACAGTAGTCGTAGCTATCCCACCTTTAGTCGGGGGTGTCGTATCCGCATTAATCATGTCTGAAGGGGCAAAGGAAGCAGGGCTAGTTTCACTTTCTGTCTTCGCAATCGTGATTTACGTTATGCAAGGTTTTGCCGGCTATCCGTTAACTTCAATTGTTCTGAAAAAGGAAGGCAAGCGCCTATTGCAGCAGTATCGTAATGGAGAACTAAAAGATGAGGATCAGAAAAAGGCCTCTGCAGAAATTGCTGCTACTGTAGCTCCAACAACTGAACTAAAGTTATTTAAAAATATGCCTGAAAAATATAATACCGATTTCTTTAAGTTTTTCCGATTAGCTTTAGTGGCTTTCCTAGCCTATCAAGTTTCAACTCTTTTAGCACCGATCGTATCGATCAGCCCATTTGTGCTTTGCTTGTTGTTTGGAGTGATTGCATCAAGCATTGGTTTCCTTGAAAAGCAGGTTTTACAAAAGGCTAACGGATTCGGCTTTGCGATTATGGGACTTATGCTATTCATTTTCGACGGATTAAAGAAAGCGACGCCAACGATGATGCTCGATATTCTTTACCCTCTTGTCGGAACAATCGTGTTAGGGGTCATTGGGATGTACATTTTCTCTTTCATCGCAGGAAAATTGTTAAAGGTGAGCAAGGAAATGGCATTTGCCGTATCCCTAACTGCTCTATACGGATTCCCTGCAGATTACATTATTACCGCAGAGGTCATCAAAGCTTTGACGGACGATGAAAAAGAAAGAGAAATGCTAACAAGCCGTATGCTTCCTCCAATGCTCGTCGGCGGATTCATCACCGTCACCATCGTATCGGTTATTCTAGCAGGTATCTTTGTTGGGTTCTTAAAATAATTATGGAATGGGTGTGAGCTTTGCTCCGCCCTATTCTATATTAATAGGAGTGTTATTAAAAATGCATCATTTAGAAGAACGAATTGAAAGCCATATCAATACGATTAGTGAATTCACCGCCACACCAGGTAATGGTACAACCCGATTAACTTATAGCCAACAAGATTTACAAACACGGAATTATATAAAGGATAAGATGAAGGAATATGGCCTTCAAGTCAGCGAAGATGGGCTTGGGAATATTTTTGGTAAACTAGAAGGTTCAGACCCCAATGCTCCAAGTGTTCTAATCGGGTCGCATTTTGACTCCGTTCCAAACGGTGGAGCCTATGATGGTCCTGCAGGAGTGATAGCAGGATTAGAGGTGGCCGCCCTTTTTGTGAGAAATAAACTTACACCGAAATACCCATTAGAAGTCATAGCGCTCATAGAAGAAGAAGGTTCTAGATTTGGTGGAGGACTAATGGGTTCAAGGGGCATGGTCGGGTTACTAAGTGAGGAAGATTTCAAAAACCTGAGAGATAAAGACGGAGTCTCTACTGTTGAAGCAATGGAAAAAATCGGACTTGATTCGTCTCTTCCGACACAAAGGGACACAAAGTCTATTAAAGCGTTCCTTGAATTGCATATAGAGCAAGGACCAATCCTCGAGGAAAAAAATATCCCAATAGGCGTAGTTGAGGCCATTGTCGGTCTGACACAACTAGAGGTAACCGTAAATGGGCAAGCTGGACATGCTGGCACAACACCGATGGACAGACGGGCGGATGCATTAGTTGCCGCTGCGGGAATGATTGCACAATTCCCTGAGTTAGCTAAGGAAGAAGGGGAAGGAACCGTCATCACCACTGGCAGACTAAATGTTTACCCGAACGGAGCGAACGTCATTCCTGATAAAGTAGTCTTCACGGTCGACATTCGATCCGGGAATGAAGAGCATGTTCTTAATGTGGTAGAAAAGGTAAAAAAATTAATCGCTTCATACCAAGGTACCAGCATTGAAGCTTCTGTCATAGAACAGCTTTATATCCAGCCAAAAGCTATGAATTCATCGATTGTTTCTCTTTTAAAAGAAACGAGTGAAAGATTGAATCTACCATTTACTTCTATCAACAGCGGAGCAGGTCATGACGCAATGGTGTTTTCGGACTATACCGATGTTGGGATGCTTTTCATTCCTAGTAAAAATGGCCTTAGCCATTGTCCCGAGGAATGGTCCGATTCCCGTGATATCGCCAATGCAGTAAATGTTCTTTACGAAGTAGCAAAAAAGTTAACGGAGGCAGAACAGCTATGATTCATGCAAAAATAAAAGAAGCCATACTGAACTATCAAGATGAGTTAATAGCGTTAAGAAGAAAATTTCATAGTCAACCAGAGCTTTCATGGGAGGAATATCAAACGACAGCGTTTGTGTGCGATTATCTTGACAGGCTAGGAATCCCATACCGCAAAACAGAACCGACTGGGCTAATTGCGGAAATACAAGGCGGTAAGCCGGGGAAGACCGTGGCTTTGCGTGGAGATATGGATGCCTTATCTGTTGAGGAACTTAATACAGATTTGCCATATGCCTCTAAAGAAGCGGGAAAGATGCATGCTTGCGGTCACGATGCTCACACGGCCATGCTAATGATAGCGGCAAAAGCTTTAAATGAAATAAAAGAGGAGATTCCAGGCAATGTTCGACTGATTTTTCAACCTGCTGAGGAAATTGCACAAGGCGCAAAGGAAATGGTCCGACAAGGGGCAATGGTTGACGTCGATAATGTATTTGGAATTCATATTTGGTCACAAATGCCTACCCACCGGATTTCCTGCACACCTGGTCCCTCATTTGCCTCAGCGGATCTTTTTAAAGTCACATTTAAAGGGAAGGGTGGGCATGGCGCAATGCCACATGACTGCATAGATGCAGCAATCGTTGCTTCTTCATTTGTCATGAATGTCCAATCGATTGTTTCTAGAACGATAGACGCTCAACACCCAGCTGTATTAACCATCGGTAAAATGGTCGTTGGCACCCGTTTTAATGTTATAGCGGAGAATGCTGTTATAGAAGGGACAGTTCGCTGCTTTAACTCAGAAACAAGAGAACATATTGAAACTCAGTTACATCATTATGCTGAAAATGTTGCGGCAATGTATGGTGCAACGGTTAAAGTTGAATACATTCGTGGAACACAGGCTGTTCTGAACGATGAATCTAGTGCTTTGCTTGTTCAAAAAGTGGCTTTAGAAGCCTTCGGGAAGGACGTCATCTACCATGAAAAGCCGACAATGGGTGGGGAGGACTTTAGTTTTTATCTAGATGAAGCCCCGGGTAGCTTCGCCCTTGTAGGAAGTGGCAATCCTAATAAAGATACTGAGTGGGCCCACCATCATGGAAAATTCAACATCGATGAAGAGGCATTAGCAACTGGTGCAGAGTTATATGCACAGTATGCTTGGGCCTATCTGAATGAAAATTAGGGTAAAAAAAGAGAAGCGCTCGTTATTTTGACGATTGCTTCTCTTATTAATAGTTTAATGAATGATTCTAATCACTTCGTATATATCATCATCATAGTGAACTCGGGTATGCTGCGATTCCATACGTTGAAACTCATCCATCATATCCACAGTCTCACCTAACCACCAGTTTCTAAATTCATAATAGATAAAGTTAAACACAAGCGTTCCCTCCTAAATGGTTAATGAATTGATGAAATTTTGCTTGCGTGTTAATTATTGTGAATCTTTTCACATGTTTAGTATAGCATATGGAAATTATTTTGTGAGCTATTTCACAAATATGTCAAAACTAAATTTACTATTTAATAAATAAACATTTAGGTGTATGATTATTAAGTAAAACTGAAGGGAGATAGATCTATGAAACAGAGAATTATCGATGAGATCGAGCGCTTTCGCGACGATTTTTATAATATTAGTATTTATATCGGGGAAAATCCGGAGCTTGGCCACGAGGAATTTAAAGCTTGTGCGATTCTAACAGAAACACTAAAAAAGCACGACTTCAGTATTGAAATTGGTACTTGCAATCTACCAACCGCTTTCGCAGCTACATATGATAGTGGGAAAGAAGGGCCAGTGATTGGTTTTATGGCTGAATATGATGCGCTACCTGAAGTTGGACATGCTTGTGGCCACAATCTAATTGGTACAATGGGGATTGCTGCTGGAATTGGACTAAGCAAAGTGATCCGGGAAACTGGCGGGAAAGTAATTGTTTTTGGAACTCCAGCGGAAGAAACAAAGGGCGGGAAGGTGACGATGGCTGAGGAGGGCATTTTCAACGGAGTTGATGTAGCGATGATGGTTCACCCACTCGATCGTTATTTGAAAAGCGGCTCTTCATTAGCAATGGACGCGATTCAATTTGAATTCTTTGGAAAGTCATCGCATGCGGCAGCAAGTCCACACTTAGGGATTAATGCATTAGATGCCGTTCTGCAAACCTTCAACAGCATCAATGCATTACGACAGCATATCAAGTCTGATGCAAGAATTCATGGAATTATCACTGAAGGCGGAAAAGCAGCCAATGTCGTACCTGACTATGCAGTCGCGCAATTTTATGTTAGAGCTGGCAAACGTGATTATTTAAATGAATTGGTTGAAAAAGTAAAACGTTGTGCGGAAGGTGCTGCATTACAAACTGGCGCTACAGTAAAAATTTCAAACTATGAATTTTCTTACGATGACATGATTACGAATAACCACTTATCAGAGGCGTTTACCAAAGAACTCATCGCCCTTGGCGTGCCAACTGAAGAAATCCATACTGACCGTGATGGATCTGGATCGCTAGATATGGGCAATGTCAGTCAGCATGTGCCGTCGATTCATCCTTATATTAAAATTTGCAACGAGGCATATGCCTGCCATACCCACGAATTCCGGGAAGCTGCGATGAGTGAACAAGCGCGTGAAGCGATGATGCTAGGCGCTAAGGCAATGGCGTTGACGGGATATGAAATTTTAACAAATAAGGAACTTCTACAGCAAATTAAGGAAGAGTTTAAACATTCTCGTGTATAAAAAAGAAGCCTTTTCAAACACTACTTTTGAAAAGGTGGTGCAAAATGGTAAAGGAAAATGAGAAGACCAAGAATAATGATGAAAGAGATGAAACGGCAAGTGTGTTGAATGTCGATTTGGCTGAATTGGAAATGATTAGTACGATGATCCAGCCAGGCGGTGACCCGAACATTTCTCCAACTGCAGGTAACCCATTAATTTAGCGGAAACAGACTGACTGTTTTAGAAAAGTCAGTCTGTTTTTTTATTATTTTAAGAAATAATAATCTGAATATTTTTATTTTAATAAAGTACCTATTCAAAAAAATATACATGTGTTAAAATTCATTTCAGTGAATAAAAATTCAAATCTATTAATCGATATATATTCGTAGGAGGAGACAAAATGAAAAAGAATTTACTAGCATTGACGATGATTTTGACATTAATTTTATTAGCTGCATGTGGCACATCTAAAAGCAACGATGCAGCAAATAGGGATAGCACAACAGATAAAAAGGTATTAGTAATGGGAACATCCGCTGACTTTGCTCCATTTGAATCAAGAACTCCAGCTGGTGAATTTGAAGGCTTTGATATTGACGTAGCTCATTATATTGCTGATGAGCTTGGGTACGAACTTAAAATTGAAGATATGAAGTTTGATGGTTTAATTGGTGCGCTTCAAACCAATCGTGTTGATATGGTTTTAGCGGGAATGTCAGCTACCGAAAAACGTAAGGCAAATGTTGATTTCTCCACTCCGTATCATCACTCTGGCGAAATGTTTATAACTCTGAAAGATTCTGACATTACAGCATTAGAAGCGATTGAAGGGAAGAAACTTGGCGTTCAATTAGGAACGATTCAAGAAGAAGGTGCCAAAAAGATTCAAGAAACAGTAAATTTTGAGCTAAAACCAATTGACAACGCAGCAGTATTAATTCAAGAACTTTTAACGAAGCGAATTGATGTCGCTTATATGGATAAAACAGTTGCAGAAGGCTATATGGCGGAACAAGGTTTAGTTGGATTCGATGACCCAACGACAAGCTCACCAGGGATGGCGGTTGCTTTTCCAAAAGGTAGCAAGCTAGTAGAAGAAGTGAATAATGTTCTTAAAAAGATGGAAGAGAACGGTAAACTAGAAGAACTAAAAGAAAAATGGTTAAAAGAAGAATAAAATAGTTGAAGTGAGGTGTAAGGCATGAATTTGGATTTTAGCCAAATGGTGCCTTATATTCCTTTTATCCTAGAAGGAATATGGGTTACGTTAAAATTTGTGATTGTCTCGATTATTTTTGGTTTTATATTTGGTAGTATTCTTGCTTTGTTTAAAATCTCTCGCCTAAAACCATTAAATTGGTTCGCTGATGCATATACCTCGATTTTCCGAGGAACACCATTGATTTTACAGCTTATGATTATTTATTTTGCGATTCCGCAACTAACGGGATACGACATTTCACCATTTTTATCAGCCATTTTGGCTTTTGGTTTAAATTCATCTGCTTATATATCCGAAATCATTCGGGCAGGAATCCAGGCTGTTGATAAAGGGCAATTAGAAGCAGCTCAAGCGCTCGGAATTCCTTATCATCTCATGATGAAAGACATCATCTTTCCACAAGCGCTAAAAAATATTTTGCCAGCTTTAATGAATGAATTTATCACTTTAACAAAAGAGTCAGCGATTGTTTCGACAATTAGCTATTTAGATTTAATGCGTCGTGCCCAGGTTGTTGGTGCTGATACGTACCGAAACTTTGAACCGCTCATTTTTGTCGGCTTTATCTATTGGGCGATGGTCATGGTTCTTACCTTAATCGGTAAGGGTGTCGAAAGGAGATTGAAATACAGTGATTAAAGTAGAAAATCTCTCCAAGCAATTCGGAAACAATGAGGTATTGAAAAATATTTCAACGGCCATACCGGCTGGTGAAGTGGTCGCGATTATTGGCCCTTCAGGTTCTGGAAAATCGACCTTTTTACGTTGCCTCAATTTACTTGAGGAGCCAACAAAAGGGAAGGTCTGGATTGATGGCCAAGATATTACTGACCGTAAAACAAATATTATGAATGTCCGCCAACAGATCGGAATGGTGTTTCAACATTTTCACCTTTTTCCTCATAAGACAGTATTAGAGAACTTAACTTATGCTCCGATGAAGGTAAAAGGGGAATCGCGCGAGGTAGCGGAAAAGAAAGCCCGCGACTTACTTGCAAAGGTCGGCTTATCTGAGAAAGAGGCAGCCTATCCAAATAGTCTATCCGGAGGACAAAAACAACGTGTGGCAATTGCCCGTGCTTTAGCAATGGAACCGAATTTGATGTTGTTTGATGAACCAACATCCGCGCTTGACCCGGAAATGGTTAAAGAAGTCCTCAACGTTATGAAGGACCTTGCCGGATCTGGGATAACGATGGCAATCGTAACCCATGAAATGGGATTTGCTCGTGAAGTAGCTGATCGCATCATGTTCCTTGAAGGTGGCGTGCTATTAGAAGAAGGCTCTCCGGAAGAGTTCTTTACTAATCCGAAAACAACACGTGCAAAGGACTTTCTTGATAAGGTTCTATAACTCATTAAAAAAGACAGTCGAAGAATTTTTCTTGGCTGTCTTTTTTTAAAGAGCTATAAAATTAAATACTCCTTTAAAGCTTGCTGCAGCGTGCCAAGCGTTTTGGCATTTTTATCAAACTTTACACCCATATGGATCATTTTTCGAACCACTTCTGCTCGTAGTCCGGTAATCACCGAGGTACAACCCATTAACGCCGTCCCTTGAATGATTTTCATGATGTGTTCAATGACGTCATTTTCCATCTCAGCAATTCCAGAAAGGTCCATAATCAGCGTTTGAATGCGTAATTTACCAATCTCGGTCAAAACTTTTTCCTCAAGAATATTGGAGCGATAAATATCGACCGAGCCGATTAGCGGTAGGATACAAATACTTTTGTTAATTGGAATAATGGGAACAGACAAATTTTCAACCATTTTTCGTTGCGCTGCAATTAAGGAATCCTTGTAGGTTGAATAATTAATGAAAAAGGTATTTAAAAACTCGTCGATATGATTGTTTATCTTCTTTTCCATAACGAAAAAATCCTCAATTGAAAATCGGTGGAATCGTTCGTTATACTTATGAACAAAGGACCACAGTGTTCTTCGAATCGCTTGAATCCATTCCAATTTAAACGATAGAGGAATGGACTGTGTCGCCCAGGCAATTCCTTCTTGTTTGGCGAATAACAGCAATTCTTTCTCCTTGCCATCAATAATATATATAACGAGATTATGAGCGTTATTGACTAGGTCAATTTTGCCTACCTTGAGAATTTCATTTATCTTATCTTTTACGTTTACCGCTTCTTTTAATAATGACTGTTCGAAGCTTTGTTTATTTTCTTGAACAAATTCTTTAATTTGGGTAAACTCCTTCGTCATAATCCCCATATTAAAATTTTCCCCCTTATTCACTCAACATGCGCGAAGAATATTTACCCACTTTTCTAAATTAATAAACCTGAAATATTATTTATTGTAAAATTATATTCCATTGAATTCCATCGTAATTTCATGAAAGTTGCACATTCTATTAACAAGCTTTCTAAGGGGGAATTGTATATGGATGAACAATGTTTCTATTGTAACGATACCATTGAAGATGGATATTACTTTGGAAGTTTTGTCCATCAAAATGATCTTTTAGAAAAGCCGTTATGCAAAAATTGTTACCAAGACTGGCTTGAAGGGATAAAAGAGTAACCCTTCACCCATGGAATTGCCTAGTGAATGACTAGGCAATTTTAATTTTTTTAAAAAAAGATAAAAATTTTTATTGAAAAATGGGCAAAATATATATTAATATAATTAATATCTTCATATTATTGTTCCGCAGTAGCTCAGTGGTAGAGCATTCGGCTGTTAACCGAACGGTCGTAGGTTCGAGTCCTACCTGCGGAGCCATTTTTTTGTCATGTTTTTCCTAATAGGGGCATAGTTTAAAGGTAGAACTAAGGTCTCCAAAACCTTCAGTGTGGGTTCGATTCCTACTGCCCCTGCCAATTGAATATGCGGGTGTAGTTTAGTGGTAAAACCTCAGCCTTCCAAGCTGATGTTGTGGGTTCGATTCCCATCACCCGCTTAACCGCATATAACCAACGCAGTGTTCATTTCTTTCAAGGAAATGGGTACTGCGTTTTTTATTTAAGCAAATTAATGGGAGATGGCCATGAAAAGGTTTAAAATTAAGACAGATCATGTCAGTTTAGGAAATGAGGTAAGGAGAGAAATGCCAATCAAAGCCATCTTTTTAGATTTTTACGGAACAGTTGTACATGAAAATGAGGAATCATTGCTGGAAATTTGTCATAGAATCAAACAAAATTCTGATACCAAAGCA
Organism: Pseudoneobacillus rhizolycopersici; assembly: GCF_054786815.1. Lineage (NCBI taxonomy): Bacteria > Bacillati > Bacillota > Bacilli > Caryophanales > Bacillaceae > Pseudoneobacillus > Pseudoneobacillus rhizolycopersici. The sequence goes on along the minus strand of NZ_JBTOOE010000015.1, from coordinate 14,626 downwards.
TCTGTAGGTGAAATCGGCTATTATTGGACGAAGGAATTTAATCAATTGCTTACATTTAGCCAAGGTGAAAACTTTTTATCACAAAGGCAAGTCAGTACCGATTCCTTAAAAAATACATTGGAGAAGTTTAATTCGAAGGCAAACGAAGAAGAATTACTTCAATTAATGTTTCACCATTGGAAAAGCCCAACCATTTTTACCGATGCAGTAGCGTTTTTTGAAAATAATCATTTGCCTGTTTATATACTTTCCAATGTAGACCACTTAGATATAACCGAAGCGATTAATCTCTTGCATTTAAAAGTAGATGGCGTCATCACAAGTGAACATGTCAAAGTCTATAAACCTCATCAAGATATGTATCACTATGCCCTTGAGATGAGTGGTTTATCAGCTGATGAAGTTCTCCATGTTGGCGACTCTTTAACAAGCGACGTCTTTGGAGCCAACCGAGTTGGTATCAAGAGTGTTTGGCTCAACCGGAGCCGTAAACCATTGTCTGGTGATACGCAACCAGATTTTATCGTCGAACATCTAAATGAAATTTTGATGTTGCCCGTTTTAATAAACTAAAAAGGAGGAATCCACATGACAACATACACTTCTAGAGTTGAGGTCCCAATCACGGAAAAATGGAACCTAGAGGATTTATATTCTGATGTGCACAAGTGGGAAGCGGATTTACAAAAAGTTGAGGAAATGGCTAAAAAACTGAAAGAATTCGACGGAGCCATTCAAGATGGAAAGAGCCTTTTTCAATTCTTAAAACTACAGGAGGAATTATCCTATACTTTTAACCATGTGTTTGCTTATTGCATGCTTAAGGTGGATGAGGACACCCGAGACACAACCTCTCAGTCATTGCTTGACCGGGCGAGAGCTCTCAGTGTCAAGGTAAGTGCGGCAACCTCTTTCTTTATGCCATTTTTATTAAGCTTAGAGGAGGAGACACTTAAAGGCTACATAGCTGCGGATAAAGGCCTTGATTACTTTGCCGATGATCTTTGGGAATCGTTCCGTTATAAAGTGCATGTTCTGAGTAAAGAGCAAGAAGAGATTCTTTCCCAGCTAGGAGAGGCACTTGCAGTTCCTAGCAATACTTACGGGATGATTAACAATGCAGATATTCAATTTGGCGAGGTAACAAATGAAGACGGTGAAAAAATCGAACTCACCAGAGGGCTGTATTCAAAATTAATCGAGGACGAAGATCGCGAAAAGCGCCGTGAAGCCTACAAAGCATACTACAAACCATATCTTGCAGCTAAAAATACCATTGCTTCGACTCTTGCTGGGGCAATTAAGAATAATGTCACCATTGCTAAAATTCGCCATTATCCTTCTGCTTTAGAGAAGGCACTCTTTGGTGATAAGGTTCCAAAAGAAGTCTATGAAAACCTAATCACTGCAACGAAAGCTAATATTGCCCCAATGCATCGTTATTCGCAAATTCGCAAGGAAAAGTTGGGACTTGATGAATTAAGACAATATGATCTAAGTACCCCACTCGTCAAAGGAGTCAAAAGAGTCATCTCGTACGACGATGCTTATGAAACGATGCGAAAAGCACTCGCCCCGTTAGGTGAAAATTACCTTGCCATTTTAAAGGAGTTTAAGGAAAATCGCTATATCGATGTTCGTGAAACTCCTGGAAAACGCTCTGGGGCCTATAATCTAGGTGTATATGGGGTGCATCCGTACATTTTATTGAATCATCAGGATGACTTAGATAGTTTATTTACGTTAGCACATGAATGTGGTCACGGGGTCCACAGCAAACTGAGTGCGATGCATCAACCACAAATCACTGCACGATACACGATTTTCGTGGCCGAAGTCGCTTCTACAGTTAACGAAGTTTTACTTATTAATTATTTATTAAAAACAGAAACTAACACAGACATTCGCAAATCTTTATTAAACCATTTTATCGATCAGTTTAAAGGAACCTTCTTTACGCAAGTCATGTTTGCTGAGTTTGAAAAGAGAACTCATGAAATGGCTGAACAAGGTTTACCTTTAAATGTGGATGCATTTAATAAAACATACGAGGCATTATTCCGTGAGTACAACGGCGATGAAGTTGTTTTTGATGAAGAAGTGAAATTCGGCTGGTCAAGAATTCCTCACTTCTATCGTCCGTTCTACGTATATAAATATGCAACTGGCTTTGCCTCAGCGATTCACTTAGCTACGAAAATTTTCGAAGGCGATCAAGAAACGTTGAAAAACTACTTAGAGTTCTTAAAAAGCGGCAGCTCAGACTATCCGCTTGAATTATTGAAGAAAACGGGTGTTGATTTGACCACACCTGAGCCCATTGAAAATGCTCTAAAGCGTTTTGCGGAGCTGGTAGAGGATTTTTCAAAGTTATAAGAATAACATCCTGGGAGAAAGTTCTTTTCCCGGGATTTTTTTGTTGATTTAGTTTTATTCATCGTTATTTGGTTGCCAAGCGAGGTCCTTGTCGACCGATTTTTGGGAAAAGCAGATTAAGCGGTCGCCAAGAGAGGTTCTTGACGCCCGATTTTTGGGAAGAGCAAAGAAAGTGGACGCCAAGAGAGGTTCTTGACGCCCGATTTTTGGGAAGAGCAAAGAAAGTGGTAGCCAAGAGAGGTTCTTGACGCCCGATTTTAGGGAAGAGTATGGAAAGTGGTCGCCAAGAGGAGTTCTTGACGCCCGATTTTCGGGAAGAGCACGGAAAGAGGTAGCCAAGAGAGGTTCTTGACGCCCGATTTTCGGGAAGAGCAAAGAAAGTGGTAGCCAAGAGAGGTTTTTGACGCCCGATTTTCGGGAAGAGCAAAGAAAGTGGTCCACCAGGTTTTGCTTATTGCTAAATTTTCACAAAAAAATAATCGAAAAAAATTTGATGAAATTTTTTAGATAAAACGGGGATTCTAACCAATAACATGACATTTATCATACCCTGGTCATGACACTTGCTACTACAAAGGGAAAAACCCTTCCTCTATACTTAAATTAACAAGTTAAAGAAAGGGGAATATATCAAAAATGACCCTAGAACAAACGAAGAAAAACTTAAAAAAACAAGTTACCCCTTATGAAAAATCAACAGTTAAAGAAAGTACAATTCAATTATTGAACACGTTGGTTCCATTTTTGGGACTATGGGTTCTTGCTCATCTAAGTCTCTCTGTATCCTATTGGTTGGCATTAGTACCAATCATTTTGGCAGCGGGCTTTTTGGTGCGAATCTTCATTATTTTTCACGATTGCACTCACCATTCCTTTTTTAAAAGCCGCAAGGCAAATCGAATTGTTGGAACGATTACAGGGGTAATTACGTTGTTCCCATTTGATCAATGGGGGCACGACCATGCAGTTCATCATGCGACAAGTGGAAATCTCGACAAACGTGGAGTCGGCGATATTTGGACGATGACAGTAGATGAATATGTAGCCGCTTCCTGGAAAATGCGTTTAGCCTATCGCTTATATCGCAATCCGTTTGTGATGTTTGGATTAGGCCCGATTTATCAATTCTTAATAATGAACAGATTTAACCGCAAGGCAGCCAAAAAGAAGGAACGGATGAATCTGTATTTAACAAATGTATTAATTGTAGTGTTATATGCAGCAGTCATTTCCGTCATCGGTTGGCAGTCTTTTCTAATCGTTCAAGGATCAATCTTTATGATATCGGGTTCGGCAGGCATTTGGTTATTTTATGTCCAACATAACTTTGAGGATTCCTATTTTGAACCGGATAAAGATTGGGAGTACGTATTGGCCGCAGTTGAAGGAAGTTCGTTTTATAAGCTCCCTAAAATTATGCAATGGCTAACTGGTAACATTGGCTTCCACCATGTCCACCATTTAAGCCCAAGGGTACCAAACTATCGTTTAGAGGAAGCACATAATAATACGGAACCTTTAAAAAACGTACCGACCGTTACACTGGCAACAAGCCTTCAGTCTCTTAAATTCCGCTTATGGGATGAGAAAAGGAAAAATTTTGTCAGCTTCAAAGAAATCAAGCATTTGTTGAATAAGAACAGCGCACTCCAAGTAGAAACGGAACGTTAAAAAAAACTCCCCAGGCTGGGGAGTTTTTTTTATTGGCTTTTTATTCCATATAGGATGCAGGCTACTCCACCAAATATCCAAAGCATTTTCACTAATGAAACCTTTTCAGCCATTCCGAAAAGGCCAATCGTAGTAGTCGCAATAAGGACGAGCGGACCAACAAAAGCAAGAGAAGTATTTAAGATAAGCGCTTTTTCAATCGTGCTCGATTTTAAAATAAAAAATGCCATAATCACCTCAATGCTGCCAGAAAGAATGCGCAATAATGCCATCCCAACAATCGCCTTTTCTAAGAAAATAAACATGCCGTCCCTCCTCGAAAATTTCCTAGTAAATATATATATGCTTAATCCTAAGCAAGAAGGACAAACATTGATAAATTCGTAAGCTATAATAAATGAAAAAGGAGGTTAACAGCTTGTTAGGTGCACTATTACACGGTCTTGTTTTAGCTTTTGGATTAATTCTCCCTCTTGGGGCTCAAAATGTGTTTGTTTTTAATCAAGGAGCATCGCAATCAAGGTTTATTAGGGTACTGCCTGTTGTTGTAACAGCATCCCTCTGCGACACAATGCTCATTTTATTAGCGGTTGTTGGGGTTTCCGTGATTGTCTTTACGATTCCATTATTACAAACACTTCTTTTTTCGATTGGATTTTGCTTTTTGTTGTATATGGGCTGGTCTATTTGGAAAAGTACAGCGGTAGGGGCTAACAATCGGAACGAGGCAATGCCACCCAAAAAACAAATGATGTTTGCTCTATCGGTTTCACTATTAAATCCTCATGCCATCCTCGATACAATCGGTGTAATCGGCACAAGCTCACTTAGCTACACAGGTTCTGAAAAAGTGGCATTTACCGCGGCTTGCATCGGGATTTCTTGGCTTTGGTTTTTCGGGCTTGCCGTCACCGGAAGGTCAGTCGGTCAATTTGATTCTAGTGGGAAAGTGATCTCATTAATTAATAAAATTTCGGCCATTTTGATTTGGGGAGTGGCGTTATTTATCGGCATTCAGCTTATCAAACTTTTTTAGGCAATTTGTTTTTTTAGAATGAAAGTAATACATTATGATTAGAAATATAGAGGAGAGTAAGCAAACATGAATCCAGTCATTGAAACGATATTAAATCACCGCTCTATCCGAAGATTCGAGGAGCGTTCATTGTCACAAGAACAAATTGAAATCATTGTTGCCTCCGCACAAGCTGCATCAACCTCGAGCTTTATTCAAGCCTATTCCATCATTGGGGTAAAAGATGTGGAAAAGAAGAGGCAACTTGCCGAATTAGCTGGAAATCAAGCTTATGTGGAATCGAATGGACACTTGTTTATTTTTTGCGCAGATCTCCATAGACATGAGGTTATTGCAGAAATCGAGCAGCAAGATCTCTCGGTTTCCCTTCAAAGTACGGAAAAATTTATGGTTAGTCTCATCGATGCATCTCTGGCTGCCCAAAATGCCGTCATCGCTGCGGAATCAATGGGATTAGGGGCTTGTTATATAGGAGGAATCCGCAATAACCTACCGGAGGTTTGCGACATATTAAAAGTGCCAAACCGCGTTATTCCTCTTTTTGCAGTAGTTGTTGGATATCCAGCACAACATCCGGACAAAAAGCCAAGACTTCCGTTGCAACATATTTATCATGAGGATACTTATCAACAGGATTCCACATACTATAAACAGCAGCTTGAGGAATACAATCGAGTTATTTCAGCATATTATAATGATCGCACCGGAGGAAAAAGAACAGACACATGGACGAAACAAATGGCTAAAATGCTCGTCCAGCCCAAAAGGATGTATATGAAGGAATTCATTGAGAAGAAAGGGTTTGACCTCAAATAGTGTCAATAAAGTGCCAAGCAAACTTTCTTTCGGCTTGGTACTTTATTAATAAATATCTTGCAACATTATTTTTTTCTGTTATAATAATTTGGTGTCGGAAGGTTTTTAATATGGCGGTCGTGGTGAAGTGGTTAACACGCCAGATTGTGGCTCTGGTATTCGGGGGTTCGATTCCCCTCGATCGCCCCATTTTACGCGGGTGTAGTTTAGTGGTAAAACCTCAGCCTTCCAAGCTGATGTTGTGGGTTCGATTCCCATCACCCGCTCCATACATAAAAACAGAACGCAATGCTATCATCATGTAGCATTGCGTTTTTTTAATGTAAGACCCCAAATCGGTCTTGGGAGAGGCTAAGACTTCGCCGGACCAACCGCCTCCAGTAACTAAAACGAAGGTGGTGGGATGGAATTCTTTTTTCAATTTCTACTAGAAGTTGCTTTGCAAATAAAGGATGAACAGTCCGTGGAATCAAAGAATGCCATCCATGGTCATCTAAAACTTCCAGTACCTCTTCAAGGCCTCTTTTATATACTTGAATGTCTGAAACCATTTCGGTTTGCGATTTATCCCATTTTAATAAAAAGCTCCAATCATGACCAAGGTTTATGCCGTATAAAGTAATCGAACCCTGGTTAGAGCCGAGACTTAAAATAATTTCCGGTTTCACCGCGATTCCTCCATTCTTGTCCATTCTCTATTATTCTATTTGTAAGTTAGAAAAATATATCAAAAAAATAGGCCCCATTAGGGACCTAATCTTAGCCTTGAATTTTTGCCCAAGTTACCTTAAAGGCATTTCGCCAAACAGTGGGAATTACAATAACTAACAATAGGATATATCCATGTACTCCATATGGAATAAGCGTACAAACATAATGCAGCCCAACAAAGATTGGCAGTATCAATAACAGCAAAATCGCTTTCGTCGATTCACTATGTTGCTCATCAAACGACTCGGAAAAGGGGAGTGCTCTTCGGGTTAGTAAAAAACAAATCACCGCATAAAGAATTGCTTGTAAATATACCACTAATAAATCTCCCCAAATTCTCATCCCGAAAATACCGATAAAAATAAAACTTAAAACAAGATAAATTGGTAGATACAGTTTGAGCAAAAATGCTTTCATCGTACCGCTGAACATCGGGTAAAGTCCCTTGATTGGCGCAGCCTTATATACCCATGCCCCTTTATATTTGCCAGAGTACTTCAGAAACATGACGACAGTCGGAATCAACAGCGAGCTGAAATAAATATTCAAATACGATTTACTAGCTGCCACCTCAGCGAATGTTCGGAAACTAAAACTATTCGCAAGCAATATAAATGGAAGAACTAACGCAAATCCTAGGCTTGGATAAACCTTTAATTTGAAATCTCGTTCATTTTTCATCATTAAACTGGCAAAACGGAAACTTGCCATTTCTGCTTTAGAAGAGCAAATGCGAGCAAGTAGCCATTCCCGCCAAGATGAGCGCTTTTTGGCTTTTCCTTTCCCATATTGAGCCAGCTTCTGCAGGTTTTTTTCAAATGTAGGTAACAACCGTAAATAGACGACAAATGATATGATGGGAACGACCAAGCCGCAACCGGCAAGCAGAATATAAAAACCGTTAAAATGGCCGGACATGACCATATCGACTAATGCCCCATACCACATCGGTAAGAGAAATAAATGCCACCATTTCGGATCCAAGGTAATATTCAAATCAACAATTTCAAATGACCTTGCCAGTAGCTGATAACCAATCATCATCCCGAGTGAAAGACCAATTTGGACATAATTAATAAGATCCTTTAGTTTCTCACCATCAAAAAATTTCAGGATAAACATGTAAAGCAAGGTGGTCAGTACCAGAATTAAAAAAATAATCAATATCACGGCAATTAACATCATTAGAAAAAAGATAATCCCATTTTTAAATAACCCAATCACAAGAGGAATACCAATAATTGACCCTGTTAGAAAAAATAAATAAATGGTAATGTGAATGATTTTAGCCACGCTAAGCGTTTTTTTGTCGATTGGTTTCGGATAAAGAATTTGTCGGTCGCGAATATCAAGCAATACCGATGAAAAATCGGAAATCATGGAGGTCATCACCATAAACATCAATATTCCAAACACGATGCTCATTTGGAAGAAATACTGATCCCCAAAAATGAGAAAAGGGATTGTAAACAAACCGAGTAATATGTATATCCATAGCGATTTTATGTAACTGTTTTCATCCTTCTGTTTCTTTTTAGCCGATTGATTGAAAATGGTTGGAACACGGCGACGATCCATCAAGAGTTTCACTTGTAATATTTTTCGCATCGACTGATAATCAATACCAAAACCGCGGAAAGCACCTTCAAACCTGTCTAGTAATTTGAGAGTCTTGAAATCTTGCATCATGACATCTCCTCTACAACCGATACAAACTGTTTGCCAATTTCAACATGCTCACTAAATCCGGTTAATTGATTAAATATTTCCTCTAAGGAACCTTCATTATTTTGTTGCTTTAATTCGGCAAACGTGCCATCGGCAGCAATTTTCCCATCGTGAAGTAAAATAATCCGACTGCTGATTTTTTCAACAACGTCCATAATGTGAGAGGAATAGAATATCGTTTTTCCTTGTGAGGCCAACTGGGCAAGGATTTCTTTAAAAATCATCACACTATTAGCATCTAGCCCATTAATCGGCTCATCAAAAAATAGCAGTTCCGGGTTATGCAGCAAGCTGGAGATAATTAAGAGCTTTTGGCGCATTCCTTTTGAGTAAGACGCAATCCGTGTATGATACACTTCGCCAACACCAAACAGCTCCATTAATCTCCTAGCCTTGGAATCGACTAAATCAAAGTCAAGGCCATACAATTCACCGATAAACGTTAAATATTCATGGGCCGTAAGATTATCGTAAACTTCTGCAATTTCCGGCACATAGCCAATTTTTCGTTTGTAACTAATATCGCCATTCGTAATATCCTGTCCGAAGATTTTTACTTCTCCAGTGAAATTTTCTTCAATCCCAAGCATAATTTTAACGGTCGTACTTTTTCCGGCACCATTTGGCCCGATATAGCCAATAATTTGCCCGCGATTGACTTGAAAGCTAACTCCCTTTAAGACGGCCTTCGTCCCATAGTTCTTTTGCAAATCTTTAATCGCTAACACTTCTTCCCCAATCATTCATTTCTCCTCAATTCTGTCTGCTTTTTACCATTTTACCATTTATTTTCTAATATTTATAAAAATAGATTGCAAAACAGACCGATTTGCGATTGTAATAGAGGTATAGTGATTTAGAAGGGGTTAACCCAGTTAGATTTTTATGTATTAAAGCTAAAGTACCAAGGAGGAAACTACCCATGGAAGAAACAGTGAAAAAAGCTATTCAAGATAATTATCCCGACGATTTTGCCCATTGTTATGGCTGTGGTAGGCTAAATGAGGAAGGACATCATTTCCGTACAGGGTGGCAGGGGGAGCAAACTATAACTATTTTCACACCGGAGCAAAAGCACACAGCTATCCCTGGGTTTGTCTACGGTGGGGTGATCGCTTCGTTTATTGACTGCCACGGAACGGGGTCGGCAGCACTTGCACTGCACCGTAAGAATGGTCATGAGCCGGGAGACGAGGAAGCGCCACCAAGATTTGTCACGGCTTCACTTAAGGTCGACTTCTTAAATCCAACTCCACAAGGGGTTCCATTAAAGGCAATAGGCACAATCCAGGAAATCCATCCGAAAAAGTGGAAAATTGATACGGAGGTTTTTGCCGGAGAAACGCTCTGTGCCCGTGGCGAAGTCGTTGCAGTCGTCATGCCAAGTACATTTTTGCAAAAATAAAAACAGGCACCCAGTTCGCTGGTGCCTATAAATTTATTAAGCTTTTTGTAGGTTGACCCGCAAATGTAATTTCTTAAAACGAATTGCATGATTATTAAAATGAAAAACTTCTAAGTTTGTTGAATTTTTTACATAAAGCGGATGGCGTGGATGTCCTTCCGTTGTTTGACCAAGGCAAAACAAGCGATAGCCTTTTAACATTTCCTCTAGTTCTACATAATCCTGATGGTGGACAGTGACATTTGTGCCCCATGCTACAACGATAATCGTCGCATTCTCTAAAGCGGCCAATATGAACTCCCAATTGTTTTTTCCGGTTGCCACGTCTTTGTTTAATTTTTTTAGTTCCTGAAAATCAGTTGAGCGATAGGCAAATACGTTTACGATTTCAAGTGATCCACAATTCCAACTCTTGGCGAATGTTATGCATTTTCTTGTCGTCGGGTCATCTTCCTTATCGTCTGCAGTACTTGGATTTAACATCATGAAAACAGCTTTTCTAGGATTTCTTAGGTCCCATTCCCTTTTCAATGAATAACGATATTTTCCTTCCATTACGGCAGATTTTCTCAACAGAGTTCCCCCTTCTAGGTTTCGTCTCCTTCCTATATTTATGAGGCAGGCAAGTGAAATAACACTATAGAATCAACGGACTTGCCCACTTTGCCCATGAATAAAAACTAGTACTATGGAATGATCAAGTGTTCTTTATTTGGAAAACTTTATCCAATAAAGAAGGAATACAATCCTAAAATAGCGAATAAATAATAATCAGTGATAGATAAGAAGGGAGATTTTTGTTTTGGTTCACGGAGATGAGAAAAAGTTGGTATGGGCGGCATGGGCAGTTATTATTGGTATTTTTGGACCCTTTTTTTCCTTTTTTGGTCCTAATCTAATTCAGGAGATTTTCTTGAGAAATGGCCGAACCCTATACATTTATACACCAACAATAGCAAACATAGTGTTTTTTGTGGCTGTTGTGTTTTTAGTTATTTTTTGTGTTTTAAGGTATTTTGGAAAGAGGCTAATGATTTGGTCAGTGGCTTCTTTATTAGTTGGAGTTGCCCTTATTTTTATTAGTAGTAACCATTATATGATTATCACAAAAGATAATTTCGGGGAAAAGCCACTTTTGAAATTGGACAAAATCTCATACAAATGGGAGGATGTTGAAAAAAGTCGGATGGTGATAACGAATATCCAAGAAGGAGTCGGAAACTTGGTTCTGACTTTTAATGATGGCTATGTCATGGAATTTGAACGAAATAAATATATGCTAGAAAACTTAAAAATGATAGAAAGATTATTCCGCGAAAATAATATTGATTATAAACTTGATATAAAGGTTGATCAGGAAACAGCCTCGAATTAAACACTGGTGCCAAAGTTCTATTTGGCACCTTCCGTTTCTTCATAATCTATTGATTTCCTCTTTCATTCCTACTAGCACGAATGCCTTCCAAAGGAAAAAGAACTTGTTTGATAAAGTGAAAGGGTTGGTCCTGACAAGGTAAAATCAAGCAAAATTCTATTAAGGAGTTACAAGTCTATGAAACCATTAAATTGGGACACACCCGAAGCTTTGAGAGATTTGTTATGTGAGATAGTCAGTTGGAAAAGCATAACCCTTACCGAAGGAGAACGTCAATTTCCGGGCAAGATTCAAGCAATACTTATGGATTTGTCTTATTTTAAGGAAAATCCGCAACACCTTAACCTTCACGAATCCGATTTGGGTCGCAGGTTTTTAACTGCTCTTTATCATCATTCAAATGCCAAAAAAACAATTGTTTTAATCAGCCATTTTGATGTCGTAAATACGGAGGAATATGGGAATCTGGAAGAATATGCTTTTCAACCTGAGGCATTGACGAAGCTGCTTTATGAAAAAAGGGCCGAATTACCTGATGATGCCCGTCTAGACCTGGAGTCAGGTGAATACTTGTTCGGTCGTGGGACAATGGATATGAAAATGGGGCTCGTGATGCATATGGCTCTAATTGAAAAAGCTTCAGTGGAGCGTTGGCCTATTAATTTACTTTTACTGACTGTTCCCGATGAAGAAGTTAATTCAGCAGGAATGCGAGCAGCTGTGAACAAACTTCTGGAAATGAAGGAAGAGAATAACCTAGAATATACTCTTTTTTTGAACGGAGAACCGGTCTTTGCTCAACAGCCCGGAGATGAGCAGTATTATGTTTATTCAGGGTCAATTGGAAAAATTATGCCTTCTGCCCTTTTTTATGGAAAGGAAACGCATGTTGGTGAACCTATGAGCGGGATGACCGCTCCATTTATTGCCTCATTTTTGACTCAGAGAATGGAATGGAATCGGAGCTTTCAAGAAATTGATTTAGGTGAATCGACTCCACTTCCGGTTACCCTTCAGCTGAAGGATTTAAAAATGGATTATTCTGTCCAAACACCATATCGGGCAGCTGCCCTATATAATGTATTTTTAATGAAACAAAATGCCGCCGATGTGATGGAAATTTTTGAAAAAATAGCCTCAGAGGCCGTTTCGGATTGCAATAGGGTATACTTAGAAATGTGTAGTGAACAAAACGTAAATCCAGTCGGCAAAGTTGATGTCATTCGCTATAAAAAATTGGTAGAGTATGCGGTGAGGAAATTTGGCGTTGATTTCGTTGATGCCATTAAAGAAGCGATTGTAGCAAATAGTGACTGGGATGATCGTGAAAAGTCAATTCGCATTGCTGATACGCTAATGATTCAATGTCAGGAACTTGCGCCTGCTGTAGTGCTGCTTTATGCACCACCGTATTATCCAGCTGTAAACTCATCCAACAACGAATTAGTGATAAGGTGTATTGATTTTGTTAAAAGTAAAGCACTTAAAAAGTTTGATTTGTCAGTCAAGCAAGTTCATTATTTCAATGGAATTAGTGACTTAAGCTACGTCAACTATATTGATGAGCAAGCAGGTTGGACAACCTTCCAATCCAATACACCTGTTTGGGGAGAGAGCTATAACATACCGTTTGATGAAATGAGGAAGTTGACGGCTCCTGTATTAAACGTTGGCCCTTTTGGGAAGGACGCACACAAACGAACCGAACGCCTTCATATGAGAAGTGCTTTTGAAATCGTTCCTGAGCTTGTCGAAGAAATGATCAAAATGATAATCAATGAATAAAAACTTTGGTGCTAGACATAGCCTATGTCTAGTGCTTTTTTTGTTAGGAAAGATGTGATTGACATGAAACCAAAAGGTTTTATATAATATGAAATGTGGTAGATGTAACACCATTTGGTTTCATATATTTTTGGAATGAGGTAGAATAATGGGAACAAATCAACAAACATTAGAGGATATAAATCAAAGAGTAGTCATCAATGCCCCAATCCAAAAGGTTTGGGAAAGAATCTCAACAGCTGAAGGAATCAGTTCCTGGTTTATGCCAAATGATTTTCGTGCGGAGGTGGGCCATGAGTTCCACTTGCAATCCCCCTTTGGACCCTCGCCTTGTAAAGTTACCGAGATAGACGAGCCCAATAAAATTTCCTTCACATGGGACGTTGAAGGATGGTATGTATCATTTTTATTAAAAGATTTAGGTGGGGACAAGACCGAGTTTACCTTGATTCATGGTGGCTGGAAGCAACCGGATGAAGTGATCAAAAAAGCGAACGAAAAAAGCTCGATTATCCGCGAGCATATGTCAGGCGGATGGGCTGGCCTTGTGCAAAAGCTTCGTAATATTGTGGAGGGCTAAGTGGCTGCTTCAGCTGTTAAGCACGATGTTTTTCAAGCTATCGCTGATCCGACCCGTCGGGAGGTCATTCGGCTCCTATCAGAAGAAGAAATGCCGATTTCAGCAATCACCTCTCACTTTCCAATGAGTCGTACAGCCATCGCCAAGCATTTGCAAATTCTATCCCAAGCAGAAATTGTTTGTGGGAGAAAAGTCGGTCGCGAAAAACGCTATCGTCTCCAACCAGAGTCCCTGCTCGAACTAAAACACTGGCTATCCTACTACGAACAATTCTGGAACAACAAACTAACCAAACTAAAATATGTCATAGAAAACGAAGAAACACTTTAACACATTAAAGCGTGTGGGGACAGTCCCCACACGCTTTAATGTGTTAAAGTGTTTGTTGTTTATTATTTTTTTTGGCTGAATTCGTGGACCCATACTCTCATTTGAGGAAGCCATGGCATTCCTGGGTGGTAGGAGAGGATGGATTGTTTGTATTCTTCGACGGTTTCAAATCCTTCTTGTTTAGCGTGTTCGTCAGTTAATTCGCCTAGAGACTGGGAATATACTTTTTCGATGACAAAGTCATTTCCTTGAAGAGTCATAATTTCACCGACATCTGCATATCTTCCGTTTCGGCGAGTGGCAGTTTTTTTTCCTGCGAGGACTAGCTCGATATCAGAAGGCATGGTAATTAAACGTTCGATTGAACATGTTTTTGGTGGTAATGCTGCAGTATTATCATGCTGGTTTGTCATATGAATTGGTACCTCCTATGTATTAAGTTATACCTATAAACAATACCACAAAATTGTTTTGAAAGAAAATCTTGGGTTGGTGAAGAAAAAAACATTTGGAAAGTGAATCGTAAAAAGCACTCTTTTGAGTGCTTTTTCAGAAAGGTATAGAAGACATAACAATTTTAGCAGCAGCAACAGCAGCCAGTACTTCTTTTACCTGTGCTTCTACCGGTTCTACAAGTTCTGCTGGTTCTACAAGTTCTGCTGGTTCTACAAGTTCTGCTGGTTCTACAAGTTCTGCTAGTTCTACAAGTTCTACAAGTTCTGCTGGTTCTACAAGTTCTGCTGGTTCTACGAGTTCTACCGGACCGAGTTCTACCGGACCGAGTTCTACCGGACCGAGTTCTACCGGACCGAG
>NZ_JBTOOE010000014.1:0-107684 GCF_054786815.1 Pseudoneobacillus rhizolycopersici | reverse complement strand
TACGGGTTTAATTTCGGTTATACGGGTTTAATTTCAGTTATACGGGTTTAATTTCGGTTATACGGGTTTAATTTCAGTTATACGGGTTTAATTTCAGTTATACGGGTTTAATTTCAGTTATACGGGTTTAATTTCAGTTATACGGGCTTAATTTCAGTTATACGGGTTTAATTTCAGTTATATGGGTTTAATCACCTTTCACCAAAAAAAAAGATGCACAGTTAGCGCACCTTTTTTGCATCGAACCAATGATTAAGTTTTTCATATAAATAAGGTACTGAATGGAAAGCGTACACTTTCTCTATTAGTCTCCCCTCATTTACGATTAGTAGACAAGGAACGCTTTCAATCCCTAGCGATAACGCCGCATCGCGAGCATAGTTGAGGTTAACCTGAAGAAAGGGTAATTCGAGTAGCGCCTCCACCACATTTAACATTTTCGAGGCTGTCTGACAGGTTCCGCATAGTGGCGTATATAAATAAATAATCCCGGATTGATTGCTAGATAAAAACTCTTTCAACTGTTCCTGATTATATTCAATCATGTAAATTTCATCCTTTTTCTAAATGCTCCGAATGGACATCAATATTAGCCGACATTAGTACTGTCGCGATGTGATAGCTTGGTGCCGTAGCTACTTCCCGATAGGAACGATCAATATATAAATGACCCGCCTCAGGAAATTCCCGTTTAAATTGTCTGCGCAGCTTTTCTCCGGCTGCATCAGCATCAACTAATATATACACTTCCTTTTCAAGGAGCGAATCAATTAAATCATCCATTTTGGATAAGCTCATGGTTCCGTTTGTACAAATGATTTCAACAGGTTCTTTCACAATCGTTTCAACCTTTTTCTTATCTGAGGTTCCTTCAACAATAATGACTTTATCCATCATCATGATCACCTATCATCGAATAATATTTGTACAATAAAGTATTCCAAATGTGACAAATTGGTGTAACCTTGTATCTAAACTATACCATTATATTGCCTGTCTTTATAGTGTTTATAAGTATGTATAGGCAATTGAATGCGAATTATGACTATTATTTTAAAAAAGAAAGATTGGTTAAGTAGATTGTTGATTTCCGCTGCAGGCACTCGCTTTCCGTGGGGCGTCAGGTGAGCTTCCTCGTCGCTTTGCTCCTGCGGGGTCTCACCTTTGCCGCTAATCCCACAGGAGTCGAGTGCCTTCCGCTCCAATCAACAGGTGCTAAAAAAACATTGCCTTTTAACACAGCCAAAAAAAACACCTCGAAATTGTTTTCGGGGTGTTTTTACTACATGATTAGTCTTCTTTAACCATTGCTTCGTATTGCTCAGCTGTCATTAAGCTGTCGATTTCGTTTGTATCAGATGGTTCAACGAGGATCATCCAAGCTTTTTCATATGGAGATTCGTTTACAAATTCTGGGTTATCGCTTAAATCTTCGTTAATGGCAACCACTTTTCCGCTGATTGGTGCGTATAGCTCCGAAACAGTTTTAACAGATTCAACGCTACCGAATGGCTCGTTAGCAGTTACAGTATCGCCAACTTCTGGTAGTTCAACGAAAACGATGTCTCCCAATTCTGATTGAGCGAAATCTGTAATTCCAATACGAACTTGTTCTCCTTCAACTTGTACCCACTCATGCTCTTCTGAATAACGTAATTCTTTAGGTGTATTCATTCTTATCCCTCCATAAAATATTTCATCTATTTATAAATATGATGAGTTGCATACTTGAAAAATTTGCCCCATTTTACCATGGACTATAACCAGGTCTTTGCATAATCTTCCTCTTTAAAGCCGATCGTTACATTTGTTCCATCTGTAAGGAGTGGCCGTTTGATTAAACGACCGTTGCTAGCTAACAGCTCTAGCATTTCATCCTCTGTGGCAGTCTTAAGCTTGTCCTTTAAGCCAAGTTCTCGGTATTGCTCCCCGCTTGTGTTAAAAAATTTCTTAAGTTCCACAGCGCTTAATTGAAACATTTCCTTTAGTTGTTCCTTTGAGGGAGGTGTTTCAAAGACATTGACCTCCGTATATGTAAGATTGTGGGCATCTAACCATTTCTTCGCATTTCGGCAAGTTCCACATTTCGGATACCCGAAAAAGGTTAAACTCAACATTTTCACCACCCAATCGACAAAACTCATACAATTGAATAGTAGCATACTCTTCTATGTTTTTCTAATAAAGTGAGAAAATATTTGAAAAAAATACATACTTTAGGGAAATTCGACTTTCCTCCTAAAAATCCTTCTCCTTCGAAAAAATCTTTTTCAAAAAGGGCCCCTCTATGAAAGGGAGCCCCTACTAAATTATACTGTATATTTTTCTACTGAAATAATTTTATTAGCCGCTTCCCGTTTTTTCGCTACAACATTGATTGGCGTATGGCGGGTAAATTTTCGTAATGCAGAGATTAGCATTCTTAATGCATCACCCTGCTCTGTGGCTACTAATGTTTCCTTTGCATGCTGTTCAATTTCATTAAAGGCTTCTTGGCAGAAAATTTGAGTGTAAAGAAGCTTTTGTTGATTCTTTTGGAGTCCTGTTTTTGCTATCGCCTTTTCTGTACGAAGTAAAGCCGATTCCATTGCATATGCATTGGAAATAATATCGGCAATATTCACTAAAATTTCTTGTTCTTTTTCAAGCGCCTTTCCGAATTTTTGCGCTGCAAGACCTGCGGCAAGTAAACCAATTTTCTTCGCATTTTTCACTAGGTATTTCTCTTGTGCTAGCGGCTCATCGTCTGGCTCTTCCGGCATCATCATCATCAGCTCTTCTTGGAGTTGTAGTGCTTTTTGGAAAAGAGGTAGCTCTCCTTTCATAGCTTTACGAATAAAGGTGCCAGGCACCAATAAACGGTTGATTTCATTGGTTCCTTCAAAAATTCGATTGATTCGGGAATCTCGATAAGCTCTTTCGATTTCGTATTCTTGCATAAAGCCGTATCCACCATGAATTTGCACACCTTCATCGACGACATAATCTAATGTTTCAGTTGCAAATACTTTGTTAAGGGAGCACTCGATAGCGTATTCTGCGATTGATTTAGCAACTTCTTTACCATTTTTTACTTCTTCATCGGAAAGTTTGCTCATCCGGTCCTCAAATAGTCCTACCGTACGGTAAACCGAACTTTCAGTGGCATAGATTCGTGATGCCATTGTCGCTAGCTTTTCCTTTGTAAGGTTGAACTGAGCGATTGGCGTATTGAACTGCTTGCGCCCGTTTGCGTACTTAACGGTCATTTCAAAAGCAGATTTGGCACCGCCAACCGCACCTACTCCAAGCTTATAACGCCCGATATTTAAAATATTGAAGGCAATCACATGGCCTTTTCCAGCCTCACCGAGTAGGTTTTCAACCGGAACTTGTGCATCATCGAGAATTAATGTACGGGTGGATGAACCCTTTATTCCCATTTTCTTTTCCTCCGCACCTGTTGAAACACCTGGGAAGTCTCTTTCTACGATAAATGCCGAGAAATGTTCGCCGTCAATCTTAGCATAAACAACAAATACATCAGCAAAGGCAGAGTTGGTGATCCATTGCTTTTCACCGTTTAGGATGTAATGAGTTCCTTCCGCATTAAGTTTTGCCGTGGTGCGGGCACCCAGTGCATCAGATCCTGAACCTGGTTCTGTTAAAGCGTATGCTGCTAATTTTTCACCAGTTGCTAGGTCCGGCAGGTACTTTTGCTTTTGGTCTTCGTTACCGAAGAGCACGATTGGTAACGACCCGATTCCAACGTGGGCACCGTGGGAAATCGAGAAACTTCCGGCACGAGCCATTTTTTCGGCAATAAGGGCTGAGCTAATTTTATCAAGCCCTAGACCGCCATATTCTTCGGGTACGTCCACCCCAAGTAGCCCCAATTCACCTGCTTGTTTTAATAATTTTACTGAACGGTCGAATTCGTGATTTTCAAGGCGCTCTACCTGTGGTAAAACTTCATTTGCTATAAAGTCTTCCGTTGTTCTCGCTATCATTAGATGCTCATCGGTAAAATCTTCTGGTGTCAGAAGTCGATCTTTTGAAACATCTTCGATTAAAAAGCTTCCGCCTTTAATTAATTGATCGATTTGGTTAGTCATAATAATGTCCCCCTTTTATAGTAGTTCAAACACACCCGCAGCACCCATTCCGCCACCGATACACATCGTGACTAGGCCAAATTGTTCGTTTCTGCGTTTCATCTCATGGATAAGGGTTAAAGTTAGTTTCGCTCCGGTACAGCCAAGTGGATGTCCGAGGGCAATTCCGCCACCATTTACGTTTACTTTTTCTTCATCGATTCCTAGTTCGCGGATGACTTGGATGGCTTGAGCCGCAAAGGCTTCGTTTAATTCGATTAAGCCGATGTCCGATAGCTCCAAGCCTGCAAGCTTTAGCGCTTTTGGAATCGCGACAACTGGGCCAACTCCCATAATTTCTGGTGGGACACCTCCTAAGGCATACGAACGAAATTTCGCCAGTGGCCTTAAACCGAGCGACTCCGCTTTTTCACGATCCATGACCATTACCGCTGCAGCACCATCAGAAGTTTGTGATGAATTGCCGGCTGTAACGGATCCGGTTACGGAGAATGCCGGACGTAAACGGGCAAGACCTTCCATACTTGTGTCAGGACGAACACCTTCATCTTGTGAAAAGAACACTTTTTTCTCCGTTAATTTATGATTGTCGTCCACATAGCGTTGAACAACTTCCACAGGGACGATTTCGTTGACAAATTTACCTTCTTGAATCGCGCGAGCCGCTTTTTGATGACTTCTCATCGCAAAGGCATCTTGGTCTTCACGAGACACCCCAAATCGATTAGCCACTTCTTCAGCTGTGTGGCCCATACCCATGTAATATTGTGGTGCGGTTTCGGCTAATTTTACATTGATACGGGGGGTATGCCCGACCATAGGGATTAAGCTCATCGATTCTGCACCACCTGCCAGTACCGTATCAGAGTGACCCAACATAATGCTTTGTGCTCCGTAAGCGATTGCTTGTAATCCAGATGAACAAAAACGATTGATGGTAATGGCCGGTACATTAGACGGAAGCCCGGCTAAGGCACCGATATGTCTTGCCATGTTTAATCCTTGCTCTGCCTCTGGTACAGCACAACCGATAATCAAGTCGTCAATATTTCCTTCATAATTTCCCGCTCTTTTCAAGGTTTCCCGTATCACTAATGCCCCTAAATCATCCGGTCGAACATGGGCTAAAGTTCCTTTCTTCGCTTTACCCACTGGTGTTCTTGCCCCAGCAACGATAACCGCTTCTCTCAAAAGAATTCCTCTCCCTCCATAAATCTATCTGATCTATCGGTCTAGTATTTTAGTTGCGCAATGGTTTGCTCTTTAATAGCATGTGCTGCATTCTGGCTTGCGTTTTCGGTTCAGCAAGCAGGCTTAAAAAAGCTTCTTTTTCAAGGTTTAATAAGTACTGCTCATCAACTTCGGTACCATATGGCACATTTCCACCGGCAAGCACATACGCTAAATTTTTCGCAATCTTCATATCATGATCGGAAATATAGCCCGATAATCTCATCGTTTCAGCACCTAGTAATAGAGTTGCATAACCTGTTTCACCGACGACAGGGATTTTTTTACGAACAGGTGGGTTATATCCTTTGTCATGAAGGTCGATTACTCTTTGCTTGGCGTCATAGAGTAGGTGATCACCGTTTACGCTGATACCAGCATTGCTGTTAAAGAAATTCATTTCCCGTGCTTCGTCAGCTGAAGTCGAAACCTTCGCCATGGCAATCGTTTCAAACACTTTATTTGCTACTTTTTGGAGATCAAAATCAATACCTTTTGGCATGCTTTCTAAAAACTTCAGGTAAAGTTCCTTATTTCCGCCACCACCTGGGATTAGGCCAACACCGACCTCAACAAGCCCCATATAGGTTTCAGAGGACGCTTGAATCGCGGCACAAGGCAAACTAACTTCTGTTCCACCCCCAAGGGTCATTCCAAATACAGCCGCTACGACCGGTTTTTTACTATATTTAATTTTCAACATTGTTTGCTGGAATTGACGGACAACCATATTCAGTTCATAAAAATCATCATCTTGAGCGGCCATTAGAATCATCGCGATGTTTGCCCCAACGCAGAAGTTTTTGCCTTGGTTACCGATGACAAGGCCTTTATAGTTTTTCTCGACTTCATCAATGGCGAAATTGATCATTTGCAAAATGTCTAGTCCAATAGCATTGTTTGGAGAGGTAAATTCTAGAAGGGCTACACCGTCACCAAGATCAATTAAGCTTGCCCCGGCATTCTTTTTAATGACACGCTTTTCTTTTTTTAGTCGCTTTAAGTCTATAACTTTTGGATTTTCAGGAACTGGAATGTACTCGCCTTTTTGATAAAAGTAACGTTTGCCAACCTCTTCTTTATAAAAAGTTTCATGTCCATTTTCGAGCATTTGATTAATCCAGGCTGGAACCGACTCCATTTTACTTACTGATTTCCGTAAACCGATGGCATCCCAGGTTTCAAATGGTCCCAGCTCCCAGCCGAATCCCCATTTCATTGCTTGGTCAATCGCGACGATATCGTCTGCAATTGTACCCAGTAACTCGGCTGAGTAGGCTAGGACGGGAGAAAAGATGTTCCATAATAAATGGCCGGCGCGATCGTCTGAATATACAAGCGCTTTCATTTTGTTGGCCAGACCCTTTTCTTGTTTGCTTAGCTCAACTGAAGGTGCATGCAGCTTTTTACGCGGAATGTATTCTAATGTATTGGGATCTAATTCTAGAATTTCTTTCCCCTGTTTTAAGAAGAACCCTTGACCGGATTTGCTTCCTAGCCAGCCTTTTTCTAACATTTGTTGCATGAATCCCGGAACTTTAAACACGTCTTTTTCAGCCTCGTCCACTTGGTCATAGACGTTTTTGGCTACATGAGCAAATGTATCTAGCCCTACAACATCTAATGTCCGGAAAGTTGCACTTTTGGGTCGACCAATTAAAGGTCCTGTTACTGAATCAACTTCACCAACAGTGTAACCACCTCTTATCATTTCGCGGACGGTTACAAGCAGACCATAGGTTCCGATTCGGTTTGCGATAAAGTTAGGGGTATCTTTTGCTTCAACGACGCCTTTACCTAAGATGTCTTCACCAAATTGTTTCATGAAGTTTAGCACTTCAGGTGCTGTTTGTTTCGTAGGAATGATTTCTAAAAGCTTTAGGTAACGCGGTGGGTTAAAGAAGTGTGTCCCAAGGAAGTGCTTTTGGAAATCCTTGCTACGGCCCTCTGACATGGCTTCAACACTAATTCCGGATGTGTTTGAGCTAACAATGCTTCCTTGCTTACGGTAATGGTCTACTTTTTCGAACACTCTTTTCTTTACTGATAAATTTTCAACGACCACTTCAATTATCCAGTCTACTTCGGCAAGTTTGTGCATATCATCTTCTAAGTTACCTGGTTCAATTAACGATAAATGGCCCTTTGAAGTTAGGGGTGCGGGCTTTTGCTTTAAGAGCTTTTGTAATGCCGAAACGCTGAATCGATTTCTGACTTCCTTATCTTCTAAGATCAATCCCTTTGCTTTTTCTTCCTCAGTTAAAACAGGAGGTACAATGTCTAGTAATAGCGAAGGAATCCCAATGTTTGCTAAATGGGCTGCAATACCAGAGCCCATAACTCCAGATCCTAAAACCGCCGCCTTTTTAATACTTTGGATCAATTTCATTTCCCCCTTTGTGATTGTTGAATGAATACTCATTCATTTTTATTCTAAAAAAAATTTCGCTCCAGCGAATTTCTTAACTTGATACTATAAATATAAAATATTTTGAAAATTTAAGCAATCAGAAAACGGCAATTTTATGAAAAGTACAATTATTTTTTTTACGACAAATAATCCCTCCATTGGACATGATAATACTCGAGGTGATAATTTTATGGCGAAACGTCAAAAAGATCCATCAAAAGCAGCCGTAAGTGCTGCGAGCGCTCAAGGTAACGCCGGTCCTGGTAACGAAGCCCAACACAAAAACAAAGTAAACAGCCAAAACAACCAATACAAACGATAACCCAATCAAAAAGCACTTTAACACTTTAAAGCATGTGGGGACAGTCCCCACATGCTTTAAAGTGTTAAAGTGCTTTCTTTTTTTATTTGTTTGCACGATGTTGTTCGTTGAGGGTTTTGATTTCTTCCATTAGTTTTCTCATTTCGGTTTTGGCTTCTGGGTAGAGTTCGTTCCAGTGTTTGGCCAGGGCTGGCATTGATTTGGCGACATGGGAATATAGAGCCCATATGGTGACTTTTTCACGAACTTCTTCGTTTGATTCTCCAACAAGGAGTTCACTGTATTTACTCATTAACGCTTCGAATTGTTGTACAAAAACTTTGTTCATTTTGACACCTGCCTTCTTCATCCAATCTGTAACAAGGACAAGTATTACATCTTTTTTGGTTTCCAACAAGCTTATAGTTGAAACAACATGTTTTCCTCGTCCGTATTTCTTTACCTGCAGCTGGATAAAATATTTTTTCGCCATCAAACTGAGTCAGTGGATTTTGATGGTAATCCCCGAATAATGATCCTGGTGCTTCGTAAAACAAGTATCGAAAATCTTCTTCCATTTTCTGCTTTTGTTCATCAGAAGAATCTACTAAGACCGTTTCATATAACCAAAATAGGTAAACGGCAATATTTTCCCAAAGAATTAATTTAGATACATTTGTTACTTTCGAAAGCTGGTCCATTAATGGATACAGATGGGTAACAAAAAGATCTTTTATGTATCCTTCTCTCCATTTTTCACGGACTTCATTACTCTCATAAAGATTTAAATCTTTTAAGAAAAACCTAGGCAACCAATGCCCATCTTCAAAATGAGATACAAGTGTCACATTGCTTGTTTGTATATTTATTTTGCGATCGGAATGTGACATGGTGAAAAGAGCCATGACCGCAAAAAAAGCATATCTTTTCATGAATATGGAGGCTGCTACCTTTTCATTTGGAGCACCAATCCCGACCATAACTTTCTGAAGATAGCTTTCCATTTCACCTGATAGTAAACGATCCAACTCTATCGTAAGCGGATCTGTATTAACCGATTCTCCTAATCGAAACCATGAAAGTGTCGTGATATCAACCGAACTTGCCTTAACCATTGACAACCGCTACTTTCGACAGGACACAGCGTCCTTTGCCATGAGGAATACAAAGCGGTGTGCCGAATAATGGGTCAGTCGTTATCTGGCAATCCATTCCGAATACATGTTTCACAAGCTCACTATTAATCACATATTCTGGTTTCCCTTGATCAAAAATGGTTTTATCTTTAATCGCGACAATATTATGGGCATATCGGCAGGCTAAATTTAGATCATGAAGAACCATAACAATGGTTCGTTGTTCTGTCTCATTTAATTCAAAAAGTAGATCTAATATTTCTATTTGATGAGTCATATCCAGATAGGTTGTTGGTTCATCTAATAAAATAATGTCTGTATCTTGAGCTAAGGTCATCGCAATCCATGCTCTTTGTCGTTGGCCACCTGATAGAGAATCGACCGTTCTTTCTTTTAAATCAATAAGGCCAGTCGCTTTTAAGGCGTTTTGCACCTTTTTCTCGTCCTCTTCTGTCCACTGCTTTAACCAAGTTTGGTAAGGATATCTCCCCTGTTTGACCAACTGCAGGACGGTTAACCCCTCTGGTGCTGTTGGTGATTGTGGAAGGATCGACATTTTTTTGGCAATTTCTCTTGTCGACTGTTTGGCAATCGATTCGCCGTCTAATAAAATGGCCCCATTCTTTGGTTTTAAAAGTCTGGCAATGGAGCGAAGCAAGGTTGACTTTCCACAACCATTACCGCCAATAAATACGGTAATTTCGCCTTTTGGAATTTTTAAATCTAATTCTTTTATAATCAGCGTATCGCCGTAGGATAATGATAGGTTTTTCGTTTCAATTGCCTGCATCACACCAAAGCACTCCTTCGTAAGACTGTGTTAGAGTAGACTGTTGATTTCCGCTTCAGGCACTCGCTTTCCGCGGGGCGTCCGGTGAGCCTCCTCGTCGCTTCAGCTCCTGCGGTGTCTCACCCTGGCCGCTATCTCCCGCAGGAGTCGAGTGCCTTTCGCTCCAATCAACAGGCTATTAAAAACAAGATTTAGGTTTTACACAGCCTTGATTATAGTAGAAAAAAAGGTAATAATCCGCTCTAATTTCTTATAAATTCCTCGTTTTAAAAAGTAGATAGATGAAGTAAGGTGCACCTATACTTGCTGTAAATACTCCTGCAGGAATTTCAAGAGGAGAAAACATGGTTCTACCGATGAGGTCGGCTACCATTACTAAAATTCCCCCTATCAGGGCAGAAACAGGAAGTAACGCACCAAATGCAGAACCGACTAGTCTCCTTGCCATATGTGGTGCCATTAACCCGACAAAACCTATTCCACCCGCGAAAGCAACAGAAGTTCCAACTAACGCAGTCGCTACTATTAAAAGCCAAAATCGTTGTTTTTGAACTTGGCTACCGACACCGGTAGCGATTTCATCACCAAGTTCCTGAATATTGACATTTCTAGCTAAAAGCAAAGTGATTACGATAAGGACCAAGGTACATGGAACAATAATCGTGACATTCTTCCAATTGGATCCGTAGACTGTCCCTGTGATCCAAATATTAGCTTGACTTGCCCGATAAATTGGCCCCATGATCATCATAAGTGTGGTAAAAGCTTGCATAAGGGCCGAGATACCAATTCCAATTAGAACCAACCGGATTGGTGAAACCCCATTTTTCCAAGCAAGAAAATAAACAAGTAATGCAACAACAGTCGCACCTACGAACGCTGAGACTGGCATCCATTCAATGCTAACGGTTAGTGAATTGTTTTCATCACTAAAAAAGGCTAAAAAACCAACTACTGCAAAGGAAGCTCCCCCGGTAATCCCTAATATATCTGGAGAGGCCAACGGATTTCGAATCAGTCCTTGTAAAATCCCTCCTGCAGCAGCAAGTCCCATGCCGACCATTAGCGCAACAATAATTCGTGGTAGACGAAAGTTTTGAACAACAAGCTGTTCCATTTTCGTGCCACCACCAAAAAACACCTTTAATACATTGATAGGGCTAATTTTCATATCACCCATTCCTGTACTAATAACGAATATGGAAAAAGAAACGAGCAATAACGTCAAGAAGACTTTAAGAGCCTTTTTATCTATTAATAACGAAATTTTCCCGCGTAAAATCCGTAACCCTTTATACTGACTCATCTAGCATTGAACCCCCTTCTAGCAATATAAATAAAAAAAGGAGTACCAATGATAGCTGTCATTACACCTACTGGGACTTCTTGAGGCATTAATACATACCTAGCTGCGACATCGGCTGCCAATAACAAGATAGCGCCTAATAATCCGGAGAATGGGATAACCCAGCGATGATCGATTCCGACAATTGATCTTGTAATGTGAGGAATAATAATTCCAATAAAACCAATTGGTCCTGAGATGGCTACTGCTCCACCTGCAAGTAATACAACTACGATTCCAACTCCAATTTTAACAATGGCGGTATTTAGGCCTAAACCTTTTGCCACATCATCCCCCATTGCTAAAACATTCAATTTCGTAGCAAGCAGAATGGCACCAAGCCAACCTATTGCTAAATAAGGAAGCACCGACATTAAGCTCTCAAGTTTTCTACCGGACACTGACCCAGCTAACCAAAATAGAACTTGTTCAAGCGCTGCCTCATCAATGACAAGAAGTCCTTGGGTGAAAGAAGCAAACATAGCCGACATCGCAGCTCCAGCCAAGGTTAGTTTCATTGGAGTTAAACCCTCGCGACCAATGGATCCTATAAAATAAACACTTATCGCGGCTACTCCCGCTCCTAAAAAAGCTAACCAAGTAAACGCTTGAAGAGTGACAACGGAAAACAGACTAACAGCAATTACTACTGCGAAGCCAGCGCCTGCATTAATTCCAAAAATACCGGGTGATGCTAGTGGATTTTTCGTTAAAGTTTGCATCAATACACCTGATATGGCTAGGCTTGCCCCTACCGATGCAGCAATTAAAGCACGAGGTAATCGAATCGAACTAATGACGATATGCTCGTTTGAAGCATTATAGTGTATGAAAGTATCAAGTGCTGTTTTCCAGGATGTATCCGTGTATCCGTATACAATACTTATACAAATAAAGAATAGTAGAGTTAATAAAGTAATAATGAGACCGATTGATCTTGAAAATCTGTTTGCAAACATTGGATAGAACCTTTCTTATATGGTTTACATGATAAGTTTATTGTAATTGAGAATTCATGTCAATGATTCTGAAAATCATTTTCAATTAAACAGTTGACAACCAATCCCTCACTTATTATGATTATCATGTAATTGAAAATGATTATCATTATACATAAATTTTAGGAGGTTATTTAAAAAATGAAATCATTAAAATCGATATTTTCGCTTTTCGCGATTATGATGCTCTTCCTTCTCGCAGCTTGCGGTGGGAATGAAGAAAAAGATACAGACAATGAAACTACTAAACAAGCAAGTGAAGATACCAGCTACACTGTAGTACATGCAATGGGTAAGGAAACACTCGAAAAAACCCCGGAGCGAATCGTCATCTTGACTAACGAAGGGACCGAAGCTTTACTAGCTATGGGCGTTAAACCAGTTGGTGCTGTTCAATCATGGACTGGTCATCCATGGTATGAGCATATTGCCGACGAAATGGATGGAGTTGAAAATGTTGGGCTGGAAAGTCAGGTAAATGTTGAAGCCATCGCCGCCTTACAACCGGATTTAATTATCGGAAACAAAATGCGTCAAGAAGAAATTTACAATCAGTTAAAAGCGATTGCCCCAACAGTATTTGCTGAGACTCTTCGCGGAGACTGGCAAGAGAACTTTAAACTATATGCAAAAGCCATTAATAAAGAAGAAAAAGGCCAAGAAGTTTTGGATCATTACAATAATCATATTGCCTCGTTAAAAGAAAAGCTTGGCAATCAAACGAATATGAAGGTTTCAATGGTTCGCTTTATGGCGGGAGACGTTCGAATTTATCATAAAGATACTTTCTCTGGGGTGATTTTAGATCAACTAGGCTTCGCCCGCCCAGAAAGCCAAGACGTGAATGATTTTGCCGAAAGAGGCGTAACGAAGGAACGCATTCCAGCTATGGATGGAGATATCCTTTTCTATTTCACTTATGAAGAAGGCGACAATAAAGCAACAGCGATTGAAGAGGAATGGATTAATGATCCGTTATTCCAAAACCTAGAGGTAGTGAAGGCGGGGAATATTCATAAAGTATCTGATACCATTTGGAACACAGCTGGAGGCGTTTTAGCCGCAAACCTCATGTTAGATGATATGGAAGCCATTTTAATAAAATAGACATCATGAAAAACCTGTCGTTGACAGGTTTTTTTTCTGTACCCAACATCTCATTCATAAACCTTCCAAAATTAGCAAATAATACGGGTATTGTCGATTGGGGGGTGATATAGATGAAAAGCTGGTTCTTTAAAAGCCAAGTAAAAAAAGATATGGAAAAAGAGGAATGGGAAAAATTCCTCGTCCGCTCCTCTGACTTCAAAAAGGTCTTTTATGTTAACCAAAAAACGAATGTTCGCTTTGGTTTTTCATTTATGTCAACAGTAATTGATGAAGCAATTTTTCAAGAAAATGTGTTGCCTTACCTTTTGGATGGTGAATTTAATGAGTTAGAAGATATTAAATTATTGCTACCAATTGCAGACTTTGATATAAGCGATGATCCATCTCAAATTGAACAAAAACTGATGAATGGATACATCCTACTAACGATTGAAACTGAAGTGAAACGCTTTGCCTTTATCGCGGCACAGAAAGAAATTGTCCGGTCCATTACTCCACCTGAGGTTGAGTTTAGCGTTATTGGTCCTAAAGAATCATTTGTCGAATCGATTGGTCAAAATTTAAATCTTATTCGTAAACGTCTTCCAATTAAAGAATTAATAATTGAAGAATTTACGATCGGAAAATTGTCGAAAACTAGAGTGGCCGTTTTACATATTGATGGAATTGCTGACCATGAAAATTTGAAAACAGTCATTCAAAGAATAAAAGAAATTGAAATTGACACGATTATCGATAGCTCTTATATTGTGCAATTGATTTCTGACAACCAGAATACTCCCTTTCCACTTTTATTAGATACAGAAAGACCTGACCGTATCGCGGCTATTTTAGCAGAAGGGAAAATATCTGTTTTGGTCGACGGTTCACCTCATGCTTTAATTGCACCCACAACCTTAGTAGAGTTTTTCGGTTCGTTTGAAGATTATTTTCTTAACTGGGTATTATCATCCTTTTTCCGAGTGATACGTCTTTTTGCCGTTCTATTCTCCATTTTAATCACACCGATATATGTGGCTGTGTTGACATATCACTACGAACTTATTCCTAAAGACTTATTGGGTACGCTTATTACTTCTAGGCGTGAGGTACCACTGCCACCAATATTAGAAGCCATTTTTCTAGAGCTTACGATAGAGCTGTTAAGAGAGGCCGGGGCCCGACTGCCAACTAAAGTTGGACAAACAATTGGTATCGTTGGTGGGATCGTGATTGGAACCGCATCCGTAGAGGCAGGGTTAACAAGCAATGTATTACTAATAATTGTTGCTTTATCTGCACTTGCTTCTTTTACCACACCTGTTTACAAAATGGGCAATACGATCCGGTTATTAAGATTCCCCTTTTTAATATTTGGGGTCCTCTGGGGGCTATTAGGGATTGTTTTTGCTTTTTGCATTCTATGTACCCATTTAATTCGACTAACATCACTCGGGAGACCTTTTCTAGAACCGATTTATCCGTTAAGAGTAACCGATTTAAAGGATTCATTAGTTCGATTGCCATTCACTAGACAATCGTTAAGGCCACAATTTTTAAGAACGAATCAGCCGGTTCGTTATAGTACAAGAAAAGCAAAAGAAAAAAAGGACATCGACGAATAGCCATTGGAGGAGTATTAGATGTCAATTTCTGTTCCGGAGAATGCAAAGGTTTCGCACTTTTTTGTTTTTTTTCTCATCAGTTCTATGCAAATTGGAATCGGGGTACTTGGCTTTCAACGAATCATCGCTAAATCAGCAGGTTATGATGCCTGGATTTCCGTTATTATTGCTGGTCTAACCGTTCATATTATTTTATCGATGATGTATAAAATTGTCGAGACAGTAGATGGGGATTTAATTAGTGCGCACACGTTTATTTTAGGAAAAAAGATAGGCAATTTTATTAGTTTCCTATTTCTCTTTTACTTTCTAATTTTAGCAATGACGGTTGTTCGAACTTTTATCGAAATTATTCAAGTTTGGATGTTTCCTGAATTTAAGACTTTTTGGTTTTCGTTAGGATTCCTGCTTTTGATTATCTATATCATATACGGAGGGTTCCGGGCGGTAACTGGAATCGCCTTTTTTAGTTCAATTTTACCGAGTTACTTAGTGTTCATGTTTGCTTTTAATCTCCCGTATTCTAATTTTGAAAATTTGTTGCCTATATTGAACCATAAACTAACCGACATTTTAAATGCCACAAAAGACATGTCCTTAACCTACCTAGGATACGAAACATTATTATTTTATTATCCTTATATCAAAAATCCGGAAAAATCGAAAAGGTTTGCTCATTTGGCTCTTCTTTCAACCATGATTCTATATACAATCGTCACCTTGATTACGTTTGCCTATTTTTCTGAAAAGCAGCTTGAGCAAACAGTATGGGCCACATTAACGATGTGGAAAATTGTTCATATGCCTTTTGTTGAACGGTTTGAATATATCGGGATTGCCAATTGGTGTTTGATTATTTTACCAAATCTTTGTCTTTCCATTTGGTGCGCTTCGCGTATTTTAAAAAGGACAGTCAATCTTAGGAAGAAAAAGGGAGTTATACTCATAGCGTTTTTATGTTTAATTTGTATCAATTTTTTCGAAACGAGAATAGAAGTAAATTTATTAAATGATATCGCTTCAAGAATGGGTTTATATTTTCATTTTTTATATATTCCCATTTTGTTTATAGCCGTACTGGTAACAAAGAAGGTGAAGAAAACATGAAACGATATGTGATGCTTTTCGTCCTATTGGTTTTGCTTTCTGGTTGTGTTCAAAGTGAAATTCTCGATGATATTTCTCTGGAAATTGGCAGAGGATATGACCGGGCTGAGGGCGATTTAATCGAAGGAACAACTCTTATATATAATTTCCAGCCTGATAAAACAGTCGAAAACGTTACCGCATCTGCTATTGCTGCGACGAGTAGGGACTTAATCAATAATTTACAAAGGCAATCTTCGAACCCCATCTCAGAAGGTAGTCTTGAAGTTTTTTTATTTAGTAAGGAATTAGCTCAAGATGGTCTCATTGACTATTTGGATGCTCCTCAACGGAATCCGAGTATTGGTGCAAGACTTTTTTTAGTTGTGGTAGATGGAAGCACAAAAGAACTGTTAAATTCAAACTTCGGTTTTAGGGGCAATGCCATGTTTCTTTCGGAATTATTAAGACATAATATCAAACAAGAGGACCTACCAAAAACAAATCTGCACCTTTTTTTTCATGACTATTACCAATTAGGAAGAACCGGATACATGCCAATGGTAAAAAAAATGAGTGATAAACATCTTGAATTACAAGGCTTAGGTCTATTTACAGGCAATAAACTGCAAATGGTCGATACTGTTGAAAAGGAAAAAATGTTCTTTTTCAAACTAATGGTCGATAAATATAGCGAGGGTGCCCATATGGTTAAAATTGACCGGGATATAGCTGTCATTCGCAGTATCTCATCGAAACATAAATTAATATTAACGAAAAAAAAGCCCTATCAAATTACTCTAAAAATCAAAGTGGATGGGATTATTCGTGAACATACCGGAAAAAAACTGACACCTGCAATAATAAAGAAAATTGAACAGTATACTGAGGAAGAAATTACGAGGGAATGCGAAAAACTTATTAAAGGGTTTCAAGAGAAAAAAATTGATCCTGTCGGATTTGGTTTTTTTATTCGGACTAGGGATCGAAAAGCTCATATAACGGAAGAATGGGAAAATAGCGACGCGTACCAATCTTTAGAAGTAAAGGTTAAGACCGATGTGAAAATTTTGGAATCAGGGGTAACTGAATAAGAGCGGAGGGAATATCTCCTCCGCTATTCTGTTGTTGAAAACATATACTTCTTATAATGATATCGAATGGAAAAGATCAAACTGATGGCGAGCATATTACCCATTAACGAGCTCCCTCCATAGCTGACGAATGGTAGTGGGATCCCTGTTATCGG
The DNA here is from genome assembly GCF_054786815.1 of Pseudoneobacillus rhizolycopersici. NCBI lineage: Bacteria > Bacillati > Bacillota > Bacilli > Caryophanales > Bacillaceae > Pseudoneobacillus > Pseudoneobacillus rhizolycopersici. The sequence continues at coordinate 90,331 of NZ_JBTOOE010000014.1, read as the reverse complement.
TAGCACTCCAATCGTCATGCCGATGTTTTGAAACACATGGAAAGTAATCATGCTAATGACGCCAACACATACATAACTATAAAAATCATTTTTCGTTTCCATCCCGATTTTGGTGATTTGGTATATTAATAAAAAGAACAAGCTGATCAAAACACTTGCACCGATGAAACCAAATTCCTCTCCGATAACACTGAAAATAAAGTCGGTATGACTTTCCGGAAGATAGACCTCCCGCTGTCCATAGCCTTTTCCTGTTGTTTCACCCGAGCCGATCGCTAATAAGGAGCGGGTTAGTTGGAATCCGGTGGTACTTTGATAATTATAAGGGTCGAGCCAAGAATAGATTCTGCCAAATTGGTATTCTTTGACGCCAAGATATTTTTCTAAAATATCTGGTTGCCAAAGGACAAAATAAAAAATGGTACCAACTAGTAACAAACCTGAGCCTAATAGTGGAACTAGAATTTTCCAAGTAATACCAGAGATGAATAACATGCCTAGAAAAATCGCAATAAAAACAAGCGATGTTCCTAAATCTGGCTGCTGCATGACGAGCATTAATGGGAATGAGGTTATTAGTCCCAGTTTGATTAAGAGCCAAAAATCCGATTGAATTGTTTTAAATTGAAATTTATGATGATGCTCAACAATCGCTCGAGCCAGGGCTAGGATGATAAATACCTTAACAAACTCGGATGGCTGTAAAGAGCCCATTCCGGGTACCTTAAACCAGCTTTTCGCCCCGTTGATATAAGGTGCTATTGATTGCGGCGCAACAAGGAGAAACAGTAGCAAAAAAATCCCGAATCCATAAAAATACCAGCTGAGTTTCTTAAGTTGGTCCGAATCAAATTGAATAATGGTCGCAATAATCCCAGAGCCGACGATGTACCATACAATTTGTTTGATTAAAAAATTGTCTTGGTATTGGCCTGATTTTTGGGCACTGTAAATGGAGATACAGCTTGACATAAATAATAAGAACAGAATGAGTATTAAATTATAATCAAGTCTAGACGTAGATGTTTGGTTCGTACTCATAGTTTAAGCTCCTTCAAAAAACACTCGAAAGCTATATTATAAATTTTTTTGACAAGTATCACAACAGGTATCAAAAGGAATTAAAATATCGATTTTGAATATCTTCCGTCATCCAAACTAAATTATTGGGCACCTGTGGGATGCTATAGCCGATATAAATCGGTGTCGTAATGAAGCGCGGTACTATTTTTACATAAATTTCACCGGCAAAGTCATAGAAAAACAGATTATAGCTCGTACAACGAAATGGGAAATCATTTATTACGTAAGAAACGGCTGTTTTCAAATAGTCGGCAAAGGCCTTTATTTGTTCGGATGGATTTGTCATGCGAACATTAAATTCATAGAAACCAATGGTTGGCTGAGTCGAAAGCGTAAATTCGACACCATCACGTTGGTCAATTAAATGCCCCATGAAGCACTCTTTATTAATCTTCTCTTTATAATCAATATCATGCAAACCAATGATTTGCATATGTGGATGGGCAATCGTCCCACCAGACAATGGACCATGGTTTTTGAAAAAAATCACTGATTGATATTGGCCAGACTCCTCCATCTCCATCCAGTGGCGGATTCCAAAAGATAATAATGTTTCTAGAAAGGTATCCTCATATTGCGAAATCTCGCCTTGGCAATCATCCGTTTCAATTAGAACGGTTTGAAAGGTATTCTCGAGTACGGGGAATTTGTTTTTTAAGAGAATGATTGGACCATTTGTGTCGATAATATCAGTTAGGTCCTCTCTTGCACAAAAAGGACATGGATTTTCTTTATTACGAATGTTTTCTGGCTTTTGCCGACCGATGACTGTGTTAAAATGTAGATGGTTTTTCCCCATTTGGTCTACCTCTCCTATCTCAATTGATAACCTTTCTTCTATTCTAATGAAAAACGGGGTAGTTTTCGATGTTTGTGCTTGAAGTATGTTGAGGAAATTTCAACAAATAATGGAATAATAATCAAAAAACCTAACAGAACTAGACAAAGCTTGATAAAATTTAGGGTGAAGCTATTTGCTAGGGTGACCATAATAATGAAAGAGGGAATTTAAGTGAAGGTGTACACACCTGATGAAGTGGCACAGCTATTTCAAATATCAAAGCATACAGTATATGAGTTAATAAAAAGAGGTGAATTACAGGCCTTTAAAATTGGCAATAAAATGAGGATTGAACAGGTAGAGTTAGATCGATTTAAAGAGCAGCAGAAGGCACCTTCTGGCAGACAATCAGATGGGGCAAATGGGGTTTCTTTTACACATTCGCTCCGGTTGGCAGGCAGTCATGATTTATTATTAGAACAATTGATCAAATACGCTTCTAGTAGAAAGACTCCCTTACAAATCCAACCTACTTTTATCGGTAGTTTAGAAGGGTTAATGATGCTATATCGCGGGCAATGTGATGTTGCGGCCGTTCACCTACTAGACCCTTCATCACAGGAATATAACGTTCCCTTTATTCACCAGCTTTTTGTTCATGAAAAAATAACGGTGATTCGGTTCGCTGCAAGAGAACAAGGGTTTATTTTGGCTAAAGGGAATCCGAAACGGATTAGTGGACTGAAAGATTTAGTAGGTAAAGATATCAATTTTGTCAACCGGCAAAAGGGCTCTGGAACGAGATTTTTATTCGATTCGCTACTAGCTAGGGAGCAAATTAGTCCCGATTCAATCTCTGGCTATGATATAGAGGAGTGGAATCATCTATCAGCCTCCTCTCATATTACGAGGGGATCGGCTGATGTAACGTTTGGAATTAAAGCAGCAGCAGAATACCTCAATCTCGACTTTATTCCAATAGGCAAAGAACAATTTGATTTCGTCTTAAAATGGACAAATGATAATCAAGAGGCATTAACGGTATTTACAAACATACTTACCAGTCAACCCTTAAGAGAAGAACTATTAGGAAACCAAGGCTACGACCTCCGTCAACTCGGCCAAACCATCCTAGACAACCGGCCCGCACTTTAGCACTTTAACGTGATGAGGGACAGTCCCCACACACTTCACCGCGGTGAAGTGTGGGGACTGTCCCTCAAATGTTATAGTGTTTCTTTTGGTAGGAGGATGGTGACGGTGGTGCCATGGCCGATTTCACTCTCGACTTCGATTTCCCCGTTATGGGCATCAACGAGTGCTTTGACAATCGAGAGTCCTATGCCAATTCCACCTGTTTTACGATCACGCGATTTATCTCCGCGATAGAATCGTTCAAAAATATGCTGAATATCTTCTTCAGGAATACCAGAACCTTCATCATCTACTGAAAAGCCGACCAATTCATCGGTTTCAACGACCGATAAGGTTACTGCTTTACCCTCTGGCGTATATTTAAGGGCGTTATTAATAATATTCGTTAATATTTGAACCATTCGGTCTTTATCTGCCCAAAAGTGATGTGTCTCATCGGGAATCTCTACCTTCAATTCCACCCCTTTTTGTTTAAATGGAAGTGAAAAGGATTCATACATTCTTCGTAAAACCTCTGTGGTTTCTAATCTCACTTTATCAAGTCTTATTTGCGGATTTTCCGCAGCTAACAGCTTTTCAATTTCATTCACAAGTCGGACTAAGCGCATTAATTCCTCATGGCTTTGCTCTAAACGCTGAGGAGTGGGCTCCCATATCCCGTCTTGATAGGCTTCAATTTGACTCCGTAATGTTGCCAGCGGTGTTCGCAGCTCGTGAGCCAAGTCCCAAGTAAATTGCTTGCGCAACCTTTCCTCTTTAGCTAACGAATTCGCCAACTCATTAAAGGAAATCGCTAATTCCTTCATTTCTTCCGTGAGATGATCAAGAGGAATTTCAATATCGAGTTTATGCTGTTTTAACGCCTTCGCCCCCTGTGATAATTTTTGAAACCCTTCCGTTAATTTTCGCGAAAACAGGATACTCATAATAAAGGAAAGAAGAATCGTTAAGGCTACAGCGACAATAATATATTGTTGGATAGCTTTTAGAAAATTGGATTCCGCATCAATTAGTTCAATCGGATAAAATACCGTCATCCTCCCGATTCTTTTATCCCTTAATTGAATGGAATACGTTTGTGCTTGAAAGTTTTCCTCTGAAAAACGAGGACTGCTAATTCCTAATTCCTGCAAAAGACTTCTTACCGAGGTCGAGTCAATAATGAGTCGATTATATTCGTCATAGACAAGGTAAAATAACTGATCCATTAAACCGTGTTCATGCATAATATAAAAAGCTTTTTCACCTGTAAAATAGCCTTTTTCATTATATTCTTTCTTTAATTCCTCTTCGACCCGGCGAATTTGGTCCTTCCGATTCGTATCCAAGTAGCTCTGGAAACTTTCTTCAAATCCCCCCTGGACAAAGAGACTGACAAGGACAATCCCACTCATGGACACTAACAAAAGATAAAAGAGAACTTTAGCGCGTAAAGTTTGCAGCATCCCTTTTGCCTCCAAACTTATAGCCCATACCGAACACGGTTAAAATGTACTCTGGAGTTCTTGTATCTACTTCAATTTTTTTGCGCAAGTTTTTAATATGCGTATCGATACTTCTTTCATAGCCTTCATAAAACATCCCTTCCTCTTGAATTCTTTCTAAAAGGTCGAGGCGACTATAAACTCGCCCGGGATATTCAGCCATATTCGTTAATAATTTATATTCAATTGGCGTTAAGGTAACAGACTGACCACCGACAATCACTTCTTTTTTAATATGGTTAATCGTTAAATGCTTTTTATTAAAAGATAGGCACTCGACCTCTTCGGTTTTGGGAGTCTGCATCTTTTGGGTACGTCGTAAAATAGCTTGGACTCTGACAATGACTTCTCTTGGACTGAAGGGTTTGGTGACATAATCATCTGCACCGATGACAATACCATTGATTCGGTCATCTTCAGATGATTTCGCGGTTAACATTAGAATGGGGACATCCGATTCCATACGGACCAGACGGCAAACTTCTTCTCCAGAAATATCGGGTAGCATTAAATCAAGGATCAATAAATCCGGCTCGAATGATTTAACTTTCCTTAGTGCCTCTACACCATTTTCAGCTGATTCGGTTTCAAAACCATGTCTCTCTAAGTAAGCCTCGAGTACTTCAACAATTCCACTTTCATCATCAACAATTAATACTTTTGTCACAGTGCTCACATCCTTCCATTCCCATCATACTATTTTTGCGAAGATTTTTTGGCGAGTTCATATAATTATCATAATTTCAACCGTTCTTTCATCTTCACAATTTCCACATAACTTCTTCATATCATCTACACTGGTATCTTATATTCTTTAATCAAGGAAACAAATTACTAGTTATTAAAAACGATGAGGTTATAAAGGTGATGGTGGGGCCGTTACCAGAAGGAACCTTGTCAGTAATAATGATGATAAATGGTCATTTTGAACACTAACTTTTTCGCCACAACATTAGTGGCAAAAACCTCCCTTTTTCTTATAGATGGCGGAATCCAAAGTGATTCCGCCCTTTTTTTTGAGTACTTTGCGGAAATGGGCAACTTTTTGATTTTTCAGGAACAGGTAACTGTTTTTTTAAAGGTTGGGCATATGTATGGAAAGTTGGGCATATAACTGAAAAGTTGGAAATAAGTATCGAAAAGTTGGGCATATTCTTTCAGAGTTGGGCATATATGCTAAAACTTGGGCATAACAATAAAAAGTTGGGCATATATTTCGCTAAAAATAATCAAAAGTTTACAAATTAAGTACCAAACTCTAAAGTTTTCTATAAAATGATTCGATTTCATATTAAAACAACCTAAAATAGCCATTTTTTTAATCAAAAATGGCTAGGGATGACTTCTTTTAATAAAATTGAGTTGTTTTTCCACAAAAAAGACGCCTTCACCAATTAAAATGAACCTAATCATTATAGAGTCCATTCTAATTCCGGCAAAAGGCGTCCCTCTATTTTTCAATTAAACTTAAAAATTGTTTCGTACGCTCATGTTTAGGGCTCACAAAAATCTGTTCAGGCTTTCCTCTTTCGACAATGACTCCCCCATCCAAAAAAAGTACCTCGTCGGCCGCTTCTTTAGCAAAGCGCATTTCGTGGGTGACGACGACCATCGTCATTCCTTCATTAGCAAGATCCTTCATGACTTTTAATACCTCACCAACAAGCTCGGGATCCAAAGCGGAGGTTGGTTCATCAAACAACATGACTTTCGGCTCCATTGCCAAAGCGCGAGCGATTCCCACACGCTGTTGTTGTCCACCCGACAGTTGAAATGGGTAATAATCAAGCTTATCACCTAAGCCTACCTTTGCCAACAAGACTTCAGCTCGTTGTCTTACATTCTCCTTAGGCTCTTTTTTTACAGTAATCGGACCTTCCATCACATTTTCCAAAGCCGTCTTATGAGGAAAAAGATTATAGCTTTGGAACACCATGCCGGTTTGACGGCGGAAACTAGCCACCATTTTCTTAGGAACGGGCTGGGAAAAGTCGAGCTTCTCATCACCAATCGTTATCATCCCTGATGTTGGTGTTTCCAACACGTTTAAACACCGAAGAAAGGTTGTTTTGCCTGACCCCGATGGGCCAATTAATACAATCACTTTCCCTTTTTCTATCTCTAAATCAATCCCTTTTAATACCTCAAGCTTGTCAAAATGCTTAGTTAAGCCTTTTACGGAAATCATTTTCAACACATCCCCTTATTTTGTAACATAGCGATCCAGCCTTACTTCAATCCGTCCTTGGATGATGGAAAGGAAGAAACAAATGACCCAATAGATGATTGCGGCCTCCGTATAAAGCAAGAGAACTTCATATTTCGCTGCTGCAATTTCTTGAGCCTTACGAAACATTTCTGTTACTAAAATAAGCGATGCAAGTGATGTATCTTTTACTAAACCGATAAAGCTATTTGATAATGGTGGAATCGAAACCCTTGAAGCCTGGGGTAAAATAATTCTTATTAACGTTTGTGAATAAGACATCCCTAGTGAATATCCTGCTTCCCATTGACCTTTTGGAATCGATAGAATCGCTGCCCGGATAATTTCTGAAGCATAGGCTCCGACATTCAAGGAAAAACCGATAACAGCAGCAGGAAATGGATCAATGATAATCCCCACCTGGGCTAAACCGAAAAAGAGTATATATAACTGCACGAGTAATGGCGTACCACGAATCGCTGATACATAAAAATTGGCCATACCTTTAAAAATTTTCACATTTGAAATTCTAGCTAGAGCCGTAAAAATAGCTAACACCAGTCCACAAATAAACGTGATAATGGCTAGCGGAATGGAACCAAAAATAGCTCCCTTCACCAAAGGGAGAAGGGAACTTGAGGCAATCGAAATCAAAATATCTAATCGTTCTTGATCAGGAAAAATACTACTTAAGAACATTTTCACCAAACCATTTCTCGGAAATTTCTTGATATGTTCCATCTTCAATCATTGATTGAAGAGCCTTATCTACTTCTTTCACAAGGGATTCATTGCCTTTACGGAACATTAATCCACTTTGGGATGCATCATCGGCAGTATCAACCAATTTAACAGGTGCGTCCGGCTTTTGCTTTTTAAAATCTAAAAATGACAATTTATCATTAATCGTTGCTTCGGCACGATTCGTTGTAATCAGTTCAACCGCTTGGTTAAAGCCTTCCACACCAACAATTTCTGCACCATTTTTTCTCGCTATATCTGCATAGTTACTTGTCATCGATTGGGCTGATTTTTTCCCCTTAAGATCCTCAAAGGACTTAATATTATTGTTGTTTTCATTAACGATTAAAACAGCAGCCGAAGAAATATATCCTTGGGAAAAGTCATATTTTTCCTTTCGGTCATCTCGAATTCCAACTTGGTTGGCAACCATATCAAAACGTTTGGCATCCAAACCAGCAAACATCGCATCCCATGCAGTTTCCATGAATTTCGCTTCAACACCCATTCTTTCAGCGACTTCTCTTGCAATTTCCACGTCAAAACCGGTTAATTCCCCTTTATCATCGTGAAAAGTAAATGGTGGGTATGTACCTTCCGTGCCTACCGTTAACACACCTTCATCTTTAATTGTGGCTAATAAATCCTTGTCACCACTAGAAGCAGATTCTCCATTTTTATTTTCCTCTTTTGCTTTATCATCTGATGTGCCACAGCCTACTAAAAGAAATGTAAAACTTAAAAATAGCGCCATCATCATTGTGAATTTTTTCATTTTTTAATCTCCTTAATTCATATAGTTTTTGTCGGCATTACCTATCATAAAACAAGCTTTTCAATTTTGTAAAGGAAAAAACACATTTTTAGTTTTCTCTGTTTATTGGGAATTTATCAATAATAATTAAATGTTAAAAAAGATAACAAAAAAGAACTTATGGTATAATAGTATTACGTCACATGATTTTTTTTGGAGGGGATTTATGAACGAAACACAACTTGTGCAGCAACAACTTGCACAGCAAACAAAACATAAAGGACTAACAAAAGTAAAACTGGTTCAAAGAACGTTTTTTATTATCTTTGGCGCCATATTGATGGGAGTCGGACTTGAGGAGTTTTTAGTCCCAAATCGAATTTTAGATGGTGGAATTGTTGGTATATCCATTATTTTTTCCCATCTTACTGGGTTTAAACTCGGGGTATTTATCTTCATCCTAAACATCCCATTTTTCTTTATTGGGTATAAGCAAATAGGAAAAACGTTTGCTTTATCAACTCTTCTTGGAATTGCTGTCTTATCCGTCACCACTTCTCTATTACATCATGTTCCTGGAATCACCGATGATTTATTACTTGCCACTGTTTTTGGTGGGATTGTCCTTGGCATAGGAGTCGGGATTGTCATCCGCTACGGTGGATCATTAGATGGGACGGAAATTATGGCCATTCTAATTAATAAAAAGTCACCTTTCTCAGTTGGCGAAATCATCATGTTTTTCAATATTTTTATATTTGGCGTTGCCGGTTTCGTGTTCGGGTGGGATAGGGCCATGTACTCCTTACTAGCCTACTATATTGCTTTCAAAACCATTGACATTGTCATTGCCGGACTTGACGAATCTAAATCCGCTTGGATTATCAGCGAAAAATATAAGGATATTGGCGAGGCCATTATAGCCCGACTTGGGCGTGGCGTCACTTACCTGAACGGTGAAGGTGCTTACACTGGAGATGACAAAAAGGTCGTTTTTTGTGTGATCACTCGTTTGGAAGAAGCGAAATTAAAGGACATTGTTGAGGAATTAGACCCATCCGCCTTCTTAGCCGTTGCGAATATTTCCGAGGTTCGAGGTGGACGATTTAAGAAAAAGGACATTCATTAAAAAAAGACATAACTTCTGTTATGTCTTTTTAATCTGGGGCACCCTCCGTTTCTTTCTTCAATTTATCTAAATCCTTAAGGAAACTATCATTTCGAACTCCTGATCGTCTGATAAAAATCGTCGCTTCGACTTTTGGATCTCCTTCGGAAAAAATCCGATCCCACTTTGGTTTGAGTTTTTGAAACTTCTTATGATTAGAACGATTCAAGACTTCGCCAAACCCAAAAATATCAACCTGGTATTCATCTTGTACCTTTTTAATGGTTCTAGTAATTTCCTGTTCAACATATTTTTCTGCTTGTTTTTCATATTGATCAAACGTATTTGGATCCGTTAAAGAGTCGGAACATTGTGTCCCAACAATTTCAGCCTCTGCAATAATTTTCACTTTTAATTTTGCCTTTCCATGCCTAATTTTTGTTTCCTTTTTCGCTGATGTCGAGATAATTCGAATGTCATTAAATTTCTTTTTTTGATCCTCCCCTCCACAAGGAACACTTAAATTTGTGGTTTTTAAATCCTGGGTCCATAAATAAGCACGTGTATCCTCAAGTGACATCCAACCCACTAATTTATCCAAATTAAATACAGCCGCTCCATCCATCGTGACGATTGTATCCAAGCTCAGTTTTTTATTATTATCAACCGTTTCTCCTTTTTTCGGCTCACCTATAATCGTAACCACAGCAGCTACTGGCTGTTTCCCTTCTTTTACTAATGACGTGATAAAATCGGTTAGACGAACATGAGGGTCACCACCCCAATTTTGTAAAAGGGATCGAATTTGATTATGAATCTTCATCGATGGATCCTTTTGTAATGGATAGGCAATCTTTAAGATTTCCGAAGCCTTTACGCCCTTCGCAATTAACAAATTAAAATCATTTCGGAATTCTCCGCTTCGTTCAATAAAATCCAAGAACTCTACCATCCCTTCTCGGGCAATCTCTTCATCAATCACCATTATTCTTGTATGCGAATAAATCTGTTTTCTCGTTAGTCCGACATTCATTTTATACGCCAACTCCGATACAGAATTTCCTTCCAGACTAAAAGTGGTGCTGGGGGTATTGCCTTGTGCACCTGTCTTCGAAAATTCTGATGAATTAATCGAGCTAACCGTTAATTTGTACGGAAAATCCTTTCCTTTTTCGATAGCAATCCCTGTAATAATGGATACATCATTTAATTCGAGCTTGTCCCAGCAGCCAGTTAGCACAAAAAGCAAGAGAACAAAGGGGATGAATAATAACCTCATGATTTCTCCCCCTTTTCAGGAGGTACCGGTTGATGGGTCTTCTCATTTCTAACGAGTTTTTCAGGTTTTAAATAAGTTGGCCGGATTTTATTAGACCAAGCCGGAAAACGGACAAAAACATCCTTCTGGTCTTCAACAATGAACGGTGCAACGGGTGATAGATAAGGAACACCAAAGGAGCGGAGGCTTACTAAATGAGCAACCATGAAGATGAGAAAAAGTAAGATCCCATATAAACCACAAAGCGCTGCAGCAAATACTAATACAAATCGTAACAGTCGCGTTGAAATCGAAAAATTATAAATGGGCGATACAAACGAGGCGATTGCCGTAAAAGCGACGACAATGACTAGCACATTCGATACAAGCCCTGCTTCCACAGCCGCTTGTCCAATGACTAATGCACCCACAATGGAAACGGTTTGACCAACGGCACGGGGCATCCGTACCCCAGCTTCTCTTAAAATTTCAAACGTAATTTCCATTATTAATATCTCAATCACTGCCGGAAAAGGAACTCCTTCTCGCTGTGCTTGGATGCTTATCAAAAGCTCTGTCGGTATCAATTCGTGATGGTAAGTAACAATCGAGACATAAATCGCAGGGAGAATTAACGAGATCATAAAGGATATGTACCGTATTATACGGATAAACGATGACATAAAATAAGGCTGATAATAATCTTCTGAGCTTTGAAAAAAATCAGTTAACACTGCAGGAATTAATAAAACAAACGGACTTCCGTCCACAATAATCCCAATCTTTCCTTCCAAAATTCCTGCTGCGATGACATCAGGCCGCTCCGTGTTAAAGGTTAACGGAAAAGGGGTATACGAATGATCCGTAATAACCTCTTCTATATTTCCTGAATCAAGCACTGCATTTACTTCAATGGCGTTTATTCGTTTCCTAGCCTCCTCAACAATTCCTTTATTAACCACTCCACCTAAATAGGCCAGTACGACCATTGTCCTTGTATCTGTACCAAGCACATAGTTCTCAAATTGCAGTTTCGGATTTTTAATTCTTCGACGGAGCAAACTCATATTGGTCGATAATGATTCGGTAAAAGCATCCTTTGGACCGCGAATAATAGTTTGGGTACTCGGTTCTTGGATGGAGCGAGTTTCAACTCCCTCTATTGAAATGGATAGTGCTTGTTGGTGTCGGTCTATCAGAATCAAAACATTGCCATTTAATAAATCACTAATAAGTCTCCGGTATTCATTCGATATGCGCATTAATAAGCCTGAAAAGAAGTCATCCTTTACTGATACTAAGTCAGCATCTGTAATAATGATTTTATTGGCCTGATTCAATTCATTGATTTTCTGAACAATCCTGTCATTTATCTCGTTTGGATTAACCATGCTTTGTAAATAAATCATGTAGCCCTTTTTGTTCGAAAATTTTATTTCCGAAACGGTAAAATCAAAACTGTTCCCAAAAATTTCTTGGAGCGAATTTTTATTCTCCATTAAATTTCTGCCTAAATAGCGCTGTTCCATGTCGACAAGCTCTTTCGGTTCCGCTTGCCTTCTCGAATATAAATCTGGAAAAATTTTTTTAAAGAGACTCAAGTTGATTCACCTCTCCTTTTCTCCTTTTAAAAAACGCGATAGCAACAAGCAGGGTTGGAATCACTATATGGAAAATCGTTTGTATATAATGAGAGAGAAAAACAATCCCCTTAAGAGTGTAAGTAGGAAAATCCTCTGCAATCCATATCGAAAATAACGCAATAATCATCGCCATCGGAAACCCAAAAGAACGATAGGGTAAATGAAATATGTTTTCAAGACCTTTTAAGCCGCCATAAAAAAGGATAGAAACCTTAACAATAATACCTAACATCATAATAAATACGATCAGTAAATCGACACGTTCAATAAAATTCAAGAGAGAAATATTTCTCGCTGCTGATAAAAGTGGAAAATTAACCCGATTCTTTAACACCCCTAAAGTTGAAATTTGTAGGATAGACGAGTAGGTTAGCAACAGTCCACTAACCAAATAAGCTAGGACACTCGTTTTAGCTGCTTTTTTAAATAAAGTGGTATAGGGAATAATCACCATAAATACGATGAATTCCCCAAATGGAAAATGGATAACTTCTCTAAGTGCTGGATTTAGTACTTGCATTGCACCATCCTGGAGGATGGGTTCCAAGTTCTCAAGCTTCAACTCTCCAGAGAAAACAATCCCAAGACCAACAAATAGTAAAAAGACAAATGCATACGGAAAAAAGATTTCAGCTGATCTTCCAAGTACTTCGATGCCAAGCATGACGATGTATAACACCAATAGAATCAATGTTAGATGAATAAATTCAATCGGTGTCAATAAATAAATCGTCGATACCATTAATTCACCAAAATCTCTTACAACATAGGCAGCCAGTAGAAAAAAATAGGTAATGTACAAAAAACCAATCAATCGTCCAACCCACTTACCTAAGCAAATATCAAGTATTTCAAATAGATTCTTTTTCGGAAACCAATAAAGTAATTGCAAATAGAGATAAACAAGAAATAACCCTGAAAGACATGCGATTAGAATGGCAATCCAAGCGTTATTATCAGCCTTTACTCCGATATTCACCACGATACTGCTCCCGAGTGTGGATAGTATGATTAAAATAAAGAGCTGCCATAATGATATTTTTTCTTTCATATATCAATCATCCATTCATCTTTCACCTAGTGAGTTTTTTTAAAATCCCCCTTGAAAAAATCACTGATGATTTTCACTAACTTCTTCTCTAGAGTTTCTTTTTCCTTTATAACGTTTGTAATCGGACACAAGAGAATAGATTAATCCAAAAGTCGCACCTGAAAAAACCCACCATTTCCTCGTGATAAATTGAGATGTTATCACGGCTTGGAAAAAAACTTCAACCGGCTGATTCAAAAAATACATATCAATAACGGCTATCACTAAAGATAACATCGAAAACACTAAGAAATAAGCTAAGGTAATCATTTTTTGCCTCACCAGATATCAAATTGTAGTCTTAATTTAATCTTTCCTATATAGGAAAAATTAAACAGGAAAAATCCCAGCCTTTGGATTCATTATTTAAAATCTAGGTAAATATTCATAAAATTTTAATAAATTAGTAACAAAACTGACCCGTTATTCGTTTATTATTAAGGTAAGAAATATTAAGACTATTTTAAAGAGTGAAAAGTTCATTGAATTGTAAAAGTTCTGATGAAATTAACATATTCACTAGGGTTATAATAGAATCAAAGGGAGAGATTAGCATGAACAGACGATTAAGTAAAAGCTTTTCGGAGCTTGTTAATAAAGCAAAACAGGAAATTGAAAGAGACCCTATTGAGCTCGAGCGGATTGAGCGAAAAATTGATGATAAATACACGACTAGTCCGAAACCTTCTGTAAAAAGAAAGCGGATCATATAAATAAAAGTGCGCCACTCTTATCAGAGGTGGCGCATTTTTATTTGGATTTTAGGTCCCGATATATTTTGCATAAAAGCTTTTAGCCTTTATGACATCATCCGTTCCATGGATAAGGACACGTCCATCTTTAAATAAAACCATCGTAATCTCTTCATTTGGCTGGAAACGGAGCAAATAGGCGTTTTGTTTTACCTGTCCAATCCCCGCCAGTCCTTCTGCTATTTTAGTAAAATCAAAAGGTTGAAGATTTCTTGGAACCATTTGCACCGTATCACGTCCACATAGTGTGGTATAGGTCGCTTGGTGACTCATTGCACTTTCGAGGAAATCGAATTGATGATGACCGCATGCTGGGCAGTTTGAATTCCTGCCTTGGCTGACATCCATTTGCAAAGAGGAATGATCCCAAATATCAAGCTGTTCCAGATTCGGATTGGTAGGAGCCCCAACAAGTAGCTTTATCGCTTCAACCGCCTCGAATGAACCAATAATATCGGTAATGGCTGACAGTACCCCAACCGTATCACAATTTTCTCCATAACCTGCCGGAATATCTGGAAATAGACAGCGGTAGCATGGCGTTTTACCCGGTATAATCGTCGCAAACATGCCTCTTGAGCTAACTGCCCCGCCCATTACCCATGGGATATCATGTTTAATAGCCACATCATTGATTAAATACCGTGTTAGAAAATTATCGGTGCCATCTATGATGACATCATAGCTCTGAAGTAACTCTTCGGCATTATTCATATTAAGATCGGCTAAAATGGGATCCAATATCACAGTGGAATTCATTTTTCGCAAGATGTTTTCTGCTGCGATAACCTTTGGAAGCTGTTGGAGCGCGTCCTCCTCCGTAAAGAGAGATTGCCGCTGTAAATTGGATAATTCGACAAAATCACGGTCAATAAATCGAATGGTACCGATACCAGCTCGCACAAGATGGTTGGCAATCACCGTCCCTAACGCCCCCATCCCCACGATCACCACTCTACTTTGCATTAATTTCTGTTGCCCAACTTTCCCAATTGGCTGAAAAAGTATTTGCCGAGAATAACGTTGTAGACCTTCCATCATGTCGTTCACCTCATTTTGAAGGATGAATCCTTTCTCCTATTATAACGTTTTCTATTTTATCTGCATTGATATTTTGAAATTTAATAAATATTAGAAATATTGAAGGAATTTAATAGTGTAGTAGCTAATATTTTATAAGAGTATAATTTTAATAAATCATGAAAGAGGTGCCCTATTCTCATGAATCTAGGAGGATTTAAAAACAAAGAGGTCGTCGTTGATTTAACAAACGGTACCGTCGATTATCGACAAATTAATGAGGACGATGCCAGGAAGTACATTGGTGGCCGCGGATTAGGGGTTAAGTACGTTTTAGACAATGGTCCAGAAGTTGAGCCGTTATCTGAGGACAATATTTTATGTATCATGACTGGTCCGTTAACGGGTTCACGCTCCTCGATGAGTGGTCGCTTATGTGTGGTAACCAAGTCTCCTTTGACTGGAACGGTTACCGACTCCCATATGGGTGGCTGGACTGCTGCTCGCCTAAAATGGGCTGGGGTGGACAACATTATTTTCAAAGGAAAAAGCGACAAGCCCGTTTATCTTTACATTGAAAACGGGCAAGCTGAGATTCGCGATGCCTCAGCGCTTTGGGGATTAGGAACGCGCGGAACAGTTCAAGCGTTGAAGGATAAGTATGGTGCGGAAGACCTAAGTGTCATGGCGATAGGGCAAGCAGGTGAAAACCAAGTTCGTTATTCAAGCTTTATTAACGAGCATGATCGCTCAGCTGGTCGTGGTGGGACGGCTGCCGTGGCTGGTTACAAAAAATTAAAGGCCATCGTTATTAAAGCAGCGCAAAAAGGCAATTTGCCTGTAGCGAAACATGAAAATGAATATAAAGAAGCCAACAAAAAAGCAGTTAAAGCGATTTTGGAAGGTGGCTTAACAGCACCTAATAAAGGTGGATTATCCGTTTACGGAACAAATGTTTTAACGAACTTAATCAACGAAGTGGGTGCCCTTCCGACCAAGAATTCGCAGTTTACCAACTGGGATGAAGCCGAAAAGCACAGCGGTGAATGGGTAAACGAGCACTTGCTAGTGGCCAACAACACCTGCCATGCCTGCCCCGTTGCTTGTAAAATTGAAGTCGAGGTAAAGGAAGGCAAGTATAAAACACGGGTGGAGAGCTTTGAATTTGAGTCTGCCTGGGCACTTGGAGCGAACAGCGGCTTAAGCAATTCGGAAGCAATCGCCTATTTGATTGACCGCTGCAACGAGTATGGTATGGACACCATCGAGCTAGGTAACATGTTCTCTTCCACAATGGAAGCTTATGAAAAGGGTATTATTTCGGAAAAGCTTGATTGGGGCGATGCCGACTCGATGATTGACTGGACTCGTAAGATCGCCTACCGTGAAGGCTTTGGCGGCGTTCTAGCTGAAGGTCCAGCCCGTGCAACAGCAATGTGGGGCGCACCTGAACTTTCCATGTCTGTAAAAGGCCAATCGATTCCGGCTTATGACCCACGCGGTATTCAAGGGATCGGCCTTGGCTATGCAACAAGTAACCGCGGTGCCTGTCACTTACGGGGTTATACCGTCGCTAGTGAAATTGCTGGTATTCCTGAACCGACCGATCGTTTGGAACCAGAAGGCAAGGGTGAGTTATTAAAAGTATTCCAAGATCTATTATCCTTCTCGGATTCTATGAATATTTGTAAGTTCAGCTCATTTTCTGAAAATGCCGAGCACTATGCGGAGCAATACAGTGCAATGACGGGTATCCCAATGACGGCTGAAGATGTCATGCTTGCTGGTGAGCGTATTTACAATTTAGAGCGTTACTATAATAATTTGGCTGGATTTAATAAGCGTGAAGACGATTTCTTACCGAAGCGTTTTACCGAAGAACCTGCTACGGGTAATAGTGCCGGTTCCGTAAGTCGCATGGATATTATGCTAGAAGAGTACTATAATGTCCGTGGTTGGAAGGATGGCGTCGTGCCAGTTGAAAAGCTGGTGGAGTTGGGAATTTTAGCTGATGGCGCAGTTGAAGAAACTGAGGTTTAATGATGTAATGGTAGGTCCCCTTCGGTTGTGGAGGGGGCTTTTTTATGTTGGAGTTTTGTGGTTGGAGTTTTGTGGTTGGAGTTTGCGCTTTGATTCGTGTAGGAGTATGATAAAAGTGTATTTTTCTTCCTCTAAAAATGTTGTTACCCTCTGCGATTTTCGTGTTAATCCCCCCTTGTGCTTTAGAGGTTTCCCTTTATTTGGATTTTCTTATGAGAGTGAGGTGTTCTTTTTTGGCCGATTAGCTGGGGTTTGGGTATGTGCTGAAAGTTGGGCATATGCTTTGAAAGTTGGGCATATACCTGAAAAGTTGGGCATATGTTTTGAAAGTTGGGCATATATCTGAAAAGTTGGAAATAAGTGCTCAAAAGTTGGGCATATATCTGAAAAGTTGGAAATAAGTGTTCAAAAGTTGGGCATATAATTTTGAAGTTGGGCATATCTGCTGAAACTTGGGCATATCCCCTAAAAGTTGGGCATATAAACATGTCTTAAACGACCAATTTCTATCATAATTGATGATTTTCATTTAAAACCCACACATTTTAAGCTAAAAACCAAGCAAATCTCTTTAAAAATTGAAAAAAACTCTCAAAAAATGATGCAAATTTCTCAAAAAATAAAACAAGCAAAGGAGCATACGTATGATTGTACTTGAACGTGAAGAACCAAGAATTCTCGCAAAAATCGAAGCTCTTAAACCAAGAATTAACCCAAACCACCCAAAACTGGATATCATGAACAGAGATTATGCCAGCTTTAAAGCAGGTTTTCAGGGTGAAAAAAAGGTAGATTACTATTTGTCCCTATTAGATCAAGATAAGTTTGATATTTACCAAGGCATTAGGCTGTTTAATGGAAAAACCTACTATCAAATTGATGCTTTAGTCACTTCAAACAACTTTATTATTACCGACGAAATAAAAAACCTAACCGGCACCATTATATATGATAAAAAAAATAATCAATTCACCCAAAATGAGAAACCGATCACAAATCCATTTTCACAAGTCAAGCTACAAAAACTACAATTTGTTGATTGGCTACAAACATACAAGTTCTCCCCAATCCCTATTGATTTCCTCATCACGATGGCCAATCCTGCAACTAAGATTGAATCACCTTTTGGCACCCCAGATAACTATTGGAACCTCGGATATGGTTATGACTTAATTGAAAAAATACAAGTGTTTGAAAGATCATTTAAAAAGGAAGCAATCCCGCTAAAAGAACGCAAACGCCTGAGAAAACTACTTTTAAAATATCATACTCCTCTTGATATCGACATCCTATCAAAATATGAAATTTCTATAACTGAAGTCAAACCAGGTGTCCAATGTCCTCTTTGTCTAACGATTCCAATGATTCATACATACGGAACTTGGGAGTGTCTCATTTGTCACCACAAATCCAAGAACGCGCACATTAAAGCCGTACAAGATTACTTTCTCATTTTTGGTCCAACTATAACAAATCAACAATTTCGTGAGTTTACTTTAATCCAATCAAGGCAACTGGCTTCAAGATTACTAGCGGAGATGAATCTTACACACACCGGGATTAATAAAGGACGAGTCTATTATTCAACACCATTTATCCCGCAGGAAACCATAAAAGGATAAGACCGAGTAGCCTTATCCTCCAATACGAAATGTCTTATAACGGTAATTTTTAATTAAATCAGCTAGCAAGGCATCCGAATCAGCGGTAAAACGAATAGCCACTGAATTAACCTTGAACACGGCGGTAAAGGAGAGTTCAGTTTCGGAAAGCAGCTCTCCCCTCCACCCTTCTCCTTCATAGACAAATGGAAAGGTCTCGGTCACTAAACACCCTCCCAATTCCACAAAGTACATTCCCAAGTGGGCTAGCGCAATTCCGCGAAATTCCAACTCACAACTCGCCATCTTATCCACCGGCTACTGGTGGGAATAAAGCGAGCTGGTCGCTTTCGCTAACCACCGTCTCAAGGTCCTGGGCATGAACAATATTGCGGCCATTCACATAAAGATGCACAAAGGGCTTAAGTTTCTTTTCTTCAGTATAAATCTCGTCCTTCAAATCTGGAAACATCTCAATCATCTTATCTAGGACATCGACCACTCGATTTCCATCTGGCACTACATCCACACTTACGCCTCCACAAATAACGCGAAGGTTTGCGAATACCTTTACCTGCACTCCCATCCGCTCCTTTCACCATAAGCCTATCATAAAATGAAACCATTTAAATGTCATCCATAAAAAGGAGGAGCTTCATTAAGAAGACTCCTCCATCATCATTATTGTAATTTAAACTTCTTAATTTCATTATCCAGCTGTTCGGAAAGCTCTTTTAAGCCTGCTGCACGTTGGGTAAAGGAAGACATCGTTACTGAGATTTCCTCTGTTGTTGCGGAAACTTCCTCGGTCGCTGCCGCCGTTTCTTCAGAAACCGCGGTAATGCTATCCATTTCCAGCGTTACCGTTTCTTTATTCGTTTGACTTTCTTGTACAGAACCTTGAACTTCTTCCACTTTCTTCGCTAACTCGTGGACAATCGCTAAGGTGTCATTAAAGATTGCTTTTGTTTCGGTCACCGCTACATCTTGTTCAGCAACTGCGTGGTTTGTGCGTTCCATCGCTTTAACCGCTTCTTTCACAACCTCTTGAATACTATCAACAATTCTCTTAATCTCAACTGCGGAAGCCCTTGATTGTTCAGATAGCTTTCTCACTTCATTGGCAACGACAGCAAAACCTCTGCCGTGCTCACCTGCACGAGCCGATTCAATCGATGCGTTAAGGGAAAGAAGATTCGTTTGATCAGTAATTTTGGTAATAGCACTGATAATGGAATTGATTTCTCCCATTTTAACTTCGACTTCTTTAACAATTGTAGCAACTTCATCTGTAGAAGTCTTCGTTACATTTGCCTTATCCGCTAAAAGAAGTACCTTCTCCAAACCTTTATTACTTAACCCCATCGAGCGTTGGGACACATCGTTTATATCTTCAGTGGCTTGAGAAATGACATCAAGTTTTTGGGACAAGTCTCTCATCGAATCAAAACTCACATGAATATTTCTAGATTGTAAGGTGGCCCCTTGAGAAATTTGCTCAATAGCAGATGCAACCTCAGATACAGAAGCATTCGTCTCTTCCGTCATAATCGACAAATGAGCGGATGTTTCCATTACAGTCTTAGAGGTTTCTTCCACTTTTTGAAGGGAAGAGGACAATTGCTCCATCGTTTGGTTAAAACTTTGTGCCAAAGCATTAAATTCGTCATTTGTTTTAACGAAAACTCTCGCGGTGAAATCACCTTTTGCGGTTGTATCTAATGCTGATTTTACTGCAAGGACATTGTTAGAAATTCTTCTACCAATGATATAAGCAAATACAGCTGAAAATACTCCGAATACAAGTGTTAAAAGCCAACCAATCGTCCTAATGCTATCTGCACTGCTGGTAATTTCGTGCCTGTCTAATTCAGCAATAAACTTCCACCCCGTACGTTCATTCGTTACATAGGTTGCAAGCTTCTCATGACCCTTTAAGGTAAAATAACCGTAGCCTTCTTTATCCTTCTTTATATCATTCCATAAGCTTATTTTTGTCACATTGGTTGTTCCGATTTGTTCATCTACCGGATGGGTGATATATTTATCATTTCTGCCAACAACCGTCATATATCCGTCTTTACCAATGTTAATTTCACTTAGAGAATGGGAAAAATTCACAAGGTTTAAATTAACGCCTACCACACCGACAAGACTTCCTTTAGAATCGCTTATAGCTCTAGCCAGCGATATAACCATTTCTCCAGTACTTGTATCCTTATAGGGATCACTATAGAAAATTTCTCCCTTTCGCTGTACGGCCCCGATATACCAAGGCTGATGGGTTGGATCATAGTCTTCAGGTAGTTTTTGTTTTGGTGAAATGATCAACTCCCTTTTCGGTGTTCCAAAATAAACAGATGAATAGTCTGATGATGTAATTTGTGTTCCGGATAATAAGTAATAACCATTTTCAGCTGCATATTGCATTGAATTAAAGTTTTTAAAATAAACATTCTGGGCTAACATATTGATTTGATTCGCGACACCATCTAGCCGGTAATCTAAACTCTGACTTACCTGTTTGGTTACTTCAAAGGTGGAGGAAGCCAATTCTTTTTCCATTACATTATGTGTGATGCTGTTAGAAATAATGGCAATAGAAATGGTTGGAATTAACGCGATTGCAGTCATACTAGCAATGAGCTTCGTTTTCACACTTTTCCTATTTATTTTCGTATTTAAATTTAGCTTATTATTAAAAGGTATCTTGGTTTTAAAAGGGATCTTTGTATTAAAAGGTAGTTTCATGCCAATCCTCCTTAATTTTAAAATTCTCTTCTACCTAATGATGATTTTGCCTCTATATTTTTACTAATACTATTAATTATCGGTAGTTTCTCTAGATTGTTTAGGTAGAAATGTTCAAAAGGTGTTATTTCTATATAATAATCCCAGGAAGATTGCATTTTTATTTAAGATTGCTTATTAATATTTGTACCAACAAAATCAATTTGAAGCTGCTGCTTTTGCTTTAAGTAAACCTCTGTTTTACCTGGAGTATATTGATGTTCGGCACGGTGGGGAGTGACTTGAATATCGACTCCGCCTCTTTTCCAATCAAGATGAATTTCCGTTGGTGTGAATTGGATTTTTACTGAACCAGGACTTGGGAGAAATCCAAGATTATAATCTAGTTGGGGTTGGTAAGCATTTTCCGCAGCAATATTAGCTAAAGCATTTGTATTATTCTCAATCTGGGCTAGTTGGTTTCCGTCCTCAGCTATAGCCGCAACATTCTCCAAAAATTTCTGTCGAGCATATAGAACCTCATCAGCTAAAAATGTGCCATTATTTTTAAACCCAAGTTCATTCCAGGCTTGTTCATCATCGATGATTAGTTTGGAGGGCCTTCGCTCGATTGACAACTTTGCAGATTCCTGGGTAATGGATAGATCGGCAGGCTTTTGCTGTATTTCTTGAATAGGCTGACTAATTCGAAGGCCAATCTGCGCATAGGTTTGTTGTAAACGAATTTGTGGGAGCTGCACGAGTTTCACCGCCAATCATTAAATCTTTTTATCTACTAATAAACCTAAATAGTCGGTCATCGCTGCGTACATATCTAATAGTTTCTTTGGAGGAATCTCCTTCACCACTTCATTTGTCGTATCGTCAACAATTGCGACATAGTATTCTTTCAATTCATCATGAAATTCAAACTTCAAATGGGTGTTGGAGGATTTCAGAAAATCATTCATACTGTTCACAAGCTTCTCTGTTTTATCCTTTGAAAGAAACTCTTTTTGTGGTTCTGGCTGTGATTGTTCACGGTTCTCGGGGGATATTTCCTTCATCTTAGGAATACTATCAACTTTTGGTTGCGTTAATTGACTACTAGAATTATTCAACACCTTATCTAACATTTTCCCCTACTCCTCCTAAATGTTCATTAATAGCATTATCGGATTCTACTAAGAAAAGTTTAGTAATTATGTACATAGAAAAAGAACCCTAGTAAAACTAGAGTTCTTTTTAAAGATAGTATTATTAACGAAGAAGTTGTAGAACCCCTTGTGGTTGTTGGTTGGCTTGCTTTGCCGCTATGCCTTTCGGTCACAGAATAGACTATATCTTCATCCATGTATTTCAATGGAGCTGGGCACTTCGAACAGTTTATACTGCCCTACGAGATTCATAGTCATAGCATTTGCCTTAGACCGTGTTCTCTAGTCGTTGAACCTTCTCCAGAGTTTCCTCACAGGAGCTTGGCTGCTGATTATCCATTGTTTCATCTTCACCATTTTCATACCTTCACGCTAACCGTTTCCAGTTACGTTGTGGTTGATGAAGCTTTAGGAAGTTCCAGCAATTCACCCAGTAATACTCTAGCTCGTTACCAAGCTAGACGCCCTTCTAACCAATTATCTCAAAAGTTGTAATACACCTTGAGGCATCTGATTCGATTGAGCCAACATTGCTTGTGCTGCTTGAGAAAGAATAGAATTCTTAGTTTGAGTCATCATTTCTTTCGCCATCGTGCGAACATTTATTTTCATAAATGACTAGACTATATCTTCACCCTCTAGCATTCTAGTAGGGGTCGGGCACTTCGGATTCGCAATGCTGATGATACATTGTTTCACCTATGGATTTCATCATCATAGCCGAAAAGCCTTAGATGGTTTATCCTAGTCGTTGAACCTTCTCCATTCTTTCGAGACAGGAGCTTGGCTGCTGATTGCCCAATCTTTTCTTTTTTCAAACCATCACGCTTGTCGTCTCCAACTTCGTTGTGGTAAGAAAAGCTCTAAGGGTTTTCCAGCAATTCACCCGATAATAATCTCTAGCCGTTACCAGCTAGGACGACTGTGCTTGTTGCTGTCTAAGCAGCTAAAGCATAATCTACGTCACGGATTCTAGATTCCGCAGCGGTTAGGTTTTCAGAAGATGTATTTAAGTTGTTGATAGTGTGATCTAAACGGTTTTGGTACGCACCTAATTTAGATCTTTCTTGTGAAACTGATTTAATCGCGTTATCTATAACTTTTACAGCAGCAGAAGCAGTTGTTGCACTTTTCACATCTAATGCATATTCAGCATTTCCACTATTATCAGTAGTTGCAGTTGTAGTAAACTTTGCATCACTCTCTACTCCGTGAGTACCACCAGATGAACTTCCAGATACTTTTAATGCTAAAGAACGCATATCTAAAATCTCAACATCAAAGAATTGGTCTTTATTTGCCCCAATTTGCATTTTAGCTTTTCCAGTTGTACCATCTGCCCCAGATGTAGCACTACTTAAGTAAGAAGCATCTCCAGCAGTTACAATTACAGAATCTTTTCCAGCTGCACCAGCAAACTGTCCGTCAGCTTTTGCTTCGATTACAAGCTCTCCACTACCACCTTTAGAAATTTTAAAATTATTAATAGCAAGGTTCGAGTCTTGAGATGCAAGAAGGGTTAATCCAGCGACGATATCATCAACTGTTCCAGCAGAAGAATCAGTTCCAATAGTGATTGTTTTAGAAACTAATGTCGCAGTAGGAGTTGTTCCTGGAGCGACATCATCTTTACCTGTAATTGTGTACTCTTCGCCCCCAATTTTCAACTTGTAGGACGCTGTTGATTCACTACCAAATACAGTTTGAATATCAGCTGCAGAAATTGTATACTTTTGTTGTTTAGCATTGGATCCAGTACTTGAAACATCCCCATTCAATAACTTCTTCGTATTGAATTCAGTATTATTACCAATACGAGAAATCTCAGATGTAAGTTGATTCATTTCTTTTTGAATTTCATCACGATCATCGGTTGTATTAGTATCATTGGAAGCCTGTAACGCCAATTCACGCATACGTTGAAGAATATCATGAGTTTCATTTAAGGCACCTTCAGCTGTTTGAATCATCGAAATACCATCTTGTGCATTCTTTGCAGCCATATCTAGGCCACGAATTTGTCCACGCATTTTTTCGGAGATGGATAGGCCTGCAGCATCATCTCCTGCTTTATTAATACGAAGGCCAGAAGCTAACTTCTCCATTGATTTTGACTGTGCAGTTGATGCAGTATTCAACTGACGGTGTGTGTTAAGTGCTGCGATGTTGTGATTAATACGCATAATTTTTTCCTCCTAATTTATAATTTTTTCTGGGGAAAACCCCGATTTTTTAAAACTATATAATAAACCCAATGGGCCTATTAACCTATCAAAAAAACTAAAATCTAGAATGTAGATATGCAATTACTTGCACTAGTTTTGGACTAGTTCTTCACGATAAATACTTATTTTCTTTGGAGCATCCATTGCGAAAAGTAGCAAGCCTTATTCCGTTTAAAGAATTGAAACTTATATGTCCTCACCAATGACTATCGTATCGCAAATGATTTGAACTCGCTTTTTAATTTTTCTAATTTTTTGTGCTTGTTGTTTTTCATAAGAAATTCGAATATTGTTTGGAGCGTCAATGGCAACTTGAAGTTTCTAATTGATTTGGAAAACAGTAACTTTAATCGATTCTCCGATGATGACAGATTGTCCAATCTCTCTGCCTACAATAAGCAACGCGACCATCCCTCACGTGGAACTTTTTCCCTCTACTAATTCTATTTATCGGAAGTTAAATTGAATCGTTTAGCCTTTTTGATAAATTTTCATTATGTAGATTTATTTAAATCTCTACATAAATCTTTATCGGATCATCTACACCTTTTGTTTAGTGTGAGTATCAAAATTCTATCAAAAAGCCCTGTTGCTATTACTTATCGTTTATTCAAAAATTTTGTTTAGTATATTTTGCTAAATTATAGAAAAACTTTTATAAGCCAAAAAAAGCCATTCTTATTGAATGACTTTTGGGCTATTTTTATATCTACATATTTAGTTGCTGTGAAAGCCAAGATCCTTGGCTATTTAGTTGTTGCAATGATTTTTCCATTGCCGTAAATTGTCTCCATAATCTTTTTTCATAGGAATTTATTTTTTCTTGTTCTCTATAAATATTGGAGTCTAGCATTTTTAGTTGTTTGGCGATATTACTTTTTGTATCGACTGACGAGTTTGGAGAACCTGCTAAATTACCGAGCTCACTAATAGCTACGTTTAAACGATCGTAAATACGCCAACCAAAACCACTATTTTGATGCATGTTTCTATCTGTTGCTGTCGTAGAGGAGTCTTTTTCTCCAGTACCTTTAATCGTAAACAGTTTTTTTACATCTTCAAGATTCGTTTGCAAGATTCCTTTTAACTTTGCCTCGTCTAATATTAGTTTTCCGTTTTCGCTGTAATCGGATGAAAAACTTATACCAATATCTTTTAAAGATTTAAATCCAGCCGAAATCTCACTATTTTCTATACTAGTCACGAGACTATTACGCATCTCATATAAAAAACTTTGAATCGTAGAATCTCTTGTTAATAATCCACTCTTCGCTTTTTCTTCCCATAGCTTAATATCATTTTCTTTCATATCCTTTTTCTGGGATTCTAGCAAAGGAGGATAGTCACGATAGCGCTTTTCGTTTAGTTTGCCATTGTAATCAGAGATTAGTTCATTGTACTTATCTACAAAAGTTTTTATACTATCAAATATCCCTTGAGTGTCGCTACTTACCTTAATAGAGACATTGCTATTGGCAGGAATATCTTCCTTGATGTTAAAGGATACACCATTGTATACAAATTTATTGGAGGCTATAGCTATTTCTGTTCCGTTAATCTTTACCTTACCAGGTTCAGCATCTGAGCCGTTGGATCGATTAATAGCTCCAAATTTATCCTCTCCACTCGAAAATTCAATATCAATCTTATAATCTTTACCTGGTGCCATCGATGTCAACACTAATGAGCCACCTACATTGGCTGCCCTAACATTGGTCTCAACGCTTAAGTCATTGATTCTGCTAATAGCTTGGTCATAGGTCATTTCGGAGCTCAGAGTAATTTCCCTATTATTTAGAACAAATTTAATTTCTTCTCCCAGTTTCGCAGATCCGCTCGTTATTTTGCTGTCAAAGCTGACCATAGCTGGCTTAGCCGCTTTCGGAGCAACCGCTTCTGAAATTGTAAATCCTGTTTGGGTACTCGTTCCGGCTGATGATACCTCAACGCCTGCATGACTTGAAGTCACCGCTTGCTTATTGAAAGTCGATTGCAAACGCAAGCCTTCCATCGCTTTACGGAATTCATCAATTTTTTTGTTTACATCACGGTAGGCATCCGATTTCCATGTTGTTAAAATTTTTGTTTGCTGCATTTTGTTTAATCTGGCGCTTTGAGCTTTGACGAGGCTGTCGACGATTTCGTCTGTATTCATTCCAGAGGCTAGTCCGCTGACTCTAAGTGTATTCGTACTGTTTATCATGGAATTCCCCTCCCTTTAAAACATACTTTGTATTTATTATCGGAAAAGTACCTGAAGAGTTTAATCAACTTAAACTAGAGAAAAAGAGACGCAAAATCGTCTCCTTCCAAAATTTATTTTAAAATGTTATTTGCAATTCCCAACATTTGATCCGCATAGGAAACGGCTCTAGCGTTCAATTGAAAGCCACGCTGGGTCGACATTAGATTAGTCATTTCTTTCATTAAATCAACGTTCGACCCCTCTAAAAATCCTGAAGAAAGCTGGATTTCATTCGATTCTAATACCCGAACAGTATTCCCGGCTTCTTCATTGGCAAATTGATTATCGCCGATATTTTTTAATAGCTGCGGATTTTCAATATCGACAATTCCCACCTGCTGACGGGATAGATAAGTTGTTCCAGCATCATTTTTACTTCTTAATTGAATTTGACCATTCGATTGAATGTTCACTTCAAACTGGCTATCTAGCTGGATTGGATTTCTAGATTGATCTAGCAAATATCCACCACTTGCATGAACCATGAAATAGTTTCTTGGATTATCTGGGTTTGGGCTCAAATGAAAGCTTCCATCGCGTGTGTACCGAATTCCAGCTGCTGTTTCACCATCAGCAGAAGGGATTCCAAGCTGGAAAAATCCAGTTCCTTTGATCATTAAATCAAACGGATTATCGGTTTGGATCGGTTGCCCTTGCTCAAGATTAATCTGTGTAAAACCGGTCCGAACGCCATTACCTGCTCGAAGACCATCTGGTGTAAGTCTTCCGCCTTCACCTTTAACAGGTACCTGATTGCTAAGTTGTGAAGCTAAAACTTCTGAAAAGCTTTGGTCCTTTCGTTTATAGCCTGTTGTGTTCACATTAGCGATATTATTGGCAGATGTATCAATTTTTTGCTGATAAGCCTGTAAGGCGCCGGATGAAATGAATAGTGATGTATTCACAATGAATTTTCCTTTCCATCATAAATTACCCGTTGATTTTTCCAACTGAATATAATTGTTCTAAGGAACGGTCGTAAGCGCTAATCACTTTTTGATTAGCCTCATAACCTTTTAACGTTACCATCATTTCGGTCATCGTTTGTCCTGGGTCAACATTGGATTGTTCAATGAAACCTTGTTGAAGAGATATTCCTTGATTGGCCGTATCCCCTTGAACAATCGGTAAAGGCGTTTCGGCTTGATAAACATTGCCACCTATACGTTTAAGCTCCATTGGATTAGTTGAAATGGCGATGCCAAGTTGTCCAATATTTCTCATTCTTACTGGATCATTAGCAAAAGCAAGTAGCTGTCCGTTATCAGTTATGGTTAGATCGTCTTTACTAATCCCAATCGGAATCCCTATCGGTTGGTTATTAGCTCCCAGAACAGCGTAACCTTCTGATGTCACCAAGTTACCGTTGGCATCAACATCCCATTTTCCGTTTCGAGTATAACCAATTTCCCCGTCAGCAAGCTGTACAGCAAAAAAGGCTGTTTGCTTAACCTGACGCCCATCTATTTCTTGTCTTGGAAGTCCTTGGTCATTAATCGCAATGTCTAATGGATTGGATGTTTCGACGAATGAGCCTTGAGTAAAGCTTGGAATTAATTCTTGGGTATAAACGCCGTTATATAGCTCACCAATTGGAGGTAATGCACCTGGGTTTAGAACGGTTCCATTCAGTACCACTTTCCCCGCTTCATTAAAATCATTCATCCGATGCAGGACCAACTTAGGGAATGCTCGCAAGACGGCGTCATCCTTCTTATATCCCGGGGTTTGGGCATTTGCAAGGTTATTCGCTAAAGCTTCTTGTTTACGTTCAAGTGAAAACATCCCTGATGCAGCCGTATGTAATCCTCTAATCATCTGTTCCTCCCCCTTTCAATTAAAAATAAATCTTTGAGCTTTCTTTATTGAACGACATTATCCACTATGTAAACCTTTGTAACAAAATCGTGTCCAATACTTTTGTTGAGCTCAGCTTTAACCTCAGTTTCGATTTTAAAAAATCCCTCAGGTCCAATAATTTCTTTCTTTTTTAAGCCATTGAAGTATTTAATAATTGTGCTCTCTGTCAAAAATGGAAGTTTTCGTAGCTCTTCAGCATTTTTGGCTGTGTTCGTGATAAGTTTAAATTTTATTTTTACAAAGCCGCCGTCAGCTATGTTTGTTGTGATGGTTTCGGTATCGACTGATTTTTTAATAAGTTCATCAATCGTTTCTTCCTTTGCCCCTTTATCGTTTTTCCCAGAGAGGAAATGATCCCAAATGAAGAATCCGCCAATACCAATCAAGGTGATCACTACAATAATTAGAATCGATTTCTTATAGACATTCATATGAAGTGCCCCTTAATCTTTATTAAGATATTTCTCGCTGCTAAGTGTAGAGATTGATTAGCATACCTTTAATTTCTCCTACTTTTTCCAATACAGAAAGGCTAGAGTTTTGTTGATTTAACACATGATCGGCTAGCTCTACTAACTCGCGATCTATTAGTTGCACGGTTTTTAATGACTTATTACCTTCGTACATATCCCAAATTTCTGTTTGGTATAAACCAACACCGTGCTTGGTCACTTCACTCATGAAGCTTTTCACTAAATCTCTGTATTTTTTTAACTCATGGAACGTTCGTTTTTCACTTAATTGCTGACCTTGCTTATCCAAGTTTTGCAGTAATTGTTGAAGATGTTCTTGTGTCAGTTCCTTGGAATAGGATTTGATCATATTTTGAAAAGAACCTTGGTTGGGTGAAGTCTTATCCATTGGGATTGGGCGATTTTCACCAACATTAAATCTTAAGGAATCCTGTATTTTCAAGACTTTCACCCCTTATTTCATGCCATGCTTTGAATAATCTCTCTTAACTCATCTAAATTAGTCGTGTCTTCCAATAGTTTTTCAATATCTAAAAGGACCAATAAACGTTCCCCTATATTTGCAATTCCCTTTAAATAAGATACTTGATTTGTTTCCAACAATTGAGGTTGTTGGATGGAATGACCTTCGATATTGATGATATCTGTTGCTGAATCAACAACCAATCCAAAAGAGCTGTCGAAGGCTTGGACGATAATTAAACGGGTATCCTCTGTAGGTTGTACTGGTTCACCAATTAACGCCGAACTCATATCCACAACAGGGGTTACGGTATCTCGTACAGTCGTGACCCCTAATACATAGGGGGAACGATTCGGATACGGAGTAATTGCCTGCATCCGTTCGATGGATACGACTTGAAGAATATTTACAGCAAATTCGTCGTTCCCGGCTTTAAATATAATCGCTTGTAAATCCTGAAACTGATTCTCCATACGTTTCCCTCTCTTACTCTTCCAATTTCATGCTAGTAGATTTCATTAATACTTCTAAATTTAATAGCATGATTAATCGACTATCCATTTGGGCAATTCCTTCTATATAGTCTATGTCAAGTCCGCTTGCGGAAGCTGATACGATTTCATCGGATGTGAGATCCAGTACATCATTGGTTTGGTCCACCATGAACCCTAAGATCATTTCCTCATATTTGACAATGATAATTCGTGATTCTTCGGTAATCTCTACCTGTCCTTTTGTTAACATGTTTTTAAGATCAATAACCGGGGTAATTTGCCCACGTAGATTCATGACACCTTTAATAAATGCTTGGGCATTAGGAACCCTAGTGATCTGAGAGATTCGTTCAATGGAGTGCACATGATCAATGTCTAAACCAAACTCTTCATCACCCAAGTTAAAGACGACTATTTTTACTTGTTCCATATTGATAGTTCATCCTTTCTAGCTAATAAGCTGATTAGAATCAATGATTAATGCTACATCCCCATTTCCAAGGATCGTGGCCCCTGAGATGGCATATAAGTTAGCTAAATATGTGCCAAGAGACTTTAAGACAACCTCTTGTTGTCCCTGAATTGCATCGACAACCAGGCCAACTGTCTTATTACCTTTTCGAACGATGACAATAAATAACTGTTGCTGCTCAGATTCTACTTCACTAGAAGGGACATTAAATATTTCTTTTAAATAGACCAATGGGATGACTTGTCCACGTAATTGAATCACCTTTTGGTTTTGTAGAACGACAATCTGCTCTGATGAAATTTTAGTTATTTCTACAATCGAGCTAAATGGTATAGCATATGTCTCTTCTTCCAACCTAACAAGCATACAATACATAATCGATAAGGTCATAGGAAGTTGAATTAAAAAGGATGAGCCTTGACCAAGTGTGGAATCAATCGTTATGTTCCCACCCAATGATTCGATTTTTGACTTAACGACATCAAGCCCTACTCCTCGGCCAGAAATATCGGATATTTTGTCCGCTGTACTAAAGCCAGACGAAAAAAGTAATGCATAGACTTGTTGGTCTGTCAGACTTTCTGCTTCCATCAGGGAAACGACATTTCGTTCAATGGCCTTGTTTAACACCTTTTCACGGTTAATTCCTCTACCATCATCTTTCACTTCAATAAAAACATGGTTTCCACTATGGTACGCTCTTAATAAAAGTGTACCTTCCTCATTCTTGCCGTTTGCTAGTCTTTCCTCGGTTGTCTCTAAACCATGATCAAGGGCATTTCGTAAAAGATGAACTAGTGGATCACCAATTTCATCAATAACTGTCCGATCTAATTCCGTTTCTGCACCTTCTACAATTAACTGAATCTTCTTATTCAGTTCCTTAGCTAAATCCCGAATCATCCGTGGGAAACGGTTAAATACTTGATCAACAGGGACCATTCTCATATTTAAGATAATTCCTTGTAAGTCTGTTGAGACACGCGTCATATGCTCAACGGTTTCCTTCAAGTCACTTAAGGACGAGTGACGCGCAATCTGTTCCAGTCGTCCGCGATCAATGACCAATTCGCTAAATAAATTCATCAAAATATCTAGTTTATCAATATCAACCCGTATCGATTTGGTTCGAGTTCTTTTTTGCGTTTGATTTGAATCTTTTTGCTCGACTCCTTGTTTAGCCGGTTCATTGACAACGATTTCATTATTGTCGCGTGCTTTCCGTTCAGATGGATCTAGGTTTGTTTTATCAACAATTAGGACTTCCTTCACTTCACTGACATTAAGCAGTTTCGTTTGGATTTCAGAAGCTTCATAGTTCGATAGCATCATCATTGAAAATTGTTGGTCGATTTTTTCTTCTTCTATTAGTTCTATAGATGGTTGGATTCCAATCATTTCCCCTAATTCTTCGACTATTTGTAGAACCATATAGGCTCTAACAAATTTCATGACACAATTTTCGTCTAGAATGATCGTAATCTGAAAAAGGGAACTCCCCATACTCTTTGCTTCGTTAATGGCTGACCAATGATAATCCTCAATGGGCATTTCGACGGCAGCAGCCACTTCATTTAATGCATCCAACACGGTGGAGGAAGCTTGGTCAGGGTTTTGGATTTTCGTGAGCTTTTGGACGATTCCGACCACGTCGCCATGTCCGGTACCTCCGCCTTCAATATCATCAACCATTTTTTCGATAATATCGACACACTGAAAGATAACATCCATTATTTCAGAGGTAACGTTCAATTTGGATTGTCTTAATAGATCAAGGACATTTTCCATTTGATGTGTTAAAGTGGCTAAATCATTGAAATCCATACTTCCTGCCATGCCTTTAATCGTATGGGCTGAACGAAAAATTTCATTAATAATGGATAAATTCTCTGGTTCTATTTCAAGTTTTAATAATTCATCATTGATCGTCTGCAAGTGCTCTCTGGATTCTTCGATGAACATATTGATATAACTGCTTAAATCCATTTGATTGCCCCCTTTAATCGCATCTTTCTATATTCCCCCTAGAAAATTTGGATGTATTTTTTGGATAAGAATAATTATAAATTTTCTCCATTTTATCATATATTTTGATTATCCGACTATCATTTTGATGATTTTTACATCTGTTTGCTATTATTTGATTAAAATTTTGATAGATGTATGAAATTAATCAAACTGTTGTCTTATCTATCAGAGTAAAATAAGATATAATAGTATAAAAATCATCAAAATAATTACCTTTATATAAGGGGAGGGACATCATGAAAGAACCATCTACGCTCATAGGAATTATTCTTGCTTTATTAGCGATTGGTATTGGGATGATTTTGAAAGGAGCAAGCTTAATCTCTCTCATTAACAACCCTGCTGCTTACCTTATTATCTTCGGTGGGACGGCAGCTACGATATTTGTCAGCTTTCCAATGAAAGAGATTAAGAAACTTCCAAAACTATTCAAAATCATTTTTGGCGGTGGTCAAAAATTCGCTTCTAAAAAGGAAATCATCGAAATGTTTACAAGATGGGCTACCATTATTAGAAAAGAGGGCTTACTAGGTTTAGAAAGCGAATTGGATGGGATTGAAGATCCCTTTTTACGGGCAGGTGTGGAGCTCATTATTGATACAAATGATTCCGAATTTGCTAGAGACGTTTTACTTGAAAAAATCGATGCGATTGAAGAACGCCATCGAAAAGGAGCACTCCTATTCTCACAGGCTGGTACCTATGCTCCTACTTTAGGAGTACTAGGAGCAGTTGTTGGGTTAATTGCTGCTTTAGGTAACCTTACAGATATAGAGAGGCTAGGACATTCCATTGCTGCCGCCTTCATCGCGACTCTGTTGGGGATTTTCTCCGGCTATGTCCTATGGCATCCAATGGCCAATAAATTAAAGCTTTTATCCAGAAATGAAATCGAAATTCGTCAGATAATGGTGGAAGGACTGCTTTCGTTACAAGAGGGAATGAATAGCAGACAATTGGAACATAAATTAAATGTTTATTTATTACCCGAGGAATTAGCGAGTATGAACGCAGTATCTGAAAAATAGGGGAGGGTTACCGTGGCTAAAAGAAGACGTCATAAGAAACATGAAGATGAACACATTGATGAGTCATGGTTGATTCCCTATGCGGATCTACTCACATTGCTGCTAGCCTTATTTATCGTTTTATTTTCCATGCGTGCTGAAGATGAAAATAAGGCCAATGCAATGCTTCAATCTCTTTATAAAGCTTTTAATTCGGTGTCGATTTTCGAATCAAATAGTGGGACATTACCAAACAACTCTGGTCTAACTGGGACTGATATACCTCTTGAGAACAAGCCTGATCCTGAGGAAAAAGAGCCTCCTATTGACAAGGATGAAAAGCAAGAAAAGCCT
The DNA here is from genome assembly GCF_054786815.1 of Pseudoneobacillus rhizolycopersici. Classification (NCBI taxonomy): domain Bacteria; kingdom Bacillati; phylum Bacillota; class Bacilli; order Caryophanales; family Bacillaceae; genus Pseudoneobacillus; species Pseudoneobacillus rhizolycopersici. Next base: position 56,107 of record NZ_JBTOOE010000014.1, on the reverse strand, counting down.
CCGATGACAGAGGACGAGAAACAATTACAGGATTTATTAGCAAAACTGCAAAAATATATCGACCAAAACCAATTAAATGCCTCCATCAGTCTGACAGATATGAAGGAAGGAATCAAAATTACTTTAAAAGAAAGCATTAGCTTTGATTCTGGTAGCGATCATTTAAAACCTGGCTTTATTCCAATACTGGATCGTATTTCTGGGCTCCTTAAAACGGTAGACCATTCGATTATTATCGAAGGTCATACAGATAATCAACCGATTAGTACTTCAAACTTCCCCTCTAACTGGGAATTGTCAGGCGCACGTGCCGCATCAGTGGTTCATTTTTTTCAAAGTAAAAACATCGATCCTAAACGCATGAGTTATACAGGTTATGGAGAGTATCAGCCGGTTAAACCTAATAATTCAGCCGAAAATAGAGCAGCCAATCGTCGAGTGAATATCATCATTTTACGAAAATAAAAAACCTTCAGATTTGAAGGTTTTTTATTTTATCTTCTATCGATTGCTTTATAAACACTAGAATGAGTTCGTTTTTCTTTCTCTTTTGCTTGTTCTTGGCTACTTTTCTCCATTTGCGCCGATAATTGGTTAATCGTTTGATGGCACGAGAGACATCTTTTACCTTCACGGATTAAATTTCCGCAACTCTCACATGGATAGGAAAGATTAGGTAAATCCGTAACACTAATCCGTCCTGCTAATATAAATTGACGAATTTGCGTGATCGTCACACCGGTATCTTCATTTACTTGGGAAATGGTTGCAGTCCGATGTTTTCTTAAATAACCTGATACTTTTTCATAATCATCCTCTTGTTTTTGAAAACAATCCGGACAAATATCCCTAAATTTCAAAAATAATTTTCCGCATCTTATACAATTACCTAGATTTGAAGTCATAAGGTATCCTCCAGTTTAGAATCTTATAAATATAAATAGATTCTAACTGCCTAATACCTTTTTGATAGATTCCATTACTCTATCTGCTTGGAATGGCTTAACAACAAAGTCTTTTGCGCCAGCTTGAATGGCGTCTAATACCATTGGTTGTTGCCCCATTGCAGAACACATAATGATTTTTGCTTGTGGATAAGCCGCTCTAATTTCTTTAACAGCTGTAATCCCGTCTTTTTCTGGCATGGTAATATCCATTGTTACAACGTCGGGTTGAAGTTCCTTGTACTTTTCAAAAGCATCCGTTCCATTTACAGCTTCCCCTACTACTTGAAGTCCATTCTTTGTCAAAATATCTTTTAACATCATACGCATAAATGCCGCATCATCTACGATTAAAACCCTAGCCATTATCTTGTATCCTCCTACCCTTTAAGTAAATTCCATCTATTTTTTATCGATTGTCATTTTGGTTAAGCGATCCGCCGGGCTCATGATATCTGTAATCCGAACACCAAAACTTTCTTCAATTACAACCACTTCACCTTTAGCGATTAGCTTTTGATTTGCTAAAATGTCGACAGGTTCACCGGCTAATTTATCCAGTTGAATGACCGCTCCTGGTCCTAACTCTAATATTTTCCGAATCGGAAGTTTTGTTCGCCCTAATTCTACCGTAATTTCCAAAGGAATATCATAAAGCATATCAAGATTGCCACCAACGGGTCTCTGTGTAGGGCTTTCTGTAAAATTCGAAAATTCCACTCTTTGTACATTTGCGTTGGCTTGACTCTGATGCTCCTGCTGCGGAATAGGTTGATATTCCGGTGCCGGAGAAACGACAGGCTGACTTGGAACAGTTTGAACAGTTACTGCAGGCTCCTGCATTGTTGAAGTAGGCGCCATTTCCTCTGAGTTCGGTGATAAGATTAAATGAATCATTTCCTTTGCAAAAGAAAGAGGAATAAATTGCATCATATTGGAATCGATTAAATCCCCTACCGTCAATTGGAAGTTCACACGAATGATGATATCATCGGTCAAATTATCCATTTTATGTGGAGGGATATCAATTAGATCAATCTCCGGAGGTGAAATATCCACCTTTTGTTTTAGCATTTGCGACATCGATGTCGCCGCGGAACCCATCATTTGATTCATCGCTTCTTGAACAGCACTTATATGAAGCTCGGTAAACTCCGGTTCAATTTCTAGACCATTTCCACCCATCATCAAATTGGCGATGACTTTGGCATCCTGTTCTTTAATCATTAACAGATTTTTACCACGAATCCCTACTGTATAATCAACATGTACAGCTACAGACTTTTCCGCGACCATGTTCTCCAATTGTTCACGCTCAATTACGGACAAAGTCGGTGTAGTAATCTGTACACGCTGGTTTAATAATGTGGAAAGAGCTGTCGTTGAACTACCTAATGATATATTTCCGATTTCGCCTAATACATCCTGCTCTATTTCACTTAAAAAATCGCTGACTAATAATTCCGGTTTTGAGGTAAGTTGATTAAATAGAGCATTAATTTCATCTTGGGAAAGTGATCCCTGGCTCATCTATAGTTCATCTCCTTCCGAATCTTTGACTTCATCAATTTGTACCGCATACCTACCTTTTTGAAGCCCTGGATTACCTAAAAATCTTATTAATTGACCTACTTTGACTCGCACTTTACCTGTTTCAATCCCTATGACATCTCCGACTTGTAGATTTAATAAATCTGAAACAGATAAGGTTCCCCGTCCTAATTCTGCGACCATTGATACATCAACATTATCTAAATTTTGTTTTAGTTTTTCTTGTTGTGGCGCATCCGTCTTCGCCATCGAATATAGCCATTGTTGGGTTGACAATTTCGGAAGCATTGCTTCTAAGGTATAATGCGGAAGGCATAAGGTCATCCGCCCCTTAATGTCACCAATCGTTGTCGACATCACAATAATAATTACCGTGTCATTTTGAGAGGCCATCTGAATAAACTGAGGATTAGTTTCAATAGCTTCCCATTTGGCATTAATTTCGCCAATATTTTCCCAAGCATCACGATAAAATTCAAATGCACGAGAAAAAACTTTTCTAACTAATGCCGTTTCTATTTCAGTTAGGATACCATTTCGATCGGTGTTATCCCCTTGTCCACCAAGCATACGCTCCACAATCGCATAAGCAATCTGTGGGTTAATTTCCAACGCTAGTTTCCCTTCCATCGGACTCACATCAAATAAATTGACAATCGTCCTTGGTGGGATAGACGTAATAAACTCATGAAATGTAACCTGATCGACAAGGTCAATTTCAATTTGTACGTACTGTCTTAGCTGAGAGGATAAAACTGAGGTTATTAACCGTATAAAATTCTCATGAATTCTAGTAATGCTACGCAGTTGTTCCTTCGAATACCGCATAGCACGCTTGAAATCGTATACTTTTACCTTATCCTTACTTTCATTTATATCTTTTGCTTGTATTTCACCGTTATTTAAGGCCGATAAAAGAGCATCAATTTCTTGTTGCGATAACACATCAGGCAATTGAAATCCCCCTAACTACTCCCTCGCGTTACTGAATCATTTTCTTTGTCGTATATATTTTGACCACATGGCCTTCTTGCATCAATTTACTTATTTGCTCCTTCATTTGCTCTTCAAACTGTACCGTTCCTTCAGGGCTATTAATCTCTTCTTCAGTTAATGATGAGAAAAGTTTAATGATCACATTTTTGACTTGGAAATCCCGTTTTTCCAGTTCTACTTTTGCTTTCTTAGAACTGGTTTGGATCTTAAAACTCAGTTGAACAAATCCACCTGTGCGTAAATTTGTGGTAATCGTTTCTGTTTCTACAATCGTTTCCAAAATTTCATCGGCTGACAGTTCTTCGGTTTTATCCTTGGATGATTGATAGAGGAAAAATCCAATTCCTCCTCCTATTAAAAGAACGGCAAGAATGATAAGGATAATAATTTTTAATTTGGCATTCATGAAATTCCTACCTTTAAAGAGATATTAGAAGTTTAAGCAACTTACCTATTATCTCTTTAAGTTTACCACTTCTTCTAAAATGGAATCAGAAGTCGTTACGGTTCTTGAGTTAGCTTGGAATCCTCTTTGTGCCACAATCATTTCTGTAAATTCTTCTGTTAAATCTACGTTAGACATTTCAAGGACACCAGCGTACATTTTTCCACCCTTAATATCTTCAATACGTCCAAACCTTGAGTTTCCAGAGTTTCCTGTTTCGTCGTACAAAGAGTTTCCAAGTTTTTCTAAACCACCAGGGTTTTGGACAACTTTTGTTGCAATCGAGATATTTTCTACAGATGCATCATTCGTACTTAAGTAATATTGACCAGAGCTGTTTCTTGCTAATTTTCCACTTACCCCATCTTCACGAACCACTACAACGTAACCATTTGAATCAACAGCATAAGAAGTGAATTTTAATTTTGTATTATTCGGACCAACTGCAACATCGTCTATCGTAATTCTGATTGGTACTTCACTAGCTACCGGAGGTGTTGTAGCAGTAGTAACAGCCCCCATAACATACATTCCGTTAGCATTTACTAGATTTCCGTCCCCATCTAGAGTAAAGTTTCCAGCCTTTGTTAGGTAGGTTTCCCCACTGTTAATTCCCGTTCTGACAACAAAAAATGCTGGTCCATCTATCGCTACATCCGTCCCAATATTCGTTGTCATAGGACTTCCTGGCGTATGAACAGTATCAATCGAAGCAATTCTTGAACCAAGACCAACCTGCATAGGATTTAGACCACCTCGTCTACTGTACGGAGCAGTTGCATCAGCCATATTGGAGCTTAGAATATCTTGAAAAAGAACACGACTTTTCTTAAACCCTACTGTATTAACATTGGCAATGTTATTACCGATAACATCAAGCTTCGTTTGAAAACCCTTCATTCCAGAAATTCCAGAGTATAGTGATTTAATCATTTTTATTTCCTCCTAAGTTTTTAGTAGTAATAATTAATTATTTCCTTCTTCAGGTCCCTCAACAGGTTCTTCTACTGGCACTTCTGTTGGTTTTTCCACATGTTCCTTGATCTCATATACCATATTTATCGGGATTTTTTCATTTTTCACGTGATAATAGTATATTCCACTGTTAATTGAGATACCTTCCACAATCCCACTTACAGGTAGATGAGTTTCCGGGGAAATCCACGTAATCTCTTTTCCAATTACTGATGCATGCTGACTCATTTGTTGACCCATAAACTTAGAAAAGGTCGTATTCAAATTGGTTAGTTGTTCTAAGGAACTAAACGTCGCCATTTGCGCAATAAAATCCCGGTCTTGAAGCGGACTGGAAGGGTCTTGATTTGCCAACTGAACGGTAAGAATTCTTAGGAAATCATCTTTGCCCATTATACTTTTCTGTTCAAATGTCTCTGTAAAAGTAGAGTAATTTTTAGGTATTTTAGCTATGTCTACCCAGCTACCCATTTAACCTTCCTCCTTTTTATGCAGTGAAGTCAATACTTGAAACTGACTTTCTAGAGGAGTAACCATATGAAAATATTTCACTCTCTGAATCTAGTTCAGGTAATTCTTCAACCTTGGCTTGTTTCTTTGCGCTCATTGGTTGTGATTGAGAGGACCTTTGTTCATTTGAAAAACCTGGTCCATTTTGTGAAAACGACATGTTAGGTTGATTTAAGTCTACTGTTGTATTTGCTAGCTGCTGAACAACATCTATTTTTTGAACGTATAAACCGCTTTGCTGTAAAGAATGTTTTAGTTGAGGTAACTGACCTTCTAATGATTCTTTTGCGATTAGAGTTTCAGTTACGATCTCTGCAGATACATTTCCACCGTTGGTCGTAATTTTCACCTCGATATGCCCAAAATGTTCAGGGAATAACGAAAGCTTAGCTACCATACTACCATGGTCCCCACTTAGTATTTTCATATTTTGGCTTAACCAACTTTCCATTTCTGGCAGGAAGTTGGCCATATGAATAACTGGTGGTGATTCTTGTCTAACCGTTTGCATACTCTGATTGGTATAATGCGGTTGTGGTACAGGTTGGCCTATTACCAAATTTTTATCTAGAATAAGCCTCTTTTTTACATCTGAATCCACGTCCATGTTCTTTTCATTGAACATGATTTCTTTTTCTAATGCACCATTTGAGGTTTTTAAGTTGTTGAGAATGTTTCGAACTTGGTTTTCATTTTGCGGGTTAACTGTTTTTGTCGGTTGCTCCGATAATAATTGTTGAACGGTCCATTTTCTTCTCGCATACTCAAGTTCTTCATTTAGAGCATATTGATTGTCAGTTTTTGGTAATGAAACGTTTGTATCAGTTTGTTCCATTGAATGATCCACAATTAAATCTATCTGTTCATATGTTCCGGTTTTGGCCGGATTTGAACGATAAGTATTTTGGTTTACTGCTTGATTTTGTTCTAGCTTATTTTGATCTAGAGGTTCCATTTCAACTGAAACGATTGATTGTTTTTCCGTTTGAAACGGAGCTTCGTTAGATTGAATTTTAATGGTCTTAGGCTGTTGAATGTTTGAATGTCCCTCGCCAATCACCTGACCTGGGTCTCGGTTTAATTGATTTGAGATTACGCCTAGGCTTGGTTCTTTCATTAATTGATTTTGATCGACTAGTTCACCTAAGTCCAGATTGGGTCGAGATTGAACTCCAATTTTAGATGATTCTGGAGTCTTTGGACTTTCGACCTGCAGGTCCATTACCGAGTGCTCAAATACTCTATTCTGTTGCAGTCCATTTGAACTTTGGTTCTTTAACTGTTTAGAATCTGAATCAGCAACATGACTTGTTTCTTCTCGTTCTAGTCCAGTTCCCGTCAAATTTAAATCATGACTTTGCTCCGGTATTGAAACAGCCCTATTAGAATCTATATTTAAGTGATTCTTGAATAGATTTGCGTGTTGATCCTGAATTGGTTCGATAATAGTAGAATTTTCTTGGCCATTAGGTACTATCATCTTTTGTGTATTTTGAAACGTTGTTTGTTCTACAGCCTGTGTTGATTCCGTTCCATTTTGGATAGTTGTCACGAAATCACGATTCGATGATTCATATAGCGTATTCCGTATGAGTTGTTCCTGAGTAGCAGAATCGCCAGGAGACTGTACAACGTTTCCAGGTGATGCTTCCTTTATAGGATATTGTAATCCTGCTTCCTTAATGGTGGAATCAGTAGTGGGAAATACAGCAGCTTCTATAGTTGCTCCCTTTAAAGATTTAGGCATCTCAAATTCGGAGGATACTACCTTCACAAGATTCGGAACATCCCCTTCTGATCCCTTTAACGTTATAGGGATTGGTGCATCCCCTTCTATTATTGCTGCCTTTTCAGGTTTCGGTACTTTTGATTCTAGTACTACCACGCTAGAGGGATTCAATAATTCATCTTCTGGTATTTGCACGCTAGATGGATTCAATAATTCTTCTTCTTGTGCTTGCACTCTAGTTGGATTTAATAATTCTTCCCCTGGTACTATCACTCCAGTTGGATTTATTGCAAATGACTCTTGTTGATTAAACTTTATTGGATCTGATTGCACCACGGGGTTTGATAGACGCAAATGTATATCTTGTGCTGCAAATTTTGAAGTATTCAGACCAATTGTTTTATGCACTTCTAATTCTGAATGATTCTGACTTACCTCGCGGTTCGGTTCTACGTCTAAAAAAATGGCTGTTTCCGTTTTCGGAACTGCGTTCAATATTAATAGATTTTGATTATTTGTTTCTTCCGATTCACCCTCCGGATTATCCTTTTCCTTATGTAAAAGGGGGGCTGCGTTTTCTACTACTTCTGCTGTGGAAGAGGTAGTGAGAAACATCGTCAAAATCTGTTCAAAATTATTAATTCTCAGGACAGAATCAATATTTAACTTACTCTTTCTCTCATTTTGAAGATTTGTTTGACCTGTTTGACTTTTTTGTTTGATTTGGATTGGAGTAAATTCCAAATAAATTATCCCCCTTTCGTTTGGATAACTTAATCCTATTCACCATATTATAACGCAACTTACAATATTCGTCATGATATTTTTGATTAACCATCAAACAAACATTTATTATTTTGATTAAAATAACGGATTTTATCAAAGTGTATGAAACTATCAAAAAGAATATTTTTCGGATAATGTATAAAATCTAAAAAATGGCAATATACTTTTACTAACAAAGAGAACGAGTTCACTTTAAAACTAGGAAAAATAATTGGATATGGGAGGTAAGGTATGGAGGTTTTTACTGGTATAATCATTTGTTTCATATTTTCCTTAGTGGTCTTTAGTCTTGTAACATTATGGCAGTCTCGTACCTCTTCTACTAACTCCTCTATGAGTGAGGTGGGATTTATTAACATGAAAGATACTCGCTGGGGAGATGAACGAAATACGAGCGTTTTCTTTTTAACTGAGCCAGATACTAATTGGGATAGAGCAAATTCACGCTATTTTCGAACTCTCTCTGAAAAATCTTCTTCGAATGTTAATTGGCTTTTACTTATTAGTATCTTTTTCATGATTACTTCGATTGGAATGATTTCGGGGTTTTTGCTCTTTAAATTTTATAGCTATTTGCTTTACTAAATTAAGGAGCCGCTATAATGCGGCTCCTTTTGGTAACTTAATTCATCCGGGTTATAATCCACCCAGCAATTTCGGGGTCTAGTTGCGAAAGGACTTCGGAAGCTTTCAACGGGTCTAATCGTCTTATTTGCCTTAGAATTTCCTCCCTATTCTCTATCCCCATTAGAACCCCAGCAATCTGTTCCGGCTTCATGTATCGATAGAGTTGCGAAGAAGAATTGGTAGTGCTGTCAATATCACTTCCATTGGCTAAGGCCAAAGTAAATCGTGCCCCAGCATCTACTGGCATTTCCGAAATAATCTCGGTACGTGTGTCAACGCTAAGTTCTCTAAGAACCATTAAAGCATCCGCCTCGCTCATACTCCTTAATAGCTTGGCTGCAACGCTTGGGTCCATATTTGACATACTTTCCGATACAGAATATTGATTCGATGACGCGCGTGTACTTTCATCAATCTGAGGTTTTTCCTGCGTTTCATTTTGTTTTGGACTATCCTGTATTTGCGAATCTATTTCATTATTATTTACGTTATTCTCATCATTTATTGATGGAACACCAGATGTATTGGACTGGGGTGAGGTGATTTCATTTTTACCAAATAAAAAATCTGATTGCTTATCCATCCATTTTATTTGTTTGGATAAAGAAACCCCTGAAAAATGCAAAATCGTCATACCAAGGCTAATAGAATATATGAATGGTAAGATCCATAAAAAAACAATCTTTGCAAAAAAACCTGGATTCTTTTTTTTATTTACTTCTTTGTTTTTACTCCCATTTTCCTTTACCATTTACCCACCTGCTCTATCTTCACCTTGTTTGTTACCTAACAAATGACTCAATTTCTTGATACATTCTTGATAATGGATACTGTCCATCTGCATAGCCAGCATTCATAACTGATTTTGGCATTCCATAAACAACACTTGATTCCTCAGATTCAACAAAAACATGACCTTGAAATTTTTTCACTAATCCACAACCGATCATTCCATCAGAACCCATACCAGTTAAAATTACAGTTAAAAGCCTGTCTTGAAAGATAGGAGCTGCTGACGCTAAGCTGATATCTATGCACGGCTTAAAGAGAACCTTTTCTTCGACCTGCTCAACTACTTTGAAAATGATCGAACTATCTATTTTTTTAAATAAGGTTTGGAAACCAGAGGGAGCAATATATATTCTTCCTGGTTGAAGCAACTCACCGTTCTCTATCTCTTTTACCTCTAATTGGCACAAGCTATTAAACCTTAATGCTAATGCCTTTGTAAATCCAATAGGCATATGTTGGGCTACTACAACAGGTATAGGAAAATCCTTTGGGAAACGCGGAAGAATCGATTGTAATGCAGATGGTCCACCAGTAGAGCAGCCAATAAAAATAACGTCTGTCATCTTACTATTTTTCTTTTTTCTTTGAATTCCCTCCGAATAATCAACTGAGCTCTTATTTTGAAGCTTCGCCCCTGCAATCTCCTTTAAGCGATGATAAAAATCAAGAAGGACATCTTGATTCTCTCTATCTTTAATAAGATTTTCTTTTAGAAAGAAATCGACAGCCCCTAATTCTAATGCCTGTATCGTCTCGGTTGCTCCTTCAGCCGTTTTTGAACTTAACATGACAACAGGTACTGGAGATGTTTTCATGATTTCAGTCAATGCTTCAAGACCATTCATTTTGGGCATTTCAACATCCATTGTCACTAGATCGGGTCTAAGGCGACGAACCTTTTCGACGGCGTCCTCTCCGTTTCTAGCAATACCTACCACAAAAAATTGTGGATCATTCTCGAGTAATTGACTTATCGCCCTTCTCATAAATGCGGAGTCATCCACTACTAATACTCCATACTGTTTCATATTAATCAAGTTCCTTTCGATAATAAAAAGTCTTATCTGAGTCAACTTTTTTAAAGCCTAAGCCAAGTTCTGTAATCGATTCGGCATGGCCAAGAAACAAGTATCCGTTTGGTTTTAAATTTTGATGTAAATGACCAATAACCCGTTTAATGGTATCCTGATCAAAATAAATAAGAACATTTCTACAAAAAATGATATCGACTTCTCCAATCTGGGATATATTACCTTCATCGAGAAGATTTAAGTACTTAAATTCAACCATTTTTTGAAGTGTTTCGCTTATTTTATACCCGCCATCAACAATTGAGAAATACTTGTCCATTAAAGGTTTGGGAATTCTGCGAAAAGCAAAGGATCCTTGATGATACCAGCCTTTCTTAGCCTTTTCAAGTACCTTTTTATTGATATCTGTGGCAATAATCTCTATTTCCCCATTTTTAAAATTTCCGCTTTCCTGTAATAACATTCCAATCGTGTACGGTTCCTCACCTGAAGAGCAGGCCGCACTCCAAATTCGTATTGGACGATTTTTTATTTGTTCTTTTAATTGAGGTAAAATGACGGAGCAACACTCAACCAACTGAGATTCTTCACGGTAGAAATAAGTTTCGTTTATGGTTAATATTTCAACTAAGATATCCCATTCACTTTTATTTTTTTTTATAAAACTACAATAGTCCCAATAGGAAGATACTCCTAGTTCTAGTAATCTTTTGGTAGTCTTATCTTTTAATACAGAGAGTCTATCAAAATAGCGCAACCCACAATAATCATATACAAGTTCAGATAGTTTATCTAAGCCAAAATCCTGCATCATAATCCCCCTGTATGAACTAGCTAGTAATTTTGTTATCGGTAAGAATCTTAAAAAGTTTATGAAAACACAAAAAAAGAAGGTATTCAGCTAACCTTCTTCCTAGAAATCAACGATTCCCATTTCTTTAGCTTTTACAACTGCTTCAATTCTCGTTTGTACACCTAACTTTTGGAAGAGACTTGTTAAGCAATATTCTAAAGACCGCTGACCAACAAATAAAGTTTGGGCGATTTCCTTATTCTTCTTTCCTTTTACCAATTGCAATAAGACTGCCCTCTCTTTTTCATTTAACTGAATTTTTTCGCTTACGTTATCTAGGTGAATCATTGGTAGTGCTCTATTATAGATTTCTTTAAACAACGGGAAGGGAATAACCATCTCATTGTCCAAGGCAGAGCGAATGGCCCTTATTAATTGTTCCTTTGTAGCGTTTTTGGAAAGAAATCCAATAGACCCTGAATCCATCAACATTTCTAAATGTGGATAGACTTCAAATCCGGAATAAATAAGAATTTTCGCCTTCGGATCCACCTCAATCACTTTTTTCGTTAATTCAAAGCCATCCATTTCAGGCATTTGTAGATCAAATAGCATGACATCAAATGAATTCGTTTTAACAGTCTCAAGCGCTTGGATACTAGATGTCTCTATATGAACTTTCATATCTTGTTCTGTTTCGATAATTAATTTTATTCCTTCAACATGTAAAGGGTGGTCATCGACTAGTAAAATACGGATCATCATTTACACCTCAAAATGTCGGATATACTATAAGGCTAAAACCATTATACTATATTCAATCATTGAAAGGAATCAAATGAAAACCCTTTTGCTTCCAAACTTTGCCGGAGACGAAGTGTTGCTCTGGAATGAATTTGACTTATTCGTCCCTTTGTCAGATTTAACACCTCAGCTATTTCAACTTGTGCTAACCCCTCATAATAAGCAAGAGAAATCACAAGTCTTTCTTTTTCAGGCATAGAGTTGATACACTCTATGACAATATGGCGGAATTCCTCCATTAACAATTGATTATCATGAGATTTTATAGACTGGTCCACTACTTGATCAATGCGGGATTGTTGTTTGCCTTCCTCTTCGTTTGACCCAACTGGTTCGTCTAAAGAAAGGAGAGTAGATAACGCTAAGGTCGCCATTGCCTGATGGACTTCTTCAAGTGGCATATTTAAGTACTCGCTCAGTTCTTCTTCGGTTGGCTCACGCATTAATTGCTGCTCTAATAATCGAAGAGCATTATTTAATTTTTTTGCTTTTTCTCTTGTTCCACGTGTTGCCCAGTCCATTTTACGTAAACCATCTAGCATGGCCCCTTTAATTCGCCACAGTCCATATGTTTCAAATTGATAGCCCTTTTTATAATCAAATTTCTTTATTGCTTCAAGTAAGCCGATATAACCAAAGCCCATTAAGTCTTCCTTTGGAATCAATCGTTGCGGGATGTGCTGGCTGATCCGTTTAGCCATTTGCTCGACTAAATATAAATATTGCTTAGCAAGATTTTCATGTGATAGATTGTCATTGCATTCACGATACTTTTTCCATACTGAAATATTTGCCAAAGAATCCTTGACAGCTGGTCTCAACATATATCCCCCCTCTTACCGCTATTTTGATAAGATTTTGATTTATTCGGATCTATTTAACCCAGCTTCTTTATGCAAAGAGTGCAGGGGAATCGATTGGAACATTGAATCATCATCTTGAATATCTTCCGTTACTTGCTCTATTTCGTCTGTTTCAGCGAAACGCAAGTCTTCTGCCTTTTTTTCTTGCTCTGGTGTCTTCACTGCAGCATCTTTCATCGAAATAATGATGTGTATGATCGAACGGATGAAATAGGAGAAGATAAAAAAGATAAAAAAACCAATTAACCCTCTAAATAAGGAGGTTTGCCACGTATTATTTGGTAAGGAAAATAAAAACGTACCTAACCAGGCAGCAACTCCAATGATAAAGTTAAAACGCAAATTCCCGACCATATACCCCACCTATTTTCTTGATTTCTTCAAAGACAATAATTTTTCAAAAAAACCCTTAAGTCCAGTGGTTTGAACGGAAGAATTCTTATGATAATCAGGTAAATAGGAATGAACGATTTCTCTAATATTCTTTGCAGCAACACAATTTGGACTTGTAATATAAAATGGCATTTGTGCTTTAACAGCTTGCCTAACATGAGTATCTTCCAATAAAAATCCTAAAGTTGGAAGATCAAAATGAAGGAAACTTCGGCAAGCATTTTTTAAGGAACGAGAAGTTTCTACTGCCTCTGCATAAGTATGAGCACGATTAACGATTAAATGAAATTTTGATACCTTTTTTGTATAGCGCATGACATTTTTTAAAACTGCATATGCATCGGCAATCGCCGTTGGTTCTGGAGTTGTCAAGATAATCGTTTCATCCGAAGCAAGAATAAAATTAATTAATTCTTTCGATATTCCCGCTCCTGTATCTAATAATATGAAATCAGCATAAGTTTGCAGTGCTTCAATTTGGCTCCAAAAAAATGCAAGTGTATTTTCATCTAAATCCATAAGATAATCCAAATCAAGACCACTTGAGATATATTCAATACCTGATGTACCTTTTTCGATTACATCTAAAATTTCTTTTTGTTGATATAAAACGTCAATTAAACTATATCTTGGTGTTGTACCCATCAAAATATTGATATTATTAGTTGATAAATCTAAATCTAGAATTAAAACCTTTTTTCCCGCTTCTTGAAGGGCTAAAGCAAAGTTAACAGTAAAATTAGATTTACCGACTCCTCCTTTGCCACTCGTTATAGTCACGATTTTTGCCCAATGTTTTTTGAGTGGCGGCTGTGGATGCTGCTGCCTATTGAGCCGATTCATATATTCTCGTAAACTATGTGCTTGATCCATCTTAATTAACATCTCCTAATAAGTAACTAGTAAGTATCGCTGGATCAATAGTTGTAATATCCTCTGGCACACTCTGACCATTGGTAATGTAGGCTATTTGATATGGAAATTCAAAAGCAATATTTAGAATAGAGCCATAGCTACTCGTTTCGTCGAATTTAGTAAGAATAAGCTTTTTAATTGGACTGCCCAAAAATCGATTTAACAAGATCTTCATATCTTCATACTTTGTTGTCAAACTTAAGGCTAAATAACTATCACTTTCAATCGGCTGTTTTAAGAACTCATTTACCGAATCAAGAAATTTTACCTCTTTATAATTACGTCCCGTTGTATCCATATAAATAAGATCAAAATTTTTTAAAGTATCCAAAGCCTTTTCCAATTCCTCGGCTGAACGAACTACTTCAATCGGAACATTTAAGATGCCGGCATAAGTTTTCAACTGTTCAACTGCCCCTATCCGATAGACATCTGTTGTAATCATGGCCACTCTTCGCTTTTGTTTTAAAATTTGTTCCGTTGCTAATTTGGCAATCGATGTTGTTTTTCCAACACCAGTTGGCCCGACCACATTGATAATGCGGGTACTCTCCCGTACTGCATTTGTTTCAGGTAGACGTTTTTGAAAAATCTCCTGAATAATTCCGATGATTTCCTGCTTTATTTCATCATCAGATATGGTTGAAATGGCTTCGAATTTTTTAAATAACGTACCAACTATAAATTCAATAACTTCTTCTTGAACGCCCTGGGCTTTTAAAAGATTTACCCATTTCACTAAACCCGAGGGCACCGATTTGGAATCCTGATTGTTCATCATAAAATTCATCATTAGTTTTCTCATTTGCTTTATTTCATCAAGTAATGGCTCATTGTTTTCTTTGAGTTTATTTGGTACGGAAGTTTCAATACTTGGTGCTGATTCAACCTCTGAAGATTCATTTAGTGCTGACTCCGACTTTTCCTCAACGATGTGAGATTGTGAAAAATATTGATATCGTTTTTGCGGATTTTGATTATAGCTTGTAATATTATTCTCGATTTCCACTCTATGATTATCAAATTTTTTCATTTCGGGATGCCTTTTTTCAGTCATGGATTTCGGCTGTTCAACGCTAAAAGATTGCTCCTCTTTCGCATTTCCTATATCCATGGAATAAGCCGTAACCTCATATTTTTGTTTCTTAAATAAGCCCAATACACCACCCGTCTTAATGGCTCTCGTATTGACGATAATGGCATTTTCCCCTAACTCTTGTCGCACCTTTTTTAAAGCGAGCGGCATTGTATCGGCAATGATTTTTTTCGTTTTCAAATGTTTACCACTCCTATACTTTGAATTTCTGTTTCTGGTTCAAGCTCTGTATAAGCAAGTACCGGTACAGTTGGCATAATCTTGTCAACTAGCTGCTTTAAATACATTCTGATGGAAGGAGAAGTTAGGAATATCGGTTGTCCTCCCGCTTTCATCACCCGAGCTATTTGCTCATGTAATTCTTCTGTGATTTTCCGGACCATTTGAGGGTCCATCGCTAAATAATAGGTTCCGGACTCTGTCTGCTGTATGCTGTCTGATATCCCCTTTTCCAATGTAGAACCAGCTGTCAGTACCCGAATGACTCCATTTTCTGCATATTGCTCTGTAATTTGTCGGGTTAATGATTGTCTGATATATTCTGTTAACACTTTCGGTTCCTTTGTATATAGAGAATAATCGGCTAACGTTTCAAAGATAGTCGGTAAATCCCTAATCGAAATTTGTTCGCGAAGGAGATTTCTTAATACCTTTTGAATTTCTCCAATTGACATAAGATTTGGTACAAGTTCCTCTACTAGACTAGGATGGGTCTCTTTTAGATTATCGACTAACTCCTTCGTTTCCTCCCGCCCTAGAAGCTCAAACGCGTATCTTTTTAAAACTTCTGTTAAATGAGTAGCTATGACCGAAGGTGGGTCAACAATCATATATCCTAATAGTTCTGCTTTTTGCTTCGCTTCAATATTCACCCATGTTGCTGGTAAACCGAAGGCAGGCTCAATGACTTGAATTCCATCGATCTCGTCATCCATTGTACCTTGGTTCATCGCTAGGAAATGATCTAAATAAATTTCCCCTACCGCAATTTTACTTCCGCGAAACTTCAATACATACTCATTAGGTGGAAGTTGTAAATTATCTCGGATTCGGATTGTCGGAATAACAAGCCCTAATTCAATTGCAAATTGTCTACGAATCATGATAATTCGGTCCAATATATCTCCACCTTGCTTTTGGTCGGCAAGTGGGATAAGTCCATAACCAATTTCTAGCTCTAGCTTATCCAATTGCAATAGATTAATCACTTTTTCAGGGCTGCGAATGTCCTCTTCCTCTTGCTCCATCGTTATTTCATTTGCTGCAGCCACTTCCCTCTGGGCGCTTCTTTGCATTGTATAAGCACTAAATCCAAGCAAACCTGCTATAGGAAGGGTTAAGAAAGGACCAATTGGTGTAAAGACACCGAGAAGTAATATCATTCCAGCCACAATATACAATAACTTCGGATAATTGAAGATTTGTTGGATGATATCTGTACCTAAATTCCCTTCCGAAGCAGCACGGGTAACAGTAATCCCTGTGGCAGTTGAAATTAGCAGTGCTGGCACCTGGCTGACTAGTCCGTCACCCACTGATAATAGGGTAAACGTACTAGCCGCTTCAGCAAATCCCATTCCATGAATCGTCATACCTATGATAAAACCACCAATAACATTAATGATCAAAATAACAATCCCGGCAATAGCATCCCCTTTTACAAATTTACTAGCCCCATCCATTGATCCATAAAAGTCTGCTTCTTGTTCAATTTTTCTACGGCGTAAGCGCGCATCCTGTTCACTTATTAATCCTGCATTCATATCCGCGTCAATACTCATCTGTTTACCCGGCATGGCATCTAAGGTGAATCGTGCTGCAACTTCAGCAACACGCTCAGACCCCTTCGTAATAACGATAAACTGAATGACAACTAAAATTAGGAACACGACAAAACCAATGACAGCGTTCCCACCAATAACAAATGATCCAAATGTTTCGATGACTGCACCACCATCAGCTTTTGAGAGAATCGAACGAGTTGTTGATACATTTAGCGCTAACCGAAATAAGGTTGTAAGCAATATCGCCGTTGGAAAAATAGAAAATTCCAATGGTTCCTTTGTGTTCATTGATACCAACAAGATCAATAAGGATATACAAATATTACAGATTAATAGAAAATCTAATAATAAAGTTGGTAAAGGAACAATCATCATGGCGACAATCATGATGACAACAATTAATACCGATATATCTTTTATTTTCATGCCATCATCCCCTTATACCTACCCTCTTGATAATACACATAGGCCAAAATTTCACCGACTGCATTAAATAAATCTTCTGGTATAGCTTCCCCGATTTCTACAGAAGAGAATAACGCCCGTGCTAGAGGTTTATTTTCAACAATCATAATTTTATTTTCTTTTGCCAATTCTTTTATTTTTAGGGCAACATGGTCTTGACCCTTTGCGATCACTATTGGAGCTATCATTTCCTTCATATCGTAACGAATCGCAACAGCAAAATGTGTTGGGTTCGTAATGACCACATCCGCTTTTGGGACATCTTGCATCATCCGATTTTGAGCCATTTGCCTCTGGATTGCTTTACGTTGCCCCTTAACATGTGGGTCCCCTTCCATCTTCTTATGCTCATCTTTAATATCTTGTTTAGACATGCGGATTTTTTTTTCATGTTCATGCTTTTTAAATAAATAATCAAATACGGATAATACAATTAAGCTAGCGGAAATCACGATACCAATTTGAACCGAAAGTAACCCTATCAGTCTTGTTGCATCCCAAATCCCTTTTTCACTAATCTTTACTAGATCAGGCATTTTGCCCATGATCAACTTATACGAAAGAAACGAGATAATGAGAATTTTGAAAAGTGCTTTTAATAATTCCACTAGTGATTTAATGGAAAGTATTTGCTTAGCCCCTTGAATCGGATTGAGCTTTTCAAACTTAACTTTTAATAAGTCGGGATTAAACATAAATCCAACCTGGATATAATTAGCTACCAAACTGACCAATACGACAACTAGAAAAATCGGAGCGACCAATTTGACCGAATCGACTACTAACTGATTAAATAATACTCGCGTGCTTGACATCGTCACATCCCAGAGCAGATATTCTTGAAAGGAGTGCCGATAGATATTTAACATGCCTTCTAGCATGTGTTTGCCAAAGATTAATAAAAAGGAAAAAGTGAATAGTAAGGTAAAGGCCGGCGATACTTCCATACTCTTGGCAATTTGCCCTTTTTTTCTAGCATCTTTTCGCTTATGTGGTGTGGCCTTTTCCGTTTTTTCTCCAGAAAAAAACTGCAAATCTAGACGGAGCATCCCTTACCCCCCCATTACTTGTAATATCGCGTACATCGATTCAAACATCGTTTCAAATAGTACTTTTAGAAGATAGAAAAAACTAGGTAAAACGACGATATAGATTGAAAAATGTAATAGTATTTTAATAGGTGGAAAAACGACAAAAATATTCATTTGAGGAACTGTTTTTGCCATTAATCCCAAAGCAATGTCTAATACAAACATAGTCCCAAGAATGGGCGCAGCCATCATAAACCCAATTAAAAACATTTTCTGAACATTATCTATCAAAATCGTAGACAAACTCCCATCTAAAAAGGAAGGAACAAGCGTCTCAAGACTAACCCAATCAAAGCTGGCTAAAATCCCTTGTATAAGAAGATGATGTCCATTTGTTGCCAACAAGACTAAAATGGCAAAAATATTTTTAAAATGCCCTGTTAATTGGACATTTACCCCAGAACTTGGATCAAAGAGACTAGCCATCGAAAATCCAATTGGAATATCCAGCATACTTCCCGCAATTTGGACTGCATAAAAGAGGATTTTCGGAACTAGCCCTAAAAAAATCCCAATCATGAATTCCTTTAAGATTAATAAAATCAGAGTTTCAAAAGGAGGCTCTTCGATTGGATCATTGATAACCCCTATACATAATCCTGTGAGTACTAAGCTAAGACCAATCTTATAAATGTTTGGTACTTGTCGCCCCGAAAATACAGGTACAACAACCATAAAGGTAGTAATTCGTACAAATACGAGTAAAAAGCTCCACCAGGAAAATGTCTCCATGGTTCTCACCCCACAAAATTAGAAAGACTACCTAATAAGTTCTCGGTAAAATTGACAACCTGCTTCAGCATCCATCCACCGAAAAAAAGCAGGCAAATAAAAACAGCAACAATTTTCGGAACAAATGCCAGTGTTTGCTCTTGAATTTGTGTGGTGGCTTGAAAAATACTAACCAATAAACCTACTAATAATGCGACACCACATACAGGTGCAATGACAATGAGGATTGTATAAATGGTTTCTTCTGCAAGACGTAATAACATCTCAGTAGACATACAAATCCCCCCTTCCTAAAAACTAACTAATATGGATTTTGTGATTAAGTACCATCCATCGACTAAGATGAATAATAGAATTTTAAAAGGGAGTGAGATCATGACTGGGGGAAGCATCATCATCCCCATAGACATTAGCACACTCGAGACAATCATATCGATAACGAGAAACGGGATAAAAATCATAAAACCCATTTGAAAAGCGGTTTTAAGCTCACTAATCGCAAAAGCCGGAACTAATGAAGTAAGCGGTATATCCTTAATCTCTTTTGGCCTTTCTTGTTTGGCATAATTCATAAATAAAGCCAAGTCCTTTTCCCTTGTTTGTTTCGTCATAAATTCTTTTAAGGGGGTACTTGCTGCATCAAACGCTTCTTCTTGCGTCATTTCACCCGCTAAAAACGGTTGAAATGCCTCTTTATTGATTTGCGAGAAGGTTGGTCCCATAATAAAAAAGGTCATAAATAATGCCAAGCCGATTAACACTTGGTTTGGCGGCATTTGTTGTGTCCCTATAGCACTTCTTACAAATCCTAGAACAATCACAACCCTAGTAAAACTTGTCATTAAAATTAAGAATGAAGGAGCAATGGATAAAACAGTAATTAATATAATGATTCGTAAAGTGTCGGATACCATACCAGGATCTTTACTATCGCCCAAGTCTAGACCTGGTAGGATTGTCCCTACTGTTTCGGCCGCATGTACATTTGAAATAAACCCTAATAAAAGGAATGGAAGAATGATGGTAAATTTTCGAATCATAGTTCCTATTCCTCCCGATTCGTTTTTATCATCTTTTTTAAATGTTTTTCGAAAACAGATGTCCATGCCATCCTTGAATCATTTGAGAGCCAGCTAGAAGATTCTCCTTGATTTTCATAGCTCTCTAATAGATGCTGGTATTCTTCCCCTGGTGGAATGGCTCGAATTAAGCTAATGTCATCACCAACTCCAACGATATAAATCGTTTGTCCAATCATCACCACTTGAATAGATTTATTATTACCAAGAGGATAGCCACCTAATGGTAGGACGGGACCATTTGCAGTTAATGCTTGGTTTCGTTTTGCTAAATAACGCAACAATAAAATTAATAAACCGATAACTAAAATAAATGAAAATAGAAATTTCATAAGTGAGGGAATTAATTTAATTGATGACCCCTCTACGACTTCTGGTGAAGGTTTTGATGCCTTTCCTTCCTCCTTTTTCATCGTATCGTAGACCATCGGCTCCTTAGAGGATGTGGAGCCTTCTGCTAGGATGGTGGGTGGTTGAGAAAACAAAAAAATCAATAACAGTAAGAGAATAAAACGAGAAGAGTTCTTCATGCTGATCTCCTTCCTTGGAGTAATTATCCCATAATTCTACTTTTGTTGTATTTGGGTCGTTAATTTCTTGATATGTTGTTTTAATGTTGTTTCATCATATTCCGTTAAATCCGATACCTCTTTCATGATTAATGTAATCTGTCCAGCTTTTTTGGTATCCTTCATTTTTTCTATAATGTCACTTTGTAGATCCCGATCAAGAAATAACACGATTTGAACAACTTCCTCTAATGGCATTGTTTGGAAAATTGAAGCCGCTTTTGATGGTGTCATATTTTCGTATAGTTCAGCTACTTGCTGCATCTGATTATGAAAATCCTGATATTTTTTTGTTGTTAACTGATTTTGTAAATCCTCATTATTCTTAATTAGCTCATTAACCTTTTTTTGATTGGAGCGAAGCAATTGATCCAATTCTGAAATCTTTGTATTTTTTTCTTTTAATTCCAATTCGATATCATGATAACGATTTTCCCAATCATCACTGCTTTTTGAAAGATTAGCTTCATTTTTATTTGAACCCGCAAAGGTTAGATATTTCCATATTGGTGTATCAAAAAAAAAGACACTTACTCCGGCAAAAATAACAAAAAAAAGAATCGGAAATAAACATAAATAAAAAATACTGCCTAATTTCTCAATCATTTTTTCTTTCATTTTTCCCATTCTCCTTATTACTTACGGAAGTACCTAATCACTGCCATTTCATCCAACATGGCTTGTTCCTTTTGAAGTAGTTGTTTCTGAAAGATATCTTTCGACTTTTCCTTCCATTGATTCCACATTTTCGATTCCTGTGTCTTTTCAATCAGAACATCGTATTTTTGGTCAACTTCCTGCTGAATTTGATGCGACTTAGATTCTAGTTGTTTAATTTGATGATTTAGATAATCAATTCCTGTTTGGGCGTCTAAAATTTCTAAAATCGACTTCTGATGAACGTGATCGTAATGAGCAAAGAACTGGTTTTTCTCATTTTCCAAATTCCCAAGTTGCTCTTCTAGCTCTTGTTGTTGAATCTTGGCCATGCCATATTCTTGCTCTGCGATTTCTTTCTCTTTTTCTTTGAAATCAAGAACTTTTTGAAAAGAAAAATTAAATTTCATCTCATGATCGCTCCAAATTGTGAAATGATAAAAGAAGTAGCCTCTTCATATTCAGATGGTTCAAAAATACCTTGGTGCAAAAAGCTATCCATTTGTCCTTTAAGCCTTACCGCCATGTCAATATCCCGATTCGAACCTTTTTTATAGGCTCCAATATTAATTAAATCCTCTGCTTCTTTATAGGCAGCCAGTAATCGTTTAAAGTTACGGGCGGCAATTTGATGTTCTTCGGAAGTAATATCGGTCATGACCCGGCTAGCACTATTTAGTACATCAATAGCAGGGAATATGCCTTTACCTGCAATAGCACGATTTAGCACGATATGTCCATCTAAAATACCTCTGACTGCATCAGCAATAGGTTCATTCATATCGTCACCATCAACAAGTACTGTATAAATGGCGGATATCGACCCAACTGGTCCTGTTCCGGAACGTTCTAGTAATTGAGGTAACATGGCAAATACTGATGGTGTATATCCTTTTGTTGTAGGCGGTTCACCAATTGCTAGTCCGATTTCACGACCTGCCATCGCAAACCGTGTAACAGAATCCATTACAAGCAATACATCCTTTCCTTGATTGCGAAAATACTCAGCAATTGATGTGGCAGTTAATGCCCCTTTAATTCGAATAAGCGCTGGCTGATCAGAAGTTGCAACGATTAGGACAGATTTTTTCAAACCTTCTTCACCTAAATTTTGCTCTATAAAATCTAATACCTCACGCCCACGCTCTCCAATCAGAGCAATCACGTTAACGTCGGCAGTTGATTTTCTTGAGATCATTCCAAGAAGCGTACTCTTTCCAACACCACTACCAGCAAATATTCCAATTCTTTGCCCTTTCCCCATTGTAAGCAATCCATCGATCGTTCGAACTCCTACCCCAAGAGGGGAATGAATACGAGGTCTAGTAAGTGGGTTAGGAGGCTGAGTATAGGTTGGAACTTCCTCTAGACCTAGTGGAAGTGGCTTCCCGTCCATCGGCTGACCTAATCCATCTAATATTCTACCTAGTAATTGATTCCCTGCTTTTACCGTAATCGGTTTCCCAGTTGCAACCACATCACAACCTGGCCCAATCTCCCTCACTTCCCCTAAAGGCATCAACAAAACTTTATTTTCCTTGATTCCAACAACCTCTGCCTGAATAGGGGTTGACGAGTTCGTTGGGTAAATATAACACAGTTCTCCAATTCGAACATCTGGGCCTTGTGACTCAATTGTTAGCCCAATTATTTGCGTTATTTTCCCGTTTACTCGAACTGGATCGCAATTCCGAATCAATTTAATATAATGTTCAGCTGAAAACTTCACCTTCAGGAACCCTCCTGGCTTCTTGTATCACTTTTTTAATCTCCTCGATTTGAGTATCAATCCGAGCATCGATACTCCCATAGGCTGTCCGTATGATACAGCCTTTTGGTGAAACAGAATGATCTGGTATGATTTTGATTTCCGTTTCACCATTCACAACAGCAAGTAATAGTGCCCGTTGCGATTGAATAAAATCGAAATCCTCTGGATGCACACACACAGTAATAAATTCTTTCTCCTTGAAACGGAGAATATGCTGTTTTATGAGTTCCATAAATTTGTCCGGGTAACTTTCTAATTCCTGTTTTATGATTTGTGAAGAAATCGCATAACTCAATTCAAGTAAAAATGGCTCTGCCTCTAATATGATTGTTTCTTTCTGTTTGTAGGCATGTTCCAATAAAGCTTGGACTTCTTCTATTTTTTGTTTATATTCTTGATTTATTTTTTCCTCTGCCTCTTTTTTACCAATGTTCAGCCCTTCCTGGAAACCTTTGTCCTTAGCCTCTTGTGAAAGGTTCTCTAACCTTTGTTCATTTTCTTTCCACCACATCGAAGCCTTTTCTTCTGTATCATCAATAATAAGGCTAGCCCTTTGCTCAGCCTCTTTGATGATCTCCCGAGCCTTTAACTGTGCTTCTTGGATGATTTGATGAGCCACTTCTTTTTCTTTTGCCAAATCAATAACTGGCTGGATAGGTTGATCAGTTCCAATATTTTGAATTTGACTTGGAACTTGTGTCTGCGAAATGACTTTTACATCTTTTACAACAGAAAGGTGAGAAGCCTTAAATACTTTAGAGTAATAGGTCATCCGAACCACCTCTTGCAATCACTACTTCACCGGTATCTTCTAGTCGGCGAATAATGGAGACAATTCTGCCTTGTGCTTCTTCTACATCCCTAATTCGAACAGGGCCAGTATATTGCATTTCCTCTTCGAATGATTCTGCCATCCGTTTCGACATATTTTCCATAATAGTCCTTTTCACCTCTGGGCTTGCAGCCTTTAAGGCAAGTACTAAATCCTGATTATCAACCTCTTGAATAATCCTTTGAATCGCTCGTTTATCAAGACCAATGATGTCCTCAAACACAAACATTCTCTTTTTGATTTCTTCCACTAAATCTTTGTCATTCAAGCTAAGCTGCTCTAAGATACTTCTTTCCGTACTTCGATCGACTCCATTCAATAGGGTGACAATCGATTCGATTCCTCCGACCACGCTATATTCATTGCGGATTGTAGTAGCCAGTTTTTGTTCTAAGATATTTTCAACTTCTTTAATTACTTCTGGAGAAGTTTGTTCAAGTAACGCTATCCTTCTTGCAACATCAGATTGAAGATCAGTAGGAAGCGAGGCAAGAATTTGTGAGCCTTGCTCCGGTTCTAAATGAGCTAAGACCAGCGCTATTGTCTGAGGATGCTCGTTTTGTAAGAAACTATATATTTGCATCGCATCAACACGTCGAGCAAAATCAAATGGTTTCATTTGAAGTTGCGCTGTTAGTCTTTGGATAATTTGTTTAGCCTTATCTTTACCCATAGCAGATTCGAGAACCTCTTGTGCATATGAAATCCCACCGGTGCTAATATAATCCTGGGCGATGCACATTTCATGAAACTCTCTTAAAACTTCTTCTTTTTCCTTTGCATCCACCTTGCGTATATTGGCGATACTCAAGGTAAGCTGATCAATTTCTTCTTCCGTTAAATGTTTAAAAACTTTAGAGGAAGTATCTTTCCCCATCGATATCAGCAAAATGGCTGCTTTTTGTTTTCCATTCAATCTTAGATACGTAGCCATGAGCTGTTATGCCTCCTCTTCATGAAGCCAAGTTTTAATCACGTTTGTAAAATCTTGAGGCCTTTGGTCCAGTAATTTTTTCAACTGACTTTCTATTCCCATATCCTCTTCTGCAAAGTAATCTACTTCTTCAATTGCCGGTTGAGAATGAGTTGCAGCAATTTCTTCTATTTCTACATGGTTTGATCTTCTGCGAAGTGCGAAAGCTATAATCAGCCCAAGAAGAACGACTGCAGCAGCCACCATACCTCCTATATACATCCAATTATTGTTCGCAATTTTACTTTCACTAGGTGTATTTTCAGCAAATGTGTGTTTAAAGATAGTAATTCGCTGATTTACTTCTTCATCGGATAATTCCGGATGACCAAGTGCCGTTCGAACCGTATTGGCAACAATATTTCGGATATTTTCTTCCGCTTCTTTTGATAAGGAGTTTGTCTCATCTGAACTAGGTGGTTCTACGCCAACGTTAATCGTAATATCTTCAATCTGATACGGGCTTTTCGTAATTTCATTATTAATCCTGTTTACCTCGTAGTTTACGCGTTCCTGTACTTCTTCATAGTTACTTTCCCCACCTGAATTTGTCCCGACATATCCAGGAACATCATTTGGACCAGTACCCACAACTCCTCCTGCGCCTCCGCCTTCTCCACTGAAGGATTTTGACACTTTTTCGGAGCTAACTGGCAAACCATTATTTTTTTCGCCTGTTGGCTGTACAATATTTTCTTGCGTTTTGATTTTATCAAAATTTAATCGAACAAACGTATGAACATATACTTTATTAGTACCTAGGATTGTGCCAAGTAAACTTTGAATACTTTGTTGAATATCGCGTTGAACATTTTGTTGAATCTTCCGTTGTTCATCATATTTTTCGACCGAATTATCCCCTGATTGAGAATCTACCAAGGCTAAAGGTTCACTATATTGATTAACAATCGTTATATTTTCGATTGGAAGTTTTGGTACGCCGCGTGAAACTAAGGTATATAGGGCTCTAATTTGTTGATTGTTTAGTTGTACTCCCGGTTCCACATCAACGAAAACAGATGCACTTGCTTGTTGGTCATCTTCTTGCCGAATAAATACCGATTCCTTAGGCAATGTTAAAATAACCTCGGCATTTTTGATCCCGTCTACATTTTCAAGAACATCTGCTAACTTATTCTGCATTGCTTCTCGCTCAAGAATGTCATATTGCCGATCAGTAGCCCCAAAAGTAAGATTATTACTAAAAATATCGTAATTAATTTTATTGTCTTTTGGATATCCTGCTGCGGCAAGGCTCACTAAAAGATCAGGAGCATCTTTACGAGGAACATTTAGCATCGTTCCATTTTCCGATAGTTGGTAATTTGAATACCCCTGCTTATCCAACTCCGCCTTAATATCTCCAACTTCACGCTGGGTTAATTGTCCTGTGTACAACGGAACGTACTGTGGACGAGATGCAAAAAAAATAAAGGTAGAAAAAGTAACGAAAAGGAAAAGGAATGTACCAATTATTAGTCCCTTCTGTTTCGAACTACGGGCACTCCAATATTTGGCAAAGAGGTCTTTAGTTTGTTTGGTTTGATCTATCCATGATCGATTCATTTTTCACCATGCCCAGCTTTCTAACATATTTACAGTTACAATTGCATTCTCATAATTTCATTGTAAGCTTCAACTGCCTTATCTCTTACCGTAACAGTAAGCTCTAAAGCCACCTTCGCATTTTGTGCCGCAATCGTCACATCATGTATATTATTGATTTCCCCAGTTGCCAACTTATTAGTTAATTCTGAGGATTGTTTGATCGTTGTATCTACATTTTGCAAGTATCCTTTTAAAACACCAGCAAATGAGTCCTTAGATATAGGCTCAATTGATGTTTTTTGAAAGGTATTTTGATTGATTTTGATAAAATCACTACCGACCCGTGAAATGTCCAATTAAAATCCTCCTAACGCCCAATTTCTAATGCTTTTAACATGATGGATTTACCTGTATTAAACGCTGTTACATTTGCCTCATATGCTTTTGATGCCGAAAGTAAATCTACCATTTCTTTTGACAAATCTACATTAGGCATCATTACAAACCCTTCTGCATTTGCATCAGGATGTGTAGGCTCAAAAACCATTTTAAAAGGAGAGACATCATTCACAACACCTGTTACCCTCACCCCCATTAACTTAGACGATGAATCGGATTGTTTTTGCATTTCGCCTTGTAACACCTGTTCAAATGATTTTTCTCTTGGTTCCATCATGACCATCTTGCGTCGGTATGGTTCCCATTTTCCGTCTATATATGTACCTCTTGTCGAGGAAGCATTGGCAATATTTGAAGATATGACATCCATTCTTAGCCTTTGGGCTGATAAAGCGGAAGCACTAATATTTAAGGAATTAAACATATGTATCATACCCTTCCTTTAATGGCTATCGACAATTTTTGAAACTCACTATTAAGTTGCTGAGTTAATGTGTAATACCATAAAGCATTCTTGCTTAACCGGGTCATTTCTTCTTCAATATCAACATTGTTTCCACTGTTTTGGACAACTGTTTCAGTTAATTCCACAGTTTGAGGTGAAGGCAGATCCATTTGTCTACCAATTTGTAAATGACGTGAATCTGTTCGAATACCCTTAAAGCTCATTTGATTAGTTACATGTTGTTTAAGTATCTCTTCAAACACGACTTGTTTCGATTTATATCCAGGTGTTTCAGCATTGGAGATGTTATTTGAAATAACATCTTGGCGCAAGCTTGATGCATTTAGCGCTGCATGTAAAAGATTTACTTGGCTCAAACTCTTCACTCCTTCCACCTAAATTTGACTTTTTGATAGAAATTCGATTAGACATCAAAACGAGTTAGTTTTTTATAGAATACTACAACCAGAAGACATATTTCTACAATATTTTTGATATTGACACAGATTGGTAGATATTGTCGAAAACAACTATTGGTATAATTGGATAATTTTACCCTCTTAATTGATCATAGTATTTGGTAACCCCATTAACCCAATGATTGTTAAGTCCAGTTGGATCATTGTTTGCTCCGATAGGTGCATACTTGGCTCCGATTTTTTGAATACTAGTTAGTCCTATATCCAAATAATTTTTACTTAGATTCCGGGTCATATCGATGATACTTGCTTCGACAGATTCGTATGTCTTTAAACCATTCGAACCCATCATCCCGGCAATGTTGTTTTTTTCATGAGCAGCATTTGAATGACCATTCCCTGTCTCGTGCTTAGCTATTGCCACCAATAGCGCAGGATCGATATTAAAACGTTTCCCCTCACGGAGGAATATTTCACCCATTCCTTTCAGTTTGCCATCTAAACTTTGATTCAACTGTTCAGCACTTATAGATTGAAAACGAATTGATTGTATTTCTCCATTTAGATTAATATTGGAATTAATAGCGATGGGTAAGGTTGGAAGCATTAATTGCATATTATTTTCAGATAATAATTGGTTAATAATGGTGGAGAAATTCTTATTATTTAATTCCTGTTCAACTGATTTTGACTGAGGAAATTGTTGTTTCTCCGTTCGATAAAGCGTATTCACAATCATTGATTTAATAAACCATTCATCACCGATACTCATATTCATTCACCCTTTTACTCTATCTTAACGAAAATAATCCAAATAATGACAAGTCATAAAAAAAGCGCGGACCGCGCATGTACGTGATCGACGCTATTATTCAACCCTGTAGCCCTTAGATATTCCCGATTAACATCTGACTTACATCACCAAAAAAGTCATCCTGAAGCTTTGAGATATAAGCTAGTTTCCCGTTTACAATCTTTGCTTCTACTAAAATGACTGTATTTGAACCTTTTTCTCTTTGCAGTACAAGGATTTGCTTGTCCCTAAATACGACATTTTTCACCAAAAAATACGTTTCATTAATGGGATTTCCTACTGTTATATGCATTTGATTCTTAAAGAAGGGCTTCCTGTTTTGGTATTCAAAAAAGTTATATAGTTTTGTTTTATTTTGATTGAAAGATATATTTGAATGTTTATTCAAGTGAAACTTCCTCTCTTCCGGAGAAGCCGACATAATTCTACAAATATTTCTAGAGATATTGTATCTGATAAATTTCAAAAATTAACCGAAAACCTATTTCGTGATTACGCAATATTTAAATTCAAATATCACCATTTATTCGTGTTCACGAAATACAAAAATAGGTAGAAGTAACTTGACTCCTACCTTTTTTTACCTAATATTTCATCCACAAAAATTCCACTAGTTTGTTTGAAATACGGTTTGTACTTATATAATTGTTTATCTGCATTAACTTTATTCATAGATTGCTGTATTTGGTTATGAAGCTCTTCTGTTTTCTTTGTAATCATTTGGTTCAATTGGACTATGTCCCTCAATATTTGTTTCTCATTATCTGAGTAATTCTTACCAGCATGATTTGCTTTATATTCATCCACTTCACTCATCGCAGCGAGTCTAATTTGCAGCAAATTTTCAAACTCTTCATACTGTTCCTCATTAATAGCCCGCTCTAAATCTAAAGTGATTTGAAATATTTTCTTAAGCAATTCAATCATTATTAATGCCTCAATTTTTTACTTTCATTTGTTTCATAGCTTCGGACCAAGTTTCCACTAATTCTGCAGCAAAACCTTCGACCTCTTCTAATATTTGCAAGTTTTTACTAATATTCGCCTCAATCAAACGTTGCTTCATATAATCATACATCGAGTGCAACGAAGCTGAAATCGGGTAATCTTTATTTAGCGTTATAATTAACTCCGTTAGAATATCTTGTGCACGAAGATTGTTAGCATTACTTTCCTCATAATTGCTATTTTGCAATCCACTTTTCGCGATTCGAATATATTTCACTAAACCCTGGTAAAGCATATATGTTAGGTCTTCCGGCCTAGAGGTTGTAATTGCTTGTTTTTGATAGGTTTGATAAGGGTTACTAAAAGCCAATTTCTTTGCTCCTCTCTTATAACATTTCCTTCATATTCATAGTTATCGGTTAGGCTGCCACAAAGTTAAGGAGCGAATCAATTATTTTCATAAAATTAGCTTCCTAATTTCCGTAGTTCTTCAAAATCATTGATGATTAGATTTAACCGTGTATTGTATGATTTTAAATCCTTAATTTTTTCTGCATCGTCTAATTGGCTAAACATCTTAACTTCACTTGCAATATTCGCTAGCTTTGATTGCAATTGCTCATTTTTTCTTTTCTCAACGGCTAGTTGATGTTCTAATTTGGTTAGATGTTCTATATTGAGTATTGGTGCATGATTTTGAATCGCCATATTGCTTAACTGGTACAGACTTCTAAGAAGAACATGTAAATCAATTCCTGGAAGTTGTTGAACATTTGTGATTAATCCTGAAAGAATATCTATTAAATCAATTCCATTTACTGAAGTAGTGGGAGAATTTATTTTTGATACAAAAGTTTTATCATGAATGACTTCTGTTGAAATTACTGGAACTTCAGTTTGATTGATCGTCATAAAGGTAAAATCTTTTAGTTTTTTATTCTGTTGTTCATTCAATTCCTTTTGAATTGCGTAGTATTTATAGTTAACGGACTGATATCCACGATTTAGTAGTTGCGCCACTTCTTCTAATAACTCTGTAATATTTATGGAGCCCTCTTCCTGACGTTCCTTAATATATTGAAGCATTACCTCAATTTCCTTTTTTGTCCATTTACGATTAACTTTTTTGGAAGCCACCAAAATCACTCCTTTTCAGAATTATTATTATACGCATATCAAAAATAATTTATCAAATTAATTTTGTTTCTTTTCGATAAATATTTCGATATTGAATGGTATTTTATGAGGATATCAATAAAATTTCTTTCACCATTTACTTGTTTCAAATTTCAACATCAAATATTAAATCTATTATAAATTAATGTGAAAGTAATTGTAAACTTAGCTACTTGACTAATAGGGAATATTTTTCCAAAAGAAAAACCCTACTTTTTAATGAAGGGTTTGTTATAGCTATAAATTTTTTTGTATTAAACGATTTTGTTTCTGTTTTTGGAAACAGTATTGAACGATACTCTGTTGATCACGGTTATTCAATCCAAAAAACTCCAATGCGACATTCATTATTTCCCTTTCAGCGATAGAATGAATTCGTTTGATTTTTCCTGTAAAGGGAATGGAATTAGATATCTTATTATCTACACCAGGAATAAAGAGGATTCCAGATACTACGTCTCCAACATTATGTATTTGGTCTTTACTACATGAAAACAGCATTCCACCTGCACTAATATTGATTGTGCTAAGCTCCAAATCATTTATTTGAAGGGATAAATTGCTTTTCACACGAAAATTATCTCTTCTTTGTATTTTAATAATATCTTTTTTGGGAGGCATTTGGATTCGATATAAAGGAATTTGGTCCATTGTCTTCCCCAAAATTTCAGTTTGGCATTTGAATTGATTATCTTCTGTGTAAAAGAAAACCGCGACCTTCGTTTTTGCCGGTAGATTCCGTAACTCGATTCCTTCAACCGGCAAGGTAATCTTAAATTCCTTTTCACTGACCTCTGCCACGATTGACTGAAATGATCTATCCTCTATCTCTAAACTTACAATAATAGTTTGATTTACTTTAAGATACATAGAATCCACCTAACTAACTTAACGTAAAAAATCTACTAATGTGGGTTGAATAATTCGAGCCCCCACTGAAAGTGCAGCACGTTGGACATTTTCTTGAGCTTTAAGATTCATGATAACTTGCGATATATCAACATCTTCCTCTTTTGATAGAAGGCGAGTAGTAGAAACCTCAAGTCCATCTATTCGCGACATCGCTAACTCAATACGATTCATCCGCGCACCTAAATCAGATCTTTCCTTTAATATATTATCTACTTGTTTATCTAGTTTATCAAGATAATCCCCATTGGCACTACTATTACTTGAAAGATGATTAACAATGTCCGTTAGCACATTAAACAATCCGCCAATATCCTGATTATTAAAAATATCAGTACCTCGAACGTTAATTTGGATGTTTGTTGACATTCCTACTTGCAGTTCTAGTTTTTCATGATTATCATTCCTGAATTCTTTAATAGAATTCTGTATCGCTGAGTCAGAGCGAAATGGAGGATTCTTTAAATCAGTTCCAGCAAAAATATACTTGCCCGCAAACTGCGAATTGGAAATTTCCCCAAGATGCTCTTTTAATTGATTAATTTCTTCAGCAATCGCCGATCGTGCTGCTGGATCATTTGTACCATTTAATCCCTGTACAGTGAGCTCTCGCACTCGTTGCATAACTTCTGTTACCTCATTAAGAGCTTCGTCAGTAGCTGTCATCCACGATAACCCATGATCCAAATTCCTTTTATATTGATCAATTTCATTTAACGAAGAACGATAAAACATTCCTCTTACAGCTGTTACTGGATCGTCAGATGGTTTGTTAATTTTTTTCCCGGTAGATAACTGGTCCTGATATTTCTCCATACTTCTATTTCCACGCTGTAAATTAAATAACAAATTCTGGTTGAGGATGCTTTGGGTAACTCGTAGACTCATTTGTTTAACCTCCTACAGTCCTACTCTGCCCATACCGTTTATTACTTTATCCAAGCATTGGTCCATCGCTGTAATAACGCGGGCAGCTGCATTATATGCTTGTTGAAATTTTATCATATTAGTCATCTCTTCATCTAAAGATACGCCTGATACGGACTGGCGTCTCACTTCGATTTGTTTAACGATCAATTCTGAGTTTTCAAGATTACGTTGTGATTGTTGCGAATCGATAGCAAGTTTTCCAATAATATTACGATAAAAATCGCTAATGGTTGAATCTGATCCATTAAAGTTAATCGTGCCAAATTGAATATCTGCTATCACTTGAGCGTTTTTACCGTTCCCTGAAGATGAATTTCCTGGTGATTCCTCTTTCGCAGCAGCGATCCAATTCAGGGATTTAATAATTTCAGGATGAACATTAATATCGGTAGCATCATTCCCGACAAAGAAATTGTACTTTTGATTAGATGTCCCATCAATATTATTTAAATTCATCCCACTAAGGTGAATTTTGTTTACTTCATTCATAAACCCAGTTGCTAATTGATTAATTTGCTTTTTGATATTTGGTAAGATCAATTCAGCTCCACCAGTTGTTGTACCAAAGGATTCAATTTGGCCAAGCAGTTCTCCGCCTTCTAATGTAACCGTATTCCCACCTATTTTGATTTTGGAAGGATCTACTAATCCTGTAGTTGGATCAAAATCAATTGTAAGTTCGTTCGTATTTTTACCTGAAACTAATTTTTCCGTTCCAACTAAAACATCAACCATTCCATTTGTTGATTGGGTGACTTTTACACTAGTCAATTTAGATAATTGATCTATCAAGACATCCCGTTGGTCATATAGATCGTTTGGTTGATAATTATTTGGTACTAAACGGGCAATTTGATCATTTACCTCTGCGATTTGCTTGGCTATAGAGTTGATCTCTTTCGTTTTTGTTTCAATCACATTTTTGATATCCATCTCAATATTATTTAAGGATGCCATAATGTTTTTAAACGTGTCGGATACAGCTAAACCTCTTTGAAGAACAACGGCTCGAGCAGAAGCGCTTTCCGGGTGATTCGCTAACTCCTGCCATCCAGCCCAAAATTGATCGAGCGAATTAGCAAGTCCAGTATCGGAGGGTTCATTTAATAATTCTTCGATTTTTAAAAATGTATCACTTTTTGCTTCCCAATATCCAGTGTTTTTATTTTCCCCTCGAATTTGAACATCCAAGTAATCTTCTCTAAGACGAACAATTTTCGCTATTTCTACCCCTGTTCCTAATTGTAACCCATTGACAGATATCGGTTTACTTGCCTGTGTTTCTACGCGTTGACGCGTATATCCGGTCGTGTTAGCATTCGCGATATTGTGTCCAGTAGTATTTAGGGCCATTTGTTGGGCAACTAAACCTCTTCTTGAAACCTCTAACCCATGAAACGTCGAAGCCATATTTTCTCCCTCCTTTTAATATTTAAACTTTTGCATCTAAAAGACTGGCATATCGATTGGTGTTATTCGGCCCGTAACCAATGGCCGGTTCTTTGCGGACGAACATTGCGATAGAGTATTGAATGTAGGAAAGAGAGGTTTGGATTAATTGCTGATTACTCTCATTCAATAAAGTAATGTCCTCTATTAATTCTCGGAGCTGTTTAGCAATGAATTGTAACCTATTTTTTAAAGGCTCAACCATTTCAAGCTGAATCAATTCTTCAAGAGAATAATTTGAAACCTTAAGCCCCTTGGTCATAATATATTTCTGTACAAATTGCATTCTTTGTTCTTCGAGCTTTTGAATTTTTTCCACACATTCGCCTTCACGGAGCATAATCGTTTGAAGACTTTCTAAATGACCTTCAACAAGGATGGTTCTTTTTTCTTTTGCTATATCGAGTAATCTCTTATGAGTTTCTACCTGTTGGTTCAAGATATTAATAACTGCCATTATAGAATCCATGATTTAGTCAGTCTCCTATTTTGAATTGCTTTTCCAGAAATCCAACATCTTATCAGCAATCTTACTGCTATCAACCTTATAGGTTCCTGATTCAATCTGTTGTTTTAATTCCTGAATCCGATTTTGCCGTTGGGTTTGCTCTGACATCATTGTTTGTGAAATTTCCCGCCCAAGTGTGGAGATTTTCACATCATCTGATACGTTTAATGGTTTTTTAGGTGTATTAGCTATATTTGAACGGTTCTGTTGATTTTGATAGGAATATAGACCATATTTCATATCGTTGATTCTCATATTACGTACCTCCTTAACTCTATCTGTATTTTCGGTTATTTTAAAAGTATGATTACTAAAAGAACATATTTATCCTATTATTTTATCAAATTTGTCAATATCTTTCATTAACTTTACAGGATAAAAATTATGAAAGAAAATCCAACTATTACGTTTAATCGGCATATTTTTTTAAAAGTTTAGGATTCCAAAAAAAATGAAGAACCACTACGGTTCTCCAAGCTGCATCTCATACTGATTTTTGGAATTATGCCAATTCCACTTCTGAAGTAATTCGTTTATTACCTCATAAGGAACTGGCTTACTAAAGAGGTATCCCTGTAAATCAAAGCATTCGATTCCTTCTAGGAAAGACATTTGGCTTTCAAGTTCTACTCCTTCTGCTATTACACCGATTCTTAAACTTTTTGCCATTGTCACAATCGTTCGAATAATTGATTCTTGATTGATATCTACATCGATATCTTGAATGAAGGATCTGTCAATCTTCAATTTTCTAATTGGAAGCCTTTTCAAATAACTTAAGGAAGAATACCCTGTTCCAAAATCATCAAGTAAAACATCAATTCCTAATTCTTCTAATAATCGAAGTTTGATTGTTAAATCTTCTAAATCCTTCATAACTGTACTTTCAGTAATTTCAATTTTTAAGTAGTTAGGGTTAAACCCTGTTTCATTTAAAATATTTAACAAATCATTTACAAAATGCTTTTCCTCGAATTGTTTGGCAGAAACATTGACTGAAATATACATGGAAGTAAACCCTTTATCATGCATCTGCTTTCCATGTGTACAAGCTGTTCGAATAATCCATTTTCCAATAGGAATGATAAGTCCTAGATTTTCGGCAATCGGGATAAACTCTACCGGTGAGATATTTCCAATTTTCGTGTGGTTCCAACGTAGCAACGCCTCTAAACCAACAATTTCTTGTGCTTTCACGTTAATGATCGGTTGGTAGTGAAGGCTAAACTCATCCTTCTCCAATGCTTTCAATAAACTTTGTGCAAGTTCCATAGTCCTGCCAATATTCTTTGTCATTTCTTTTCTATAAAATTGAAACGTATTTTTTCCATTACTTTTCGCAAGATACATCGTATAGTCTGCTTGTTTCAAAAGGTCTTCTGGATTCAAAGTGTGATCAGGGTAGATACTTATCCCAATACTGGCTGTTAAGGTATAATCATGACCGGTTAAATGTAAGGGCTGAGTGATGGTCTGAAGTAACCTTTTGGCTGCAAGTTCCACATCTATTATGTCATTTATTTCTGTAAGGAGGATAGTAAATTCATCTCCACTTTGCCTGGAAACCACATCAGTTGGGCTTAAACAATCAACTAGACGTTTTGCAATAATTTGTAAAATTCCATCTCCAGTCTTATGACCAAGTGTTTCATTAATTAATTTAAAATGGTCAAGATCAATGAACAAAACTGCCATTTTCTTTTTAGTTTCCTCAGCTAACTCAATTGCTTCCTTCATCAGTGAAAAAAACTTTCTTCGATTGGGAAGTTCTGTTAATGTGTCGTGAAATGCTATAAACTTCAATGATTCTTCTGCTATTCGTTGTTGACTAATATCAATCACAATACTATCCATTCGAATTAATTCTTTTTCATCATTGAAGACAGGAATTGTGCTTGATCGTACCCACTTTATTTGACTATCAGCGTTTATAATCCGATACTCACCCTTGACGGATTTTCCATCCAATAGTTTTTGATTAATATTTTCTAATATATTTATATCATCTGGATGAATCATTTCTTGCAAAAATAAAGGTTTATTTCTAAAATTCTCAACAGCATACCCAAATATTTTTTCGCAATTCGTGGATATTGGGTTAATCTGAGTGGTTTCAGGGGTAAAGGAACAAAAACAAACATCAATCGAATTTAATATATTTATAAATTGGTTTCTTAAGATTTCAACTTGTAATTTATCTTTATTATCATCTTTACTATCTTTGGCGAAGCAAGCAATCCTAATCAACTTTTGCTCATCCAAGACTGGAAATGCCGATATTATCAAATCAATCTTTTCACATTCTTTAGTAACAATGTTAATATTGAATGTTTCTTTTTTTCCCTTTACTATTTTACCAAGAGTACTCTTAACATCCTTAATATCCTCCTCATTAACAATGGAAGTGAAGGATTGTTTTAATAGTTCATCCTCAGAAAAACCAGTTAATCGACAGACAGATTCATTGACGATAATAAACTTTCCTTTATTATTTATTACAAAAAAAGCATCAATATTTTTGTCAAAATGGGTATTATAAATACTCGAAAAAAACACTTCGTCGTGAAGGTAATTTTTCATAAAGAATCACCTCCTCAAATTATTTGTCAAGACAGTTAGTCTATTCTTTCTTATCGGTAAGAAAATGAAAAATGTTTAGAAAAACATAAATATTTATCTCAAAAGTCTAATGACTCTTATTCATTATTTGTACATTGTAATTCTTCGAAAATAGGTTATTATTAAATTATGGTGCTCAGGCACCATTTTTTATTTTACTTAACTTCTAGAGTGGTAGGAGGGAGTTATTTTTGAAAATGTTTTTGACGATTGGTATCACCGCTTTGTTTGGTGCAACGGTACTGTTCCTTGGGTTCTACTGGGACTACTTGCCTTTTCCTACGTCTCAACCAACGATTGAACCTGTTAAGGTAGCAACCAGTAGAGATACAGCACCTGAACAACCATTTTCCACTGTGGCAAGCAAGCCAATTGAAGCGCAAATGCCAGAGCCTCCACTGCCAAAACCAATTAAACTACCCGAAAAAATCGTTCTGGATGTACCACTTTTAAAACAAATGGATGCACCAAGGTTATATAATGGCTGCGAGGTTACTAGTTTGGCAATGTTGCTAAATTTTCACGGCGTCGATGTGACGAAAAATGAGCTCGCTGATAAAATAAAACGCGTTCCACTAAAGTATAAAGACGGCAAATACGGCAATCCGAATGTTGGCTTTGTCGGAAATATGGAGGATGGACCTGGGTTAGGGGTTTATCATGGACCTATTTTTCAACTAGCTAAAGCCTATGTTGGGAAGCGTGCCGAAGATCTAACTCATCAATCCTTTTATTCTTTGATAAAAAGTGTTGCCCAAGGTGAGCCAGTTTGGGTGATAACCACTTCATCATTTTCACAGGTCGCCCCGCTGCAAACCTGGAAAACGCCGCAAGGACCAGTTGGTGTGACTTTTAAAATGCATAGTGTCGTGATGACGGGTTATGATAAAGACCATATTTATATCAATGACCCATACGGCGGGAAAAATAAAAAGGTTAATCGGAACAATTTTGTGAAGGCATGGGAGCAAATGGGTTCTCAGGCCATTGTGTTTCATAAAGAGTAGGCAGAATCCTGTGGGATTCTGCCTTTTTTATGTGCTTTTTTTGTGTGGGTGGATGGGTAGGTAGCTGATGAATCTTTCCTGTGACCTCCAAGTTTGAGAATGACTTTGACGTTGTTATTCCTAAAATTACCCATGACCTCCCAGTTTGGGAATGACTTTGCTGATGTTATTCCCAAACTTACCAGCGACCTTCGTGTTTAGGAATGACTTTGCTAATGTTATTCCCGAACTTACCTATGACCTCTGAGTTTAGGAATGACTTTACAGATGTTATTCCCAAACTTACCTATGACCTCTGAGTTTAGGAATGACTTTGCTAATGTTATTCCCGAACTTACCTATGACCTCTGAGTTTAGGAATGACTTTGCTGATGTTATTCCCAAACTTACCGGCGACCTCCGAGTTTAGGAATAACTTTGCTGATGTTATTCCCAAATTTACCTACTACCTCCGAGTTTGGGAATGACTTTAAAAATGTTATTCCCAAACTTACCAGCGACCTCTGGGTTTGGGAATAACTTTGAAGTTGGTTTCCTAATCTACCTCTTTGGATATTAAAAGCCAAACATTTTGATACACTAAATATTATTGCTAAAATAAAAGGGTAACTAATGATTGTGAAAGTGGTGACGTAACATGTCGTCTTTAAAAGATATTCGTTTTTCTATCTTGGATCTTGCTCCGATTACGGTTGGTGGCTCTGCAACCGAGTCCTTGCGCAACACGCTAGATTTGGCACAACATGCTGAAAAATGGGGCTATCACCGTTTTTGGCTTGCTGAGCATCATAATATGCCTGGAATCGCGAGTTCAGCAACCTCTGTTGTGATCGGTCATGTTGCAGGAGGAACGAAAACCATTCGAGTTGGGTCTGGTGGAATTATGCTCCCAAACCATGCGCCACTTGTCATTGCTGAGCAATTCGGTACTTTAGAAAGCCTCTATCCAGGTCGAATTGATTTAGGCCTTGGTCGTGCCCCAGGGACGGATCAATTAACAGCTCATGCATTACGAAGAGATCGCCGAAGTGATGGGCAGGATTTTCCGGAACAGCTTGCTGAACTCCGTGCTTATTTTGACCCGAGTTTAGCTAGCGGCAGTATCCCTGTTCGCGCCATTCCAGGTGAGGGTTTGAACGTACCAATTTGGTTGCTCGGTTCAAGTGGCTTTAGCGCCCAATTGGCTGGGCATCTGGGGTTACCATTTGCATTTGCAAGTCATTTTTCACCGGAATATACGATTCCAGCATTAAATTTATACCGCCGGAGTTTCCGTCCATCCGAGGCATTAGATAAGCCATATGCAATGGTTGGGGTGAATGTAATAGCGGCGTACAGCGATGAACGGGCAGAATTTTTAGCCACATCGATGCAACAAACATTCTTGAACTTAGTTCGTAACAAACCGACTCAACTCCAGCCACCAGTTCAAAATATGGATGAGCTATGGAGCGCTTATGAAAAATCAGCATTAGAAAAACAACTCGGCTCATCCATTGTGGGTGGACCGACAAAGGTGAAGCAAAGATTGGAGAGATTCCTAGCCGAAACAGAAGTCGATGAAATGATCGTCAATGCGATGATCTATAACCATCAGGAACGGCTTCGCTCATTTGAAATTGTTTCAGAGTTGGTAAAATAAAAAAACAGCAGCGACGACGAAATTTGTCTGTGGCTGCTGTTTTTTTTTATAATGGTAATAAAGCAACTGATTCTTTGGACTCTAACCCTTCCACCATGTCATACCATGCCTGTGGCTTATTTGGTAGCACGGTGTAATAGCGTTTTAGAAACGCCACGATTAGGGAGGTTTCTAATTGGCTGTGGTCTGCCTCCATCGGTAGGAAGCAAAGGTCCAATCCTTCCACCGCTTCGCCATCATTGTTCCAGGATGGGTGAACGTACGGGAAGTCTAAGCGTTTGTAGCCTAAATGGGACAATACTTCGCGACGAACATACGGGTCCATTGGCTTAACGCCACCAAATTCATAGTGGTCTACTCGGTATGGATCGTAAATTTCCGCGAACATGCCTTTTAGTCTTTTACCATTAGCAGTGGCTAAAGCTTGTAAATCTTCAGCACGCTTACTTGCTAAAAATGCGCCAATTCCAAGACCTGCTTGGCCGATGATGGTAAAATCAGTCATCGCGACATTAAAATCTTCGTAGTAACGGTATTCGGTCGCTCCGATCACTTTGCCCTCATGAACGGCCACAAACACGCGGATGCCTGGATCCTCGAGCGGCTCCTTCCAAAGCGCATATTCCAACACTTCCTCTGCTGGAAAAACATCTTGCATGAGCTGATGCATTTGCGCAAACAAAGAATCTTCAATATTCGTGATTCTTACATATTCCATTTACTTTTCCCCCTTAAACGGATTTTTCCATTCCATTAATGTTCCATAATTCAAGGATTCTTCATCCTCTAAATAGTTGGCGACCACTTTTACAGGTGTGCGACCACAGCGCATTAAGAAGGTAATGACAGGATCCTTTATGTCACCACGCAAAACCGCAGCCAGGTACTCCTCGGCGGACATCGACGCAGCATGTTTATGATAACCGGGCATTCTGCCGCCGCCAAGCAAACGATCGAGACCTAGTTGCACGACAACATTATACATGGAGAGCATTAACCATTTGCCAAGTCCCAACTTTCGAAACTTTGGACGAACGCTGATATCGACCACATACAATGTGTTACCGTCCGGTTTGTGGTTGCGGATGTAGCCATTATCGGTGACTTCCTCCCAAGAATGGTCGGGATTCGCCGGGTCAAAATCGACGAGCAATCCCGTCATGGAACCGGCGATTTCGCCGTCAACTTCAATGCATAAAGCCCCATCCGGAAAAAGTGTGACATGGTTTTTCAACTGCTCTTCATTCCACCATAATTCTGATGGGAACGGTGGAGGAAAGCTTTCTTGTTGGATTAAAATTAAGCCGGGAAAGTCCTGTACCTGATAATTTCGAATGACAGCCGGGACTGGCCGGTCACCGTCGAAAACGAAAAACTCTTTTCGATACATGCCTCAATGTCCCCCTTACTTAGAAAACTCCTCTTTTTCCCAATCCGGGTAAAGATCGCTGCGGCGGTCACGCCATGTTGTGACCGAACCACTTTTACGAACTTGATATAATAGCTCTAGATTTAGATCAGCGGTAACAATCATGTCCTGGTTGATTTCCCCTTGAACAGCGATGCCTTCTGGCGGGAACGGGACATCGTTTGGTGTGATTACAACAGCCTGACCGAAATTTAAACGCATAAAGTCAACGGTTGGAAGTGCGCCAACGGTTCCTGTTGTCACAACATACACTTGATTTTCAATCGCACGGGCATGGCTTGTATAACGAACGCGGTGGAATCCATGACGATCATCCGTGCAGGAAGGACAGAAAATCACGTCAGCACCCTTTGCCTTCGCGATACGAACAATTTCAGGGAACTCAATGTCATAGCAGGTTAACATCGCGATCGTGCCTTTTTCGGTTTGGAAAACTTCAAGCCCTTCACCTGCCGACATATTCCACTCATTCACTTCGGTTGGGGTAATGTGAAGCTTTGCCTGCTCTCCGACCCGACCATCTGGATAAAATAAATGGGCGACATTATAAAGCTTGTCCCCTTTTTTAATCACATGGGTTCCACCAATAATGTGCATACCGTATTGCTTAGCCAGTTTACTAAACAATTCACGATACTGTTCGGTGTACTCCGGTAGTTCATCAATTGTCAATGCCCGACCTTCCTTACCAATCGACATTA
Source organism: Pseudoneobacillus rhizolycopersici (assembly GCF_054786815.1). NCBI lineage: Bacteria > Bacillati > Bacillota > Bacilli > Caryophanales > Bacillaceae > Pseudoneobacillus > Pseudoneobacillus rhizolycopersici. The sequence continues at coordinate 13,961 of NZ_JBTOOE010000014.1, read as the reverse complement.
ATTGAGTCGTAAAAAACTCCGGAAAAAGAATAAAATCGCTGCTGAATTCGGCAGCCGTTTTCATATAATGCTCGACTTGATGAGCGAACTCTTCAAAAGAGTGAATCGTATGTAAATGATATTGGACAGCAGATACGCGAAGCTGCATCGTAAATCCCTCACTTTCCTAAATTAATACATTTATTATAGATGAATGATCCAAAATTATCACTAAAGGCAACTCAAGTGTTTATTTTAGAGGGATTTCCAACTATTGTAAAACTCTTCAACCATCACATAGTGCCTTGCTTTCTCTTAATAGTTCTAAAAATACGTTTAATGCTTTTGTCTGGTATGGAGACCTTAAAAGAACTGAAAATTTCCGTTTAATTGGAAGTCCCCTCACATTTAAGACGGTTAAAGCTCCTATTGAACGTTCTTTACGAATCGTCCAGTAAGAAAGCAGACTAATACCAAGGCCGGCTTCTACTGATTCCTTAATGAGTTGGGTACTTCCAAATTCTAATCTTTTCTTCGGAGTCATTTCAAATAATCGGAACATTTTCTCCGTTACTTCCCTAGTTCCAGAACCATTTTCCCTGATAATCCATGTTTCTTCTGCTAAGTCCAATAGGTTAATTTCTGCATTTGTTTGTGCCAATCTATGTTTTGGTGAAGCCACTAGAAACATAGAATCTTCAGCAAAAGGTTCGATGACTAGATTTTTATCTTTGAATTCCCCTTCCACAATTCCGATATCTAATTGATGCCCCAGTACTAAGTTTGCTACTTCCTTTGTGTTCGCGATCGTAATGGCAGGAGTAATCAATGGATAGTCCTCATGCATTTTTGCCATAATATGTGGCAAAACGTATTCTCCAAATGTATAGCTTGCACCAATTGCAAGAGGTCCACTCGCCTTGTTGGTTAGATCATCTATTAAATAATGCATTTTCTTATATAGGCCTAATATCTCCTTTGCGTGATGATAGACAATTTCTCCAGCTTTATTAAGCTTTACGAATTTATTGCTGCGATCCAACAATTTTGTCCCCATAGTACGCTCAAAAGCTTGAATATATTGGCTTACTGCAGGTTGTGTCATATGCAACTCCTCTGCCGCACGTGAGAAGTTTCCCATTTCAGCTACCTTAACAAAGACATGTAAATGTTGATCCATTGTTATCAACCCTTTTTCCGTTTATTTCTTATTATATGATTTTACTTATGATAAGCATCATAAATATTTATTTTTCTTATGAATAGAAAAGAATTATTCTTAGGATAAGGTGGTGTTGAGATGGAAGCGCAATACGCTAGAGCAAATAAAGAACCCATTAATCCCAAGAAAAAATCTTTAGCTTTTGGGAAATGGATTGGTGGAATCGGCTTTACTTTTATCATTGCCTCACTAGGCTATCTTTTGGCAAAAATGCCTGGATTTGATCATGTCGGTCAATTAGCATCCGCGATTGTGATTGCTGTCTTGTATCGGCAATTTTTTGGTTATCCTGACATCCTCCGTTCGGGTATCGTATTTTCTTCGAAAAGATTGTTACGGGTTGCCATTATTTTATATGGACTAAAGCTCAATATTGGAACGGTGTTACAGGATGGTTGGGGATTGCTCATTCGAGATACTGGAGTAATACTCTTTGCTATTTTGGTAACGGTGTGGCTAGCTCGATTGTTGAAGGCGGATAAAAACATTTCACTTCTTCTTGGAGTCGGAACAGGAGTGTGTGGCGCTGCAGCCATCGCAGCCATTGCGCCCATCATTAAATCAAAAGATGAAGATACGGCTATAGCAGTAGGCATTATTGCTTTAGTTGGAACCATTTTTGCGATTTCTTATACGATATTACGGCCCTTCTTACCGTTGTCTGATGTCGAATTTGGCATTTGGTCAGGAATCAGCTTGCATGAAATTGCCCACGTTGCCTTAGCTGCAGCAACAGGCGGACAAGATGCGCTTGCGACAGGTTTACTTGCAAAATTAGGCCGAGTATTTTTACTTGTTCCACTGTGCTTCATTTTTATTTACATCATGAAAAGAAATGGATCTAGAGAACAATCTGAGACTAAGGTTGAATTTCCATGGTTTCTAATCGGTTTCATTTTGATGAGCGTTATTGGAAGTTATCTTCTTGGCCCAGCTATTCCCGTACCAAAGGTATGGATGGATGGTATTTCAAAGCTTACTACTTGGTGTTTAACAGCAGCAATGGTTGGACTCGGATTAAATGTAAGTCTGAGGGATCTCCGTACGAAAGCATTAAGACCGTTAATCGCAATGGGGATTACTTCAATCTGCCTCTCTATATTAGCTTATTTTATTGTCTAAAAATAACTGTCCCATGAGAGTAAATATGGTTTGGGTACAGAACAATCGGTTCTATACCCTATATTCCCTATATTAAAGGGCTGTCTTTATTAGTTTTTCTTCATGATCGATGATCGTTTTTAAAATGTTCTCCCATGTTTCTTTATCTTCAGTCAGAAAATGACCGGCCCCTGGAATATAGTGAGTTTGACAATTAGCAATGGTTGGGGCGATTTTTTTGATCTCTTGGGTTGGCGCCATTGTATCTTCTTCACCATGCCAAATATCAATAGGAATTTCAATATCAGATAACGAGAAACCCCATGGTTTTGTAAGTAAGGCTGGTTCATTGACGCACTCATCTACTGAGACTCGGAAAGCCTCTCCTAAATGCATCATCGTCCCTTTCAACTGCTCTTCGGTTTGTAAAAATTGGCGGTCCCATTCGTGTAAGTGTTTGTTACCTTCTTTCATTTGTTTCATAAACTTTTCTGGGTGCTGGTGGATCAGTTTCTTTTGGGCACGGTAACTCGCTTTTAAGAGCCAAGGTAATCTTCTTGCAAGAAAAAAGGCAATTTTGTTTGCTCGCATCTCACTTTTTGGAGCTTTTCCGTTCTCCCATGGAGTTGTACTGGAGACCAAAGCCACTGTTGTCACCCGATTCGGTAGCTTGTAAGCACAGGCGGCTGCAAAGGCTCCACCTCCAGAAACGCCAATAATCGAAAATTTATCAATGCCTAGGTGATCAGCTACTTCCTTCACGTCGTCTGCCCAATCGAGAACAGTCCGGTTCGGCTTCTGGGTAGAAATTCCAAAACCAGGTCGGTCTAAGGAAATAAGCCGGATTCCCAATTCCTTGGAGGTTTCATCATCCTCTAAAAACAGCAATCTTGACCCTGGGGTGCCGTGGAAAAACATGACTGGAATTCCGTTTGGATCACCATATTCGATATAACCAATTTTTCGACCATCGTTTAATTGCACTGTTAAATCTTTCATATAGGTTAGCCTCCTTAATAATTAACTTTACTTAAATATTAAATAAAAAAAATTTATTCCTTCTCTGTTTGGGCTTTTAGCGCAATATGGTATAGCTTTTCATGAATGTCTAATAGTTTTTCTAAATCCTCTTGGGGCAGCTCAGCATAATACTTTTCGATGATATAAAGCTGGTTTCGATCGACCATTTCGTTGTATTGCTGTCCTTTTTCACCCATGTGAACGATGATTTCACGACGATTGTCCGGGTTGATTTCGCGCTTTACGTAGCCTTGTTTCTCGAGTTTCGAAATTAATTGGCTAGCCGCACTGGCGGTAATACCAAAATAATGCGAGATTTCGTTCACCGTCCGATTTTCGGTGCGAAGTAGTTCCAGTATGACCTGTTGTTTAGTCGAGAGTTCCGCATATTCATCGGTAGTTAGGTTTTTATAATCTTCTAGGAAAAGTGCGCTTAAGGCATTAGAATAATCAATAATCTGGCTGCAAATTTTGGCTGTTTTTGAATCCAATTCGATCACCTCTTATGACTTTATTATAAACGACGGTTAATAGTTAAGTAAAGTTAAATGTTAAATTACTTTAAGCGTTTTTTTGAAATGCATGGGTTTAATTGAGAGTTGGGCATATCCTGGAAAAGTTGGGCATAAAGATAGAAACTTGGGCATTTATTTAAAAAGTTGGAAATAAGTTACGAAAAGTTGGGCATATATCTGAAAAGTTGGAAATAAGTTGCGAAAAGTTGGGCATATAATTTTTTAGTTGGGCATATCGGGGGAAAGTTGGGCATAAAGCGTAAAAGTTGGGCATTTATTTTTAGAAAGATCTCAGATTTTATACCATTTCTTCTAAAAATTGCTGAAATTTAGCTAAAAGGTTGCCCTTTTTGGGTAAAAGCTATAAAACTCACGTTATTTTCCTTCAAACTTAAGCAAATCACAAAAATAAAAGCAGGTTCCTCATAGGAATCTGCTTCTTCATATGACTTTTTCTTTTCGAGTCGGTGTCTGCCCTATAACGATGCTACGGTCACAAATGGATTCAATGTCTTTGTGATCGTGGGAGACAATAATGCAGGTCATATTGGCCTTTTTTAAAATATATTGAAGCTCTTCACGGATCGATTCCTTTAGGTCGGCGTCCAAATTACTAAACGGTTCGTCCATTAATAGGACGGTTGGTTTCGGTGCTAAGGCACGTGCTAAGGCTACCCGCTGCTGCTGTCCACCACTTAGTTCGTGGGGATATCGTTTTTCGAAGCCTCTCATATGAACAAGATCAAGCATTTCCTCCAGACGGCCTTGCCGTTCTTTTTTAGGCAGTTTGGAAAGCCCGAACAAAATATTATCCTTTACGGTCATATGTGGAAACAGAGCGTAATCTTGAAAGACCATGCCAACTCCGCGGTCCTCGGGGTGAATAAAGAGTTTATCCGTCACGACAGGCTGTTGGGCGATTTTAATCCAACCTGCACTTGGTAGTTCTAACCCGGCAATAAGACGTAGCAACGTGCTTTTTCCACTGCCGCTCGAACCTAGAATACCGACAATTTCTCCCTCGCGAATCGAGAACGAAAAATCGTTGATGACATCTGGTTGTTTTTTGGAAAACGAAAAACAAAGTTTGCTTATCTCAACAATATTCATCATTTATTTCTCCTTTCAATCCATTGAAAGACCACAACCGATAAAATGCTGATGGCAATAATCATTAACGATGATACTGATGCTTCATGTATACGCTCGTCTTTGGCAAATTGAAACGTTTTAGTGGCCAAGGTTTCAAAATTAAACGGCCGTAAAAGTAAGACTAATGGTAGCTCTTTGCATATTTCAACGAAGGTTAGAATAAAGCCGCTCAATAAGGCTCCTTTAATCAAAGGTAGATCAATCCGAAAGAAGGTTTTCGTCATACCTAAGCCCAACATTCTTGACGCCTCACTAAATTTAGCACCCATTTTTTCAAAACCGACTTCAACAGCATTATACCCTGTCGCCATAAATCGAATGGTATAGCCAAAAATCAACATCGAAATCGATAAACTTAAAACAAGTGGGGCGTTGCCTAATCCCATAGCCGAATACACAGGAGCTAACCATTTATCCAGGGATATGAACAAGGCTAGAACGCCTATTGCGATGATGGCTCCAGGAATCGAATAGCCTGCGGTCACAATTTTTGCCAAAACAAATGAGATGGTCGATTGTTTCCGGCAAACATTGGCGACAATTACGGCCACGATGATAATAATCGCGCTCGATATCACCCCAATAAATACGGTGTTGCCCAAAAGATCAAGAAAGGTTTCATTCCACACTTTTACAAAGGTTAATTTCGCCCAGGAAACAAGCTGGATGACCGGGATCAAAAATCCCACTAATAATATAATGCCACAATATAGACTTGCTAGCAGTGCCTTCATGCCAGTTAGTTTCACCGGCGAGATTGGTCTAGACTTTGTACTAAGATTATACCTCCGACGACTGCGAAGTAATCTTTCGAGAAAAAACAAACCAACGACAACGACCATGAGCCAGGCGGCAAGTCTTAAAGCGGTATTGACATCATACATGCCAAACCATGTTTGAAAAATAGCCGTTGTGATGGTATGGATGCCAAAATAACTGGTTACTCCATAGTCACTTAATACTTCATACACCACAAGTACCGTTCCTGCCACAATTGCTGGCCGTGAAAGAGGGAGAATGACCTTAAAGAATAGTGCCAAAGGCTTGCTACCAAGCAGTCGTGCATTTTCAATAAAGGCCGAGCTTTGATTTTCTAAAAATGGCCGAGTGATGAGATAAACATATGGAAACAAAAAAATCGTGAAAATAAAAATCGCCCCGCGCAGTGATGATACTGCCAGTAACTCTGGGTCAATTTGATAATCAAACTGATTTCGAAGTGTTGTTTGAACGACTCCGGTGTAACTTAACATCGTACGATAGGTATAGGCACCAATATACGGAGGAATGGCAATTGGCAGAATTAAGCCCCAACGAAAGAATTTTTTCAATGGAAAATCGTAAGCCGCCACTAGCCAAGCTAAAGTTATACCTAGAAAAGCGGTGAACAATCCTGTTAATCCCACTAGAATGAACGTATTTGCCACATATGTTTTCAATAAATATTGGCGGACCTGGTACCAGTTTTCATTCGGTTCTTGAAATATGGAGAATAAGATGAAAAGGAGTGGCAGTAACACGACCGCCGCTCCAATAATACTAATAATCCACCAGCCGTTAAGTTCCTTACGAACGAAACGTTTGATCTTTTTCGGATTCATTACTTCCAGCCTACTTTGTTAAAAATTTCAAGTGCTTTTGCATTATGAGTTCCTAATGTATCAAAGTTTAACTGTTGTGCTTTAAAATCGCCCCAAGATTGCAGTAATTCTGCTTTCGCTGCTTCTGGGTTTACTGGGAATTCATAGTTGTTCGCTGATATATATTCTTGTGCTTCTACGCTAGTCATATACTCGATTAGTTTAGTCGCATTTTTTGGATGTTTTGCATGTTTGGTTAAGCCAATTCCGCTAATGTTAATATGAGTACCTGTCGTTTCTTGGTTCGGGAAGAACACACCGATGTTTTCTGCCACTTTGACTTCTTCAGAGTCCTCAGAATTCAACATAAGTCCTACATAGTACGTATTCATGATGGCTACATCACCAGTACCTGCTGCAATCGCTTTTGCCTGGTCGCGGTCACCGCCATCTGGCTGGCGCGCAAAGTTTTTCACGATACCTGCTGCCCACTCTTCGGCTTGTGCTTCGCCGTTTAATTCAATAAACGAAGCTAAGAGTGATTGGTTATAAAGATTCGTTGAGGATCGCGCTAACACTTTTCCCTTCCATTTGTCAGTTGTCAAGTCCTCATATGTAGACAATTGATCAGGCGTTACTCGGTCTTTGGAATATACAATAACACGAGCTCTAGTAGCCATTCCAATCCACTTATTTTCTGCATCACGAAGGTTTTCCGGTACATTTGCTTCCACTACTTCTGATGATACCGGCTGTAAGATGTCATTTTTCTTCGCGTTGGCAAGGACACCACCGTCAACGGTAATGAATAGGTCGGCTGCTGTGCTTTCACCTTCACGCTTCAGACGTTCAATTAATTCTTCAGCTTCTGCTTTTACTACATTAACAGTAATACCTGTTTCTTCTGTAAACTTTTTGAAGACTTCTTCGTCAACAGGATAGTGTCTAGCTGTAAATACATTGACAACTTTTTCTTCGGTGTCTTCTTTCGGTTCTTTTTTGTTATCAGAGTCCGAGGCGTTATCGTTTGCCCCACAAGCTGCCAAACTTAATACTAACATGATACTTGCTAAAATGGTAATCCATAATTTTGATAATTTCATATTGTTTAACCCCCATATATTACCTGAAAATGATAATTATTATCAATCACATTCTCATTCTAATTGAGTATCATTCTCAAGTCAACTATGTAAATGAAATTTTTGTGACAAAATAAAGAACGTCCCCTAAAGGAGACGTTCTCTTAATCTTCTAATCTAAACTCGTTTAAACGGCCACCAGTTCGCATTGCCGAAATTTTTTACCATGACTGGTATGAACATCGGTAGAACCACGAAGGTGTATAAAAATAATCCTACTAATACAATACTTGCAATCTGTAAAAGTGACAGCATACCTGATGGCATCATCGCAGCAAACGTACCACCAAGGATTATCGCAGCAGAGATAATAACCGTGCCCATCTTTTTCATCGAAATAAACATGGCCTCACCGACTGAGAGATCTTTATATTCGTTAAAACGATCCATTAAGAAAATACTATAGTCGACACCAAGCGCCATCAATATAACGAAGCCGAAGAATGGCACGGCCCAACTTATGCCGGTATAGCCAAGGATGTCAACGAAAATGGTTTCATTGATACCCATTGATGTGAAATACGTTAAAATCAGTGAGCCAATAATATAGATTGGCATGATTAAAGAACGGAAAAGGAACACAAGGATGATCGAGATTCCGACTAACATTAACACAACGGTACGAGAATAATCCTCTCCTGAAACAGTACGTAAATCGTTATTCACACTTGTCATTCCACCTACCGCGACTTTGGCATTTTCTAGTTTCGTGCCCTTTGTCGCGCGTTCTACAGCTACCTTCACATCTTCAATTCTGTCAATGGTTTGATTGGCATATGGATTGGATTTAAAAATGACATCTAGCGTCATAATCTTGCGATTTTCAGATAAATAGACATCTAAAGCTTGTTCAAAATCCTTACTTTCAAGAACTTCTTTCGGCATATAGAAGCTGTCGCTTGTTGACTCTGTTAGTCCGCTCAAATAGTCTTTCGCTGAGCCAAGCCCTTCCGAAACTTTATTTAACCCTTCAGAACTTTGCCCAAGTCCTTCGGTTAATTGCGTTAATTGACCGCCTAAGTCACCAAAACCAGCAAGCAATTGCTTTTGGCCATTGTTGATTTCACCTAGTCCGCCAGTCAACTTTGGCATGTTTGAAACGATTTGACCTTGACCATCTGCTAACTGATTAAGTCCAGCTTGTTGCTTTTCGATACCGGCGATTAATTGCTCAAGACCGCTAACAAGCTCTTGCCCACCGTCGTTAGCTTTTGCAAAACCAGTATTTGCTTGCGTCATTCCACCATTCAATTGCGTTAGACCAGCATTTAACCTATTTAAGCCTGAGGAAAGTGGTTCCATCTGTTGTTGAAGCGTTTGTATGGTTCCTTTTACTTGTTGGTATGCCATCTCGCCTTCAAGGCCTTGGAACTTCCCTTCTAAATAGGTGAAGTTTTCATCCTTAATTTGTTTTAAAGCATTATTTAATGCCGTTAAACCATTCCCTACTTTTGTATATTCGTTTTCAAGATTAGCGAGATTGCCTCTAATGTCTTGGTAGCCTTTTAAAAGTTGCTTATAACCAGCTAACAACTCTTCTGCTCCAGATTTAGCATCGGCTAAACCTTTTTTGAGTTGATCCGAGCCGACTGAGCCTTGGCGAATCCCAGCTTCAATTTTTGCAAGGTTTGTATGAATTTCCGTTAGCCCATTTTGAATGTCGTTCGTTCCAGTAATTAGGTCGTTGATGCCTTTGGTGGCATCTTCAAGTTGTGGAGCGGATTCCGATAATTTGCTGCCCGCTTCGTTTAAGCCTTCGCTAATTTTATCAAGACCTTCTTTTCCTTGGCCAAGCCCTTCCTCCAAGGTTTTTGCTTGATTGGCAACAAATAATTCTTCAATTGGTTCACCTGTGGGTCTAGTAATAGATCGAACAGTATCGACATAGTCAACCTTTTCTAGCTCCTGACTAATTTTTTCAGCAAGGCCGATGTATTCAACAGAGTCCATTTTTTCATCATTTTTTAAGACAATCTTAGTCGGCATTGATTCACCCGCACGAAAAGACTCGGCAATCGCGTTAAACGCTTTAATCGAATTGACGTCACCGCTAATTTCTTCTAATTGGTTAAAAGAAATTTTACCATCATATTTAATCAAGAATGGTACACAAACGATGGCAACAACGAGTAATGCTAGGATTGGACGCGATAAGGAGAAGTTTCCGAAAAATGCCCAAATCTTGCTATCGCCATGCTCCGCTTTCGCTTTCGATGGCCAGAAAATTTTCGAACCTAAAATGGCCATGAAAAACGGCACAATCGTGAACAAGGCGATTAATAATAGCGCTACACCAACTGCAACAGCCACTGCTGACTGATAAAGAATAAATTTCGAAAACCCAATTGCCGCAAAACCAATCATGACGGCAACACCGCTGAAAAAGACGGTACGACCAGCATTCCGATAGGTTTCGACGATGGCTTCCGGAATGCTGTTCTGCCCGGCAAGCTCTTCTTTAAAGCGACTTAACAGCAGGATACAATAGTCGGTTCCAATACCGAATAGAATAGCGACTAAGAAAATTTGCGTATAGTTTGAAATTGGAAAGTCCAGCCGATCAACAAGTATCGCGATGATTGACTGTGCCCCAAGATACGAGAAACCCACTGTTACTAATGGGATAATCGGTGCAATCGCTGAGCGAAACACTAGTAATAAAACGACAAGGATAAAGACAACGGTAATTCCCTCAGTTTTTTTCAAGCCCTCTTCAGAACTTTTCATCAAATCTTCGCTAATCATCCAACCGCTTGTATAGTAGTGGTCAACTTTCGCATCATCGATGGCTTCGTATAAAGCATCGCTTACCTCGGTAGCAGTCCGTCCTTTAAAGTCAACCGTAACAGAAGCGAGGATTGACTTGCCGTCTTTCGAAACGAGCTGGTCTGCTAAGCTCTTTTCGTTGAAATGGCTGATCATTTCCTTAATGCCAAGCTCGTCTTTTTGGTTTTCTAGCTTATGGATGGCATTTTCAGCCTCTTTGATTTCGGTTGCTGTTAGTTTTTTATCATTATGAAAAACTAATGCCACCTGAGACCCATTGTCAGATTTCACTTCGTCCATTATTTCTTGTGCTAATGTCGAAGAGTATCCTTCCGGCACTTTTATTTCGCCTTTTTCGCGGACGAGGTCGGCCATATTAGGGGCAACCATGAACAGTCCAACGACAATGGCAATCCAAGCAATTAGAACAAGCCATTTATTTTTGATTATTGCATTCACTGCCTATTCCTCCAATTTGTAATTGATTAGAATTCCATTTAATTTTTCAAACGTGTCTAGAAATTGTTTGATTTCCGTTTCGTCAAACTGAGTAATTAAGGACTCGACGAGGTGATGGATTCGTTGTTCAGCCTTCTGATACAGTTCCAGCCCTTTTTCGGTTAACGTCAAATAAACAACTCGACGATCCTTTTCATCTCGAGTTCGTTCGATAAGGCCTTTTTCCCAAAGCCGTTGAATGATGGCGGTGATGGCGCTTTTTTGCACATCAAATACCTCCGCTAATTCTGAGGATGTGCAAGTCTCAACCTGATTGATATAGCGAAGGGTGAAATGTTGATCATTGGTAAGGTCACTGCCAATTTGCTCTTTGACAAGGGCGCCGGCCTTTTTCTCAACCGAATGGGAGACATTGATGTAGCGATTGACCAAATCGGCAATTTTTGCTTTAGACATAAAAATCTATTCACCTCACTTCGTGTTTATTCAATTATTTAATAGTTCATCTATTTAACTATTTACGGATTTAACTATAATCAAATCTAATGGGAAGGTCAATTATTTTATTTTTTGAAGGAATCGGTAATTTTAACAGGAAATTCTTATCGCCAAGGGGAGCTTCCTAGCATTACATTTTAATTTGAGACATTTTGATTTTTTAGATTGGGAGGAAATGTCCGAATAAGACTAGACATCATACAATATGATTATTATAAACCCTTATAAAGAGGTGGTTTTTGAATGATCATTTTAAACCGAATGGCTCTATGTTTTGTGGTGTTTTTTTCCGTTTGTATGATTTTCAACACTTACTTAGGTGAAAAGCAGCAAGTTCAATCTAATTTCGTTTATTTTCTATTAAATGGCTTTGCTTATATTGTTTCAGCCATGGAAGTGGAAAGAGAAAAACATCTTTTGATTGAAAAACCACAGTCATACTAAACGACTGTGGTTTTTGTTTTTACAGTTATTCAACAGCTGCTTGAGCTGTTTGGTTTTCTTTGATTTTAAATAAGGGTACGACAAGAAGTGCTCCCAGTAAAAACAAAACACCTGCAACTAAGTAAACCCCAAATAACGTCAATGGTTCTTTTACTACACCTGTAGCTGACATGCCGATGACCATTAACCCCATAAACAACGGGTTCAGTACCCCATTTACGCGACCAACAAAAGCTTCCTCGGTATTCTTGAGAATCAACGTGTTAATCCCGATATGAATGCATGGGAAGAACATGCCGTTTAGTACTTGTAGAGCAATGGTTAAGGTCGCACTAGTTGACCAGCCAATGCCAACCGTAAAGAGCATGCTGGAAAAAATCCCGATGGCCAATAGCTTTTGCGGAGATATTTTTTTAGAAATGGTCATAACAATTCCACCGCCGAGCAGCATCCCGACCCCATTCGCCATGAGAATCCATTGAAGGAAATCCTTCGACTTCCCTAGGTTTTCCATCACCACGAAGATTCCAAGTGGGGAGATTAGTCCGACCGCTAAACCACAAACGGCGAACACCGAGCCCATCGTTTTTAAAATCTTACTATTAGTCACATAACGAAATCCGTCTGCAAATTCTTTTTTGAAATCATGCGCTTCGGTTTGTTCTTTCTCTAAATCTTTAGGAAGAACTAATAAAACCACTGCTGATAAAAGAAACATCGCACCCATGACGGAAATAGAGGTGTAGATTCCATATCGTTGGTAAACAAAGGTACCGATCATCGGACCGATGACCATAAAGATTGCCATTAACGATTGGAACATCGCCATTACCGATTGAATTTGTTCACCTGGCACATGTTGCTTCAACAGTTTCATCGCCGATGGCATGGAGAACTGTGATAAAATTGCTGACACTAGTGTCGCGAAGAAGATGGCATGCCATGAGCCGTAAATCAAGGCTAATAATACGATACCAATTGAGATGGCGCTGAGAAAGTCACACCAAATCATCGTGAGCTTCGGTTTCCATCTATCCGCAAAGGTTCCGCCAATAAAGGAAAATATGAAGATTGGCGCAAACTCGGCGACCGAAATCAATGACACGTAGATGGGGTCGTTGTTTGTGATGTCCGTTACGTATAAAAGAATCGCAAAATTCCGCACCCAAATTCCGAGTTGTAACAAGAAATTAGACGACATAATCGCCAAGACAGCTCGATTTGTAAAGATATTAGTTTTTGGGGCTGTTGCTGGAATCGTTGAGTTATTTAGATTGTTGGATTCCATAATTCAACTCCTCTCCGATAGGGGATTTATTTTACCAATAAATTTAATTTTGTTCAATATTTTGGACAAAGATTTCATTTGTACCAAAGGTTGTTTTCTTTGAGACGCCGTTTCATAGACATTTTGAGGTGTTGCTTGGTCATTTTGTCCATGAGATGCTGTTTCATAGACATTTTGAGGTGTTTGCTTGGTCATTTTGTCCATGAGATGCTGGTTCATAGACATTTTGAGGTGTTTGCTTGGTCATTTTGTCCATGAGATGCTGGTTCATAGACATTTTGAGCTGCTTGCTTGGTCTTTTTGTCCATGAGACTCCGTTTCATAGACATTTTCAACAGTTTGCTTGGTCATTTTGTCCATGAGACGCCATTTCATAGACATTTTGAGTAGCTTGCTTGGTCTTTTTGTCCATGAGACTCCGTTTCATAGACATTTTCAACAGTTTGCTTGGTCTTTTTGTCCATGAGACGCTATTTCATAGACATTTCTAGTAGCTTGCTTGGTCTTTTTGTCCATGAGACTCCGTTTCATAGACATTTTGAGCTGTTTGCTTGATCATTTTGTCCATGAGACTCCGTTTCATAGACATTTTCAACAGTTTGCTTGGTCTTTTTGTCCATGAGACGCTATTTCATAGACATTTCTAGTAGCTTGCTTGGTCTTTTTGTCCATGAGACTCCGTTTCATAGACATTTTGAGCTGTTTGCTTGATCATTTTGTCCATGAGACGGGAGTGTAATTTATTTTGTGTAAATGATTGAGTTACAGAATCTAAGACTATAATGAAATTATGTG